>NZ_QGSY01000066.1 GCF_003857035.1 Micromonospora arida
TCTACACCCTAGAGTTCGTCGGCAGCGTCAGATGTGTATAGGAGACAGCCCTCACACCGCTGAGGCAGCCCTCGCCTCGACCCTCGAACCACGCAGGCGGCCCCTCACGACGCGCAGGCAGCCCCGCGCACCGCTCAGGCGGCCCGCCGCTTCAACTTGCGCCGCTCCCGCTCGGAGAGCCCACCCCAGATGCCGAACCGCTCGTCGTGACCGAGTGCGTATTCGAGGCACTCGGTCTTGACCTCGCAACGCGAGCAGATCCGCTTCGCCTCACGGGTCGAGCCGCCCTTCTCGGGAAAGAACGCCTCGGGGTCGGTCTGCGAGCACAACGCCCGCTCCTGCCACTCCGGCGCGTTTCCGAGCAGGTCGGCCACCTCAAGCTGGCCGTCCATCAAATGCCTCCTTGTCGCGCACCGGCGTCATCGCCGCTGCAACCCCCCACGCGAAAGGCGTGCTTGTCCGTCCGGTCCCGTTTTGTTGCGTTCCGTGCGAACAACCCCATTCAAATTACACGCGTGTAATGCGTGCGCCGTCAAGCCAAACTTGATAATGGAGTCGCCCTCCCGACACCCCCGGTCGGCCACTCGGGCCGTCCAGCCTCGCAACCTGCCCTATCGATTCAGACCCCGGCCGAGTAACGCCCTCTCCGGCGAGTTGCCCGACTTTTCTGCCGTGGCGCTTCTCCGACGAGGCGCCGATCGGACGGCACCAGAGACCTCCACCCCTAAGCTGATCTTGGTGGGGGACAGGTTAACGCGGTGCGGCGCAGACCGCCCGTCGAGCTGCGGACAGCACTCGCGCCTCGTCCACATTGTGGACGAGGCGCGGTGGTGAAACCGGTGCTGCGGGGTCAGTCAGTGGCCCCGAAACCGCTGCTGGGCCAGGCGAACTCGGCTATCTCTCCACCATGGACAGAAATCGTGCCGGCGGGCGTACGATCGTCCCACCAGACGGTATAAATTCCGCTCGGCAGATCGGGATAGACCGCACTGTGGAACGAGCCGTCCCGCACCCGACGCTCACGCACCGCCGAGTGCACCCGCCGTTCGTCGTCGCGACTGATCTCGATCTCCCGGCCGTGCAGATCCCGACCCGTGTAGACGATCAGGGCGCCGGTGTCGCCGCCCAGATCGAGGACGACGGTCCCGGTCTCCGACGGCCCGTACGCGTGCTCGTGCATCCGCTCGCCCCCGCCCCGATCAGGACGCCGCCGGCGGGTTGTTGAACCCGTCGTACGGCGTACCCAGGTAGGGGAAGTTTCCGAGGAACGGCGCGGTCACGTCGGCGGCGCTCAGCCCCGGGGTGACCGCGGCGGCCGCGGCGTCCGGTTGGAACGTCTTGTCCACCAGCGGGACGGTGACCCCGGCGATGGCCCGCAGCGCGATGCTGACCACGTCGTCGCCGACCCGCCGCCCGTTCGGGAACCCGGCCAGGTCGCCACCGAGCACCCCGAACCGGTCCGGACGCCTGGTCGGCGGGATCGCCGTGTTCAGTCGCAGCATGTCGGCCTGCACCTCACCGGTGGCGTTGGTGAAGCCGTCGATCAGCCCGGCCGGCACCCCGGTGAGCAGGATCGCCATCAGGTCGGCTCGGACCTTCTTCGCCTTGGTGAGCTTGTCCAGGTTGGGGAAGACGTCCGGGTAGAGCGCCGGCAGCAACGCGGCCAGCTCCGGCTGCTCGACGAACTGGGCGAACCGCTTGTCCTCCGACGGCGGCAGCGAGTTCCACAGGTCCTTCTTGGACATCGGCACGATGACCTCGTTGAACAGTGGATTGCCCAACCGCGAGACCTGGGTGAACGGGCCGGTGCTGGTGTCCGCCCCGCCCCGGTCGCCGAGCACCCGCACCTGCCGGCGCGACGCCGACGTCCACACCCCGATCACCGACGCCCGATCGGCGGCACCGTACCGGTTGGCGCGCCGACGCACCCGCTCCAGGGGCACCTGCACCGCGATGCTGTGCACGTTCATCCGGTCGGTGGCGTTGACCGGCTCCCCCTCGGCCTTGAAGATCTTCTTCCCGGCGACGTGCAGTTGCTGGAACGGCCGCAGCGTGCCGAGGTCGAAGATCGCCCCGAGGTCGACGAAGAACCCGTCGGCGCGTTGCCCGGCGAAGACCCGCTCCCCCGTGGAGAGCGAGTAGGTGGCCTGCCGCACCAGGTCGGCGTACTTCGGGGTGGAGAGCGGGCCGACGTTGCACGGCGGGCAGGGCAGCTTGTGCGCCAGCCGGTGCTCGCGGCCGTCGGCCACCCTGGTCAGGCTGTAGAACTGCCGCCGGTTCCAGTTCTTGCTGTCCAGTGAATCGATCGGACCGGTGTTGTAGAGAAAACTGTTCGGGTTGGTGATCTCGGTGGTGAATTCGAACCGGTAGGTGACATCCGGACGACCGTCGCCGTCGTTGTCGATATGGATCTCGTACCGCACGTCGTCGCCGAACTCGAAGAAGTTCGGGCCCCCGGAGGGAAGCTGCAACGGCACGTAGTTGGCGATCAACGTGACCGTGTCGCGTTTGTCGGGGCTGACGAACGCGTACAGGTCGGAGCTGTCGGCGACCGGATCCTTGGCTATCTCCGGGGCCTCGCGGTGGGAAGACATGACGGACCAACCTCACTGGGCGGGGACAGGATGGCGGGGCGGAGGGTCGGGTCAGCGCCGGGCGGCGCGCCGCAGCCGGTCCGCCAGGCCGCGGTCGCGTACCTCGATGCGCGTCTCACCGACGAAGACGTCCATCGTTCCGGAGCCGGCGTCACGCAGGTGCACGATGATCGGTTCGTCGGCTCGTCCGGCCGCGCCGGGGGCGTTCTGCGCGGCCGACAGGCCCGGCACGGTGAGCGCGGCGGCGCCGAGGGTGGCGCTGGCCGCGGCGGTCAACGTCTGCCGGCGGGTCAGTCGCGGCCACTGCCGCTTCCGCTGATCACTGGTCATGGGCAACCTTTCCGGCGGTGGCGCGAGCGCGCCCGCGGAGACGGACGGGTCCGGTGCCGTCTCGCGACGCCGCCGGGCCCCTGAGGGGGACACCGGCGGCAGTCCTCGCCGCGACCGCCACCGGCATCGCGTGGTACGGCCGGTGGCGGGGAAAGGTTCGACGTCAGGGCCGGGCGTGACCGTACGCAGTCGACCGCTTGCGCGCCGGGCGACCGGCGGCCTTCGCGATGGCCCGCAACTGCTCCTCGGTACGCGCCGAACCGTTGTCGGAGCCGGCCATCCGGGAGATGGTCTCCTCCATCAGCGTGCCGCCGAGGTCGTTGCAGCCGCCCTGGAGCATCGCGACAGTGCCCTCGTCACCGAGCTTCACCCAGGAGCACTGGATGTTGTCGATCCGGCCGTGCAGCAGCAGCCGGGACATGGCGTGCACCACCCGGTTCTCCCGCCAGGTCGGGCCGGGTCGGGCGATACCCGCCAGATAGATCGGAGCATTCGTGTGCACGAACGGCAGCGCCACGAACTCGGTGAACCCACCGGTGCGGTCCTGCACCCCGGCCAGCACCCGGAAGTGCGCCAGCCACTGCCCGGGGTGGTCGACGTGGCCGTACATCATCGTGGAGCTGGACCGGATGCCCAGCTCGTGGGCGGTGCTGACCACCTCGACCCAGGCGGCAGCCGGGAGTTTGCCCTTGGTCAGCACCCAGCGCACGTCGTCGTCGAGGATCTCGGCCGCGGTGCCCGGGATGGTGTCCAGCCCGGCCTCGCGCAGCTGGAGCAGCCACTCGCGGACCGGAACCCCGGCCTTCGCGGCGGCGGTGACGATCTCCATGGGCGAGAACGCGTGCACGTGCATCTCGGGCACCCGGGCCTTGATGGCGCGCACGATGTCGGCGTAGCCGGTGACCGGCATCTTCGGGTCGATGCCGCCCTGGAGGCACACCTCGCTGGCGCCGAGGGTCCACGCCTGCTCGGCCCGGTCCGCGACCTGTTCGACGGAGAGCCGGTACGCGTCGGCGTCCCGCTCACGCTGCGCGAACGCACAGAACCGGCAGCCCACATAGCAGACGTTGCTGAAATTGATGTTGCGGTTGACCACGTAGGTGACGTCGTCGCCGACCGTCGCGCGGCGCACGTCGTCGGCGAGGCGGCACAGCTCGTCGAGCGCCGGCCCGTCCGCGCCGAACAGCGCCAGCGCGGCATCGGTGTGCCCGGGGTCGAGCAGCGCCGCCGGGTCGTCGGCGGCAAGCCGCAGGCCGGCCGTCAGGTCACGGTCCGCACCCCTCCCGGCCGGTGCCACGGGTACGCCCTCCCGGCGCGCCGTCGCCTCCGGGGTGACCTTGCCGGCGACCTCGGACCAGTCGCCGTAGACGCTGTCGAAGTCGCCGCGCCGGTCGTCGGTGCGGCCGGTGGTGTCGATGGTGGCGTGCAGGTCGACCCGCCCGCCGAACACCTCCTCCGGCTCCTGCCACGGTCGTCCCTGCGGCATCGCCGACTCGACCGCCATGCCCGTCAACGGATCGGCGAGGGCACCGACGTGCGGCAGCAGCCGCGGATCGAGCCACGGGTCGCCCGCGCGCACGTACTCCGGGTAGATCGTCAACCGCTCCCGCAGCGTGAACCCGGCCAGCTCGGTGTGCCGGGCCAACTCGTCGATCTGCGGCCAGGGGCGCTCCGGGTTGACGTGGTCGGGGGTGAGCGGTGAGACGCCACCCCAGTCGTCGATGCCGGCGCGCAACAGCAGGTCGTACTCGCCGGCGATGAGGTTCGGCGGGGCCTGGATCCGGGCCTTCGGGCCGAGCAGCAGCCGGGCCACCGCCACCGTGGCGGCCAGGTCGTGCAGTTCCGCGTCCGGCATGCCGCGCATCGCCGTGTCCGGCTTGGCGCGGAAGTTCTGCACGATCACCTCCTGGAGGTGGCCGTACTCCCGGTGGGCGCGGCGGATCGCGAACAGCGCGTCCACCCGCTCCGCCGGGGTCTCCCCGATTCCGATCAGGATGCCGGTGGTGAACGGCACCCCGACCCGCCCCGCGTCTTCGAGCACCCGCAACCGGACCGCCGGCTCCTTGTCCGGTGAGCCGAAGTGCGGGCCACCCGGCTCGGACCAGAGCCGCGTCGCGGTCGTCTCCAGCATCATGCCCATGCTCGGCGCGACCGGCTTGAGCCGTTGCAGCTCCGACCAGGACAGCACCCCGGGGTTGAGGTGCGGCAGCAGACCGGTCTCCTCCAGCACCGCCACCGCACAGGCGCGCAGGTAGTCCAGGGTCGAGTCGTAGCCGCGTTCGTCCAACCAGGTCCGTGCCGCAGGCCAGCGTTCCTCCGGCCGGTCACCCAGGGTGAACAGCGCCTCCTTGCAACCCTGCGCGGCACCGGCCCGGGCGATCGCGAGGACCTCGTCGCGGTCCAGGAACGGCGCCGGCAACCGGTGCGGCACTGTCGCGAAGGTGCAGTAGTGGCAGCGGTCCCGGCAGAGCCGGGTCAGCGGAATGAAAACCTTCTTGGAGTACGTGACCACACCCGGCCGCCCGGCGTCCCGCAGCCCGGCGTCGCGGATTCCACCGGCGAGCCGGAGCAGCTCGTCGAGCGCGTCGCCACGAGCGGACAGCAGCGCGGTCGCCTCGTCGACATCCAGCGCCCGCCCGTTCGCGGCCCGGCCCAGGGCCCGCCGCACGCTCGCATCGCTCGGGCCGGAGTGGGTGCGATCAACCATCCACTCACCCTATGCGCAGCCCGACGCTACCCGACCAGTCCCAGCCCGCACCGTGGGAAACGGCACTGAACGATCACGGCAACGCCTGCCGCGACAGGCAGAAGCTGAACCCGCTGGCGGCCCTCCGTCAACCACGCGACCCCGTCGATCGTGGAAGTCGTGGTCGGCGACGGCTCCCGCCCATCCCCGCCTACC
>NZ_QGSY01000052.1 GCF_003857035.1 Micromonospora arida
GTGAAACCCTCCCGGAAACCCACGCCGAAGCCGACCCGCCCGGCACCCACCACGACCCCCGGCACCGGTACGCCGACCGTCGCCGGCTGCCCCCAGGGGCAGCACCAGCGGGCGGTGGAGACCTACCTGACCCGGTTGGGCGGGTTCGGGGCGGTGACCGTGGACGGCCGGCAGTCCGCCGCCGACTGCGCGGCGATCAAGAAGTTCCAGAAGAGATACGGCATTCGCCCCGTCGAGGGTCGCGCCGGACCAACCACCCTCGATGTGGCCCAGCGCCTCGCCACCACCGACACGACTCGCTGCAAGGCCGGCACCGGCACCACGTTCTGCGTGGACCTGACCCGGCAGACCGTCTGGGCGCTCCGCGGCGGCAAGGTGATCATGGCGCCGACGGTGACCCGCACCGGCATGTCCGGCTACCGCACCCCGGCCGGCACGTACGCCGTCAACTACCGCAACCCCAAGGAATGGTCCAACCCGTACGAGGTGTGGCTGCCGTACTGGCAGCACTTCACCCAGGGGATGGGCTTCCACGAGACCACCACCTACCTGCACGACAAGTCGATCGGCTCGCACGGGTGCGTCAACCTGCTGCACGCCGACGCCGTCCGGATGTGGGAGCTCGGCAAGGTCGGCACCCGGGTGGTGCTGATCGGCCGACGCCCCGGCACCTGAGTGACACGCAGCGAATCGCGGCGATAACCCCCTGTCCGACCGGACCAACGAGTGTCACCCTTGGAGTCCAGGGCCGGACCGGGCGGGGAGGCTGGGGATGACGGTCGACCGTGACGTGATCGCGGAGCACGAGCACGCACCACCCGACGAGGTGTCCCGAGCGACGGTGATCGCGTACGCCGTCGCGGCGACGCTCCTCCTCGGGTGGTTCCTCTTCGGCTGGCTGGTGCTTCAGCAGGGCTTCGTCGACTCGGTCGGGGAATCCGCCGGCGCCGGCTTCGCGCTGCTGCTGATCATCTCGGTGGTCGGCACCGTACGCCGCAGCCGCCGCTGACCGACGGCGCCCGCGCGGTGGCGCCTCCGGTCAGTCCGCCACCACCGCCGCGGTGATCCGGTGCAGCGCGAACGTGTGCAGCATCTCGGTCCGTTCGTCCTCGGCCCGCAGGTAGCCGGCACCGATCGAGACCGGCTTGAGCAGGCGCGACGCCGTCGCCCCGTGCGCGTCGACGTAACCCACCCAGACCAGCGCCTTGTCCCGGACCGCCTGCTGGAGCACCGCCAGGGCCTCGCTGTGGGTGTGCGCCGGCACCGGGCCGCCGCCCAGCCCGGGCGCGCTGCCGCGCACCACCGCCGGCGCCCGTCGGGCGGCCCGCGCCGCCGCGTCGCCTCGCCGGATGTGCTCCACCACGCCGAGCAGCCGGGGCATGGGCAGCTTCGGGGCGGCCAGCGGATCGATCGTCCGGGTGGTCACCGACACCCGGGGCGGGGCCCGCCGGATTCGTGGCCGGGCCAGCACCGTGCTGCCGGTGCCGTCCTCCTGCACCGGGGCGTACCCCGCGTCGCGCAGCGCACCCAGCAGCCGACCAACCTGGTACTGCGTACACAGCACCGTCGGCGCGAGCCGGCGCAGCGCCAACGACTCCAACCGCCGGTCGGCCAGCACCTCGCTGATCAGCGTCTCGTCGTCGCTGCGCAGGTACGCCCCGGCCAGGCCGACCCGCAGCCCGCCGTGCTTACGGGCCACGTCGTCGATCAGGTAGGTGAGCCCCTGCGGCACCGGGGTACGCGAGCGACGTCGGAACACGTCGTGCAGGTCGTCGGCCGTGTAGCCGGAATCCAGGGCCCGCCGCACGCTCGCCGTGGTGACCCGGTGCACGCTGGCCCCGCCGGCCGACTCCAGCTCGGTCATCGCCTCCAACTCGACGGCGAGCGCCGGCTCGGGTGGGCCGGGCACCACAACGGTCAGGTCGGCCTGCACCAGGAAGTGGTCGACCGGTGCGGGCAGCAGGGCGTCCAGCGCCCTCGCGGCACTGGACGGGTCACCGCTCTCGACGTCGGCGTGCACGCCCAGCGGGTCGTCACCCCGCTCGTCGGTCGACGTCAGGTCCCCCAGCAGCAGCCGACCGTACGAGGTGAGCGCCCCCAGCCCTGTCACACCCAACTGTGCGGCCTCGGCCAGCACCTCCCGGTGGGCGGCGTCCCGGCCCCGGCTGCGACGCGGTGCCCGCCAGTCCAGCAGCTCCTGCACCTCCTGCGGGGTGGGTGCCGTCGCCGGCTCCAGATCGGCGAGTACGCCGAGCACCGCCCGTCGGGTGGCCGGCACGCTGGCCCGCTCGGCCTCGGCGGAGAGCGCGGTGATCGGCCGGTCCCGGTCGTCACGGCGGCCCACCAACCCCACCTGCCGGGTCATGGTCAGCCACGCTCGGGTGAGCTGCTCCCACCGTTGGGCCAGCGAGGCGGCCCGCCACACCTCGTACCCGCCCGTCGGCAGCACCTGCTGATCCGCCCCGTACCGACCGGTGGTCGCACCGGGCATCTCCAGCTCACCGAGGAGCCCCGCCGCGTACGCCACCTCCAGCAGCAGCGCGGTGGTCGGTTCGTCCAGCCCGGCGGTACGCGCCAACCGGCGCAGGTCCCGTACACCGACGCCACCCGAACGCAGCACCGGCGCGGGCTCGTCGGCGAGCTGCTCCAGCAGGCCTTCGGTGTGTCGGACCACCTCCATGGTCTGCCCGGCCCCGGCCGAGTCGACCGCTTTCGGCTCGCGCGGCGCGGCGGCCACCGGCGGTGGGCTGGTACGCAGCGGCCCGAGAGGGCCGGTGTCGCGGCGCAGCAACAGGCCGACCTCGCGGGGCAGCTCCACCGTTCCGCTGGCCGTGGACGAGCCGGTCGTCACCGGGACCAGCAGTCGGTTGTCGACGAGCCACCGCACCGGGGAGCCGGTCGGCGCGCCACCGTTGGTCGGGTCGGAGAGGACCGGGTCCGCCGCGCCGAGCGGCGGCGCCTGCAACGCCCCCGGCGGCACGCTGCCAACCGGCGGGCCGGCCGCCAACCGGTCCAGGATCGCCCGGGCGGAGGGCGGGGCGGCGAGCACCGTCCGTCGGAGCTTCGCCGGGTCCGCGCAGAGCGCGGCCGTGCGCGGGTCCAGCTCCGCGGCCGGTCGGCCGAGCCCAGCGGGGTACGGGGAGACCTCGTCGACGGCGGGCAGCACCTGGAGCGCGTGCTCCGGGCCGTACAGCAGGAAGAGCGCACGCAGTCGGCCCACGGCGGCCCGGACGGCTGTCGGAGCCGGCGGTTGCGGCCCGGCGGTCGCCATCGCGAGCACGGTGTCGGTGGCCGTGGTGGCGTCGTCCGGGTTCCGGGTGAGACGGGCGGCGTCGAGGATCTGGAGGGTGAACTGGTCCAGACCGTCCAGCGCGCGGGCCACGGAGACCCGGGACTGGGCCCGGATGGCCAGGGCGGAGACGTCGGCCGGCACGGGCACGACGAGGTCGGGCCGCAGCTGGAGGAGCGCGGCCAGTGATTCGTCGGGCAGCGACCGCAGGTGGTCGGCGAGTGAGGTGGTCATCGTCTTTCCACGCTAGCCCGGCACCGGGCTTCCGCGCCCCTCGGACGTCCGGTCGACTGGGAGTAGCCGGTACGTTTCTCGACATGCCAGCACTGACCGTCGGATTCGACCTCGACATGACCCTGGTGGACTCCCGCCCCGGCATCGCCGCGGCGTACCGGGCGCTGACCGCGAGGACCGGTGTGCCGGTCGACGCCGAGCTGGCCGTGTCCCGGCTCGGGCCGCCGCTGCGTACCGAGATCGCGCACTGGTTCCCGCCGGAGCAGGTCGAGTCCGCCGTGCGGGTGTATCGCGAGCTCTACCCGGCGTACGCGGTCACCCCGACGCTTCTGCTGCCCGGCGCGCGGGAGGCCATCGACGCGATCCGTGCGCGGGGTGGCCGGGTGTTGGTTGTCACGTCCAAGATCGGTCGGCTGGCCCGGTTGCACCTGGACCACCTCGGTCTCACGGTGGACGAGTTGGCCGGCGACCTGTTCGCCGCGCAGAAGGCGACCGCTCTGCGGGAGCACGGCGCGACCCACTACGTCGGTGATCATGTCGCGGACATGGTGGCGGCGGCAGCGGCCGGGGTGCCCGGCATCGGTGTGGCGACCGGCCCTTGCTCCGCCGACGAGCTGCGCGCGGCCGGTGCGGAAGTGGTGCTGGACGAGCTCACCGAATTCCCAGCGGCGCTCGACGGGATGATCCAGCTAGCCTTGGAGCAGTAGCGGCTCAAGTGAAGCAGGGGTTTTCAGGTGCCTACGGGTCGAGTGAAGTGGTACGACACGGCCAAGGGATACGGCTTCGTCACGAGTGACGAGGGCGGCGACGTGTTCCTGCCCAAGGGGGCGCTGCCGGCGGGTGTCACCGACCTCAAGGGTGGCCAGCGGGTCGACTTCAGCGTGGTGGACAGCCGCCGGGGCGCGCAGGCCATGGGGGTCAAGCTGCTGGACGCGCCGCCGTCGATGGCAGAGCTGCGCCGTCGGCCGGCCGAGGAGTTGCACGGCCTGGTCGAAGACATGATCAAGGTGCTGGAAGCGAAGGTCCAGCCGGACCTGCGCCGGGGTCGGTACCCGGACAAGAAGGCCGCGCAGAAGATCGCTCAGCTGGTCCACGCGGTGGCCCGCGAGCTGGAGGTCTGAGGCACCAGGCCGGCGGTGGCGGCCCGATCGAGCAGTGCCGCCACCGCGGCGAGACCGGCCTCGCCCAGGTCTGCGGTGAACTCGTTGACGTAGAGGCCGATGTGCCGGTCGACCACGTCGAGCTCCATCTCCTGGGCGTGCGCCAGCACGTACTCCCGGCTGGCCGCCGGGTCCGCCCAGGCCTGCCGGACCGACTCGCGGACCCAGCCGGCCGCGGCCTCCGGGTCGACCGCCCCGCGCCGGGCCAGGATCGCGCCGAGGGGGATGGGCAGGCCGGTGTCGGCCTCCCACCATTCGCCGAGGTCGACCAGGGCGCTCAGGCCGTGCCGGTGGTAGGTGAACCGTGCCTCGTGGATGACCAGCCCAGCGTCGTAGCGCCCAGCCGCCACGCCCGGCATGATCTCGTGGAACGGCACCACCTCGATCCGGGCCGGTGGTCGCCCAGCCGACCAGAGCCGGAACAACAGGTACGCGGTGGTCCGGTCGCCCGGCACCGCCACCGTGGCACCGGTCAGGTCGGTGCGGTCCGGCCCGCCGTCACGGTCGCCCCGGGTGAGCACCAGCGGACCGCAACCGCGACCGAGGGCGCCGCCGCAGGGCAGCAGGTGGTAGTCGTCGAGCAGCCAGGGCAGCGCCGCGAAGCTCACCTTCACCAGGTCGAACGCGCCCCGCTCGGCCGCCGTGTTGGTGACGTCCACGTCGGCGTACGTCACCTCGACCGGCGGCGCGCCGGGCACCCGCCCGTGCACCAGCGCGTGGAAGACGAACGTGTCGTTGGGGCAGGGCGAGATCGCCAGGGAGAGCGCCACACCCTCACGGTAGTCCCGCCCTCCGCCCGGGGTCCGCGCCCACCCCACGACTGTGATCCGCGACCGTGACGCGCAGCTGTGATCCGGGACCGTGACGCGCAGCTGTGATCCGGGGCTGTGATCTGGGGCTGTGATCTGCGTCAGAGCGCGGCGGCGGCACGAACTGCGGTGGGCGCCGCCGGGCGGAACAACGCGTGGAAACGACCGGCGCAGCAGGGTCGAGCACCCACCCCGGTCTCCCTTTGGAGCTGATGTCGTAAACGAATCGCCCAGACTCGGTGACCGTGGTTCGGAGCGGGGCCAACGGTGCGAGCTCGCAGGCTAGGAGCCCGGCCCAGCCCCAGCCCCGGACCCAGCCC
>NZ_QGSY01000051.1 GCF_003857035.1 Micromonospora arida
GCCGGGCGGTTCAGCACCGCCCCCGCCCACCACCACGCCCGCCGAATGGACCGAGCCCAGCACGTTCGGTCCGCACGCTGGCACCGACGCGACCGCCGGCACCACACCCGGCGATCCGGCCGACGGCTACGCGCCGCCCACGGCGGGCTACGGCCCAGGCCCAGGGTTCGCGGCGGGCACCGGCTACGGCCCGGGCGGCACGCCACCCGGGCCGGGTGGTCCCGGTCCGTCCGCGCCGCCACCGCCGCTGGGCGGCACCGGCTTCACCTCGCGGTACGGGCTGGTCCGGCCGCGCGAGGGGCGGTATCTGGCCGGTGTCTGCGCGGCGATCGGGCGAGCCACCAACACCGATCCGGTGCTCTGGCGGGTGCTGCTCGCGGTGCTCGGGTTCTTCGGGGGCATCGGCATCCTGGTGTACGTCGCCGCCTGGCTGATCATCCCGAACGAGGGCGACACCGCGTCCCCCGTCGAGTCCATGCTCGGTCGTGGTCGCTCCAGCATGTCCCCGGTGACGGTGATCGTCCTGGGCATCCTGGTCGCGGCCAGCTTCGCGTACATCGTCACCGACGCCTTCCGCGCGGTGCTGCTCGGCGCGGCCATCCTGGTCGCCGGCGCGCTCCTGCTCAACCGGGACGGCCGCAGTCCACGGCCCGGCACCCCGGGTGGTCCGCCGCCCGCCGCGCCGTCCGGCAACCCGGCCGGTCCGGTCGTCCCACCGGTGGCCTGGCCCGCACCCTCGTACGGCGCGGCGCCGTCGACCGGCCCGGCAGCGACGCCGCCGATGTTCAGCACCGATCCGGGGTACGCCACCGCGACGACGGGGGCCACGCCCACCGTCACCATCCCGGCGTACGACGCGCCGCCGACCAGCGCGACGCAGCCGGTGTCCGGGGTCGGCCCGGTGTCCGGGCAACCGGCCGGCACGACGGCTGCCCAGCCCGGCTGGCCCAGCACCGCCATGCCCAGCGCCGGCTGGCCGTCGGCGCCGGTGAGCAGCGCACCCGCTGCCCCGACGGGCTATCCGACCGCCCCGCCGCCCTCCGGTTACCGGCCCCCGTTCGCGCCGCACGGCCCGTACGCTTCGCCGACCCCGGCCGCGCCTCCTCCGCCCAAGCCACCGAAGCCGCCGAAGCGCCCCAAGGAGCGCTCGCCGCTCGGCGCGGTGACCTTCTCGCTGATCTTCCTGGTGCTCGGTCTGGTCGCCCTGCTCGACCTCCTGGACGTCTTCGCCATCAGCGCCTCGGCGTACTTCGCGGCCGCGCTGGCCACGATCGCGCTCGGCCTGCTGGTCGGCACGTGGTTCGGGCGGGCCCGCTGGCTCATCGCGCTCGGTCTGGTGACCGCGGCCGCGCTGGGCACGGCGACCGTCGCCGAGTCCTACGACCGAATCCGGGGGGTCGACGGCGCGGTGACCTGGGCGCCCACCGACCACCGCGACCTGGCGGACCGGTACGAGAACAGCTTCGGTGACGCCGTGCTCGACCTGCGCGGGATCGACTTCGCGAAACGGGACAGCCAGGTGACGGTGGCCGTCAACTTCGGCCAGGCGACGGTGGTCGTCCCGCCGAACGTGGACGTCACCACCGTGGCCGACGTCAACGCGGGTGACGCCACCGTCTTCGGCAACCGCTCCGGCGGGCTGGACGGCCGCCTGCGGGAATCCACCGACCTCGGCGCGGACGGACCCGGCGGCGGGACCCTGCGCCTCTACATCCATGTCAATGCCGGCAACCTGGAGGTGACCCGGTGAAGGCTCACCGCACGGATCTGGTGTCGTTCGCCTTCGGGCTCGTGTTCCTGGCGCTGTCCGCCTGGTGGCTACTCGCCCAACTGCTCGGCCTCGCGCTGCCGCCGGTCGGCTGGTTCCTGGCCGGCGCACTCATCCTGATCGGGGTCTTCGGGCTGGTCGGCGCACTGCGCTCGGGTCGACCGAACCAGCCGGAGCCGATTGCCGAGGCCGGTGCTGCCGAGGCGGTCGCACCCGTCTCCGGCACGTCCGTCTCCGGCGCACCCGTCTCCGGCGCCGCCACGTCGACGTCCGGCGCGCCCCTGCCGGTCTGGGAAGCAGAACGGTCCACCTGGGACACTCCCTCCTCGGACCCGACGCTCGTCTCGGACCGGACGCCCTCCTCCGACCCGACGCTCATCTCGGACCGGACGCCCTCCTCCGACCCGACGCTCATCTCGGACCGGACGTTGGAGACGCCGACCACCGGGGTGCGGGCGCAGGACGTGCCGGCCACCGACGTGATCCACCCGGCCTGGCTGGCACATCCGCCGTCGGAGCCGCCGACCGAGCCCATCCCCGGCCAACCCGGCAACGGAGACGACGAGCCGACCATCGGGAACCTCGCCCGCCCGGCCTCGTCCGAGGGGGACGAGCCGAGCCGAGCCGACCAACCGGTCGAGACCACCAGCGACCAGCCGGGTGACGGGCGGCAGGGCCCGCGCAGGGAAGCGTGACCTCGGGCGTCCGTCCGCGTCGACCCACCGCATCCCCACGGCGGTGCGGCCGGCGCGGACGGACGCATATGCTGGCTGGTGGAGATCTCGCCTCCGCCGGCCGGCCCGTCCCGCCCATGGCGGTCCCGCCGCGATTCCCGTCTCTACCCCCGTCAGGAGCCCGCCCGACATGACCCAGTCCCCCGCCGTGCGTACCACCGGCCGGTCCGGTCCGGTCCGCATCGGCGAGCGAGCCGCCCGTACCCTCGTCGCCGAGCTGGCCCGGATCAACGACCCCAAGGCCGCCCTGCTGGTCGGGGTGACCCCGGACTCCGCGGTCCTGGCCGCGGCGGTCGATGCGCTGCTCCCCGGTGACCGGCTCACCGTGGTGCCCGCCGAGCCGTTCGGCGCTGCGGCGCTCCGCGAGCACGTCACAGCCCAGGGCCGCTGGGTCGCCGACCGGGTGACCGTCGTCGACTCGCTGGCCGAAGCCGAGGCCGCCGGGGTCGTCATCGCCGGTGAGGCGTTCACCGGCACCGCCGAGGCCACCCGCAGCGGCGTCGAGGGGTTGGCCAAGTACCTCACCGACGGGGCGGTGCTGAGCGTGGCGACCGTCGCCACTCCCGGCCGAACCGAGGGTGCCGCCGCCGAGCTGGCCCGACAGGATGCCCTCTACGGCGTCGGCGCCGATCTGGTGCTGCGTAACTCGCCGCCGGTGCGGGTCTACCGACTGCGGTTCACCCCGGCCAGTTCGGCCACGGCCGACAGCCTGGCCCCCGCGTACCGGCCGTCGAGCGTGCCGGTGACCCGGGGCATGCACATCGACTCCAACGGCGTGGCGGCGGCGGGCATCGCGCTGAGCCTCGCGGCGCTGGCCCGGGTGGCGCGCCCGTCGTCCAAGCTGTGGCTGCTGCCGGCCCTGGCCGCCGGGCCGGTCGCCGCGTTCTTCCGGGATCCCGAACGGGACGTGCCGGAGGACCCGAGCGCCGTGGTCGCCAGCGCGGACGGGAAGGTCCTGTCGGTGCAGCGGCTGCACGACGAGCGCTTCGGCGACGGCGAGTGGCTGCGGATCGCTGTGTTCCTGTCGGTGCTGGACGTGCACGTCAACCGCTCCCCGGTCGCCGGCAAGGTGGTGGACTACTTCGTCGCCGATGGCGGCTTCGTCAACGCGATGAAGCCGGACGCCGAGCACAACGTTGCCGCGTACACAGTGCTGGACACCGCTCGCGGCACGGTGGTGGTCGCGCAGCGGACCGGCCTGATCGCCCGCCGGATCGTGCAGCGCGCGCCGATCGGCGCGCTGCTGGCCAAGGGCGAGCGCTTCGGGCTGATCCGGTTCGGTTCCCGGACGGACGTCTACCTGCCCGCTGAGGCCGCGGACCCGCTGGTCGGGCCAGGCGACAAGGTGGTCGGCGGGTCCACGGTCATCGCCCGCTGGCGCTGATCCGCAAACGAGGAACGGGGCGCCGCTGTCCGCGGCGCCCCGTTCTGTCTGCTCAGATCATGCGGTACGACGTTGCCGCAGCCAGAGAACCGGCCCGCTGACCAGGTAGCCCACCACGATCAGGGCGAACGTGAGCCGGATGTCGACCAGCGCGCCGATCACTGGGGCCAGCCAGAGCCACGGCGGCAGCTTCACCAGGCGGGCGAGCTTGGCGTACGGGAAGCTCGACACCATCGCGAAGGCCAGCAGTGCCACCCCGGCGACCAGCACGGCACCAGGCACCGGCAGGCCGATCGCCACCGTCACGGCGAGCACCGCGGCCGCCATGGTGGTGGGCACCCCGCAGAAGAACCTGCCGTCCTTCGGCGAGACGTTGAAGCGGGCCAGTCGAATCGCGGCACACGCCGCGACCAGGGCGCACGCCACCGCCGCCGCCGCCGTGGAGACGGAGCCGGCGAGCGAGGCATAGACCACGACCGGCGCGGCGAGACCGAACGAGCACATGTCGGCCAGTGAGTCCATCTGCGCGCCGAACGGGCTGGCCACCCCGAGCCGTCGGGCCAGTGCGCCGTCCAGACCGTCGAAGCCGACGCACGCGATCAGGCAGAGCGCCGCCATGCGCACCTCGCCCTGCATGGCCAGGAAGATGGCCAGCATGCCGAGCATCAGGCTGGCCAGCGTGCAGGCGTTGACCAGGCCGAACTTCATCCGGCGCGCCATGGTGCGCTCGCCGGGGAGCAGCGGGATCGAGTGGGCCTCGTCGGTCTGCGTCATCGGCGGCATCGCCGGGCTGACCGGCATGACCGCGTCGACGTCGGCTCGGTCCAGGCCCAGTGTCGGGTCCACGCCCAGTGTCGGCCGGCTGAGCCGGTCCAGGCCGTAGCGACGGCGCTGCCGATCGGCGTACCGGTGCTCGGTCGGGGCCAGGTCGGTCGGGTGCAGGTCGCCGTCGCGGCGACCGACCCGGACCAACAGCACCTGGCGGGCGAACGTGCTGCTGCGGCGCAACCGGCCCGCCCAGCGACGCCCTGCGGGGCGCGGACTGTCAGTAGTACGACGCCGGCGCCATGGGGCTCTCGGCACGTTTCCTCCATCACCGGATCTGCTGACCGCCAAGTGGCGGGTGTCCGGCTGTCTCGTGCCGGACCTTGCATGGCCCGGCAGCCGTTTTGCGGAGTACACCATCGCATAGGGGAACATGGCTTGGCGATAGCTGCCGGCGGTACTTATATCTGGCTTAAACCGCTCGAACCGCTCGCTTGTTCCCATCCCGGGCTTCATCGCCCGTTTCCTCCATCATTCCCGCCTCTGACTGTACCGGAGGGTCACCAAGTCGGCTCATCGAGCGCGGTGCTATCGGCCACTCTGTCCGATTGCTACGACGGCGATGTCACTCAATGGCAGCTCAGTCGCCTCCTCACGGGTGAACCACGCCGCCCGCGCCGTCGACCCTCCGGCGGACTCGGTGACCACCGCGCCGGTGGGTACGTCCACCAGCACCCGATAGATCACCCGTACGCCATGCCAGTCCAGAGGTCGGCCCTCCGGGCCCAGCGCGGCGGGATTGTGCAGATTGTTGACGCCGAGAAGCTCCACGACCCGGCCCACCTGCCCGCCCTCCTCGACCAGTTCCCGCAGCAACCCGGTGGCCGGCTGCTCACCGTGATCGGTGCCACCGCCGGGCAGATGCCACAGACCGGCCCCCGGGTAGCCCTCCGCGATCTGGGTGAGCAGGATCCGCCCAGCGGGGTCGGTGACCAGGCCGTACGCCCCGAAGCGCAGCCGACGGTCGGGATGCTGCGGCGGAAACAGGTCCCGCGACCGGTGCGCTGCCGGAGGCAGCGGGGTGACCGGCAGGCCGAGCGCCTCGGCGGTGAACGGGGTCAGCGGCAACTGCGCCACCTCCGTCAGCGAAAGCC
>NZ_QGSY01000050.1 GCF_003857035.1 Micromonospora arida
ACGATCAGCACCGCCCGTGGCGCTTCCGCCGATCCGACCACGGACGAGCGCCGCCTGCACGAGTTGGACGCGCGGTTCGCCGAACTGGTCGAGGCCGCGGACGTGTCGGCCGCCGTCGACCCGAAGAGCGAAGACGAGCACATGCCGCCGCTGCTCGCCGCCGGCCTGGCCGCCTGGATCGCCGAGCAGGCGCCGACCGGCGCCACCTACAAGTACGATCCGCCGCCCGGCCGCAAGCCCGCGCTGCACGGGCGGCTCATCGAGGTGCTCGACGAGGCCACCGAGAACGAGGCGCACTGGTGCTTCCGGGCCATCGCACACCCCAATGCCATCGCCGTCACCGCCCGGGTCAAGGCCGCCTGCACCCTCGCAGGGTTGGACCGGGACCTGCCACAACGGCGGCTGATCCTGCTGCGCAACGGTCCGTGGCCGACCGGGAAGCGTACGACCGAGGTGTTGACCGGCTTCGACGCGGCCGGCGGCCTGCGGTGTGCCGTGCCGGAGGCGGACCTGCGGGTCTTCGCGGCGCTGCGGGTGATGGCGGCCGAACCGTCCACGGCCCTACAGGAGTGGCTGGTGGCCCGCCGTCCGGCCAGCGGCACCGACCTGTTCCGCGCGGTCCTGCCCGGGCCCGACGGGACGGGCGGCGGCGCCCAGCCGCCGACGCCCGACGACGACGAGCCACCGTCGGGCGGCCCCGAATCCGACCCGACGAACGTGGCGGAAGCCGACGTCCCCGCTGGCGTGTCGACCGGCGCGACGGCCGAGCCCGTACCCGCTGACCCGGCCGAGCCCGTGGTCCGCGAGGGCGGCCGGGCCGTCGGGCTGGGGCGGACCGTCGACGGAGGTCACCCCTTCACGGTTCCCCTGGAGTCGTTGCGCCGCCACGCGGTCGTGTTCGCCGGGTCCGGCTCGGGCAAGACCGTGCTGATCCGTCGGCTGGTCGAGGAGTGCGCCCGCGAAGGGGTCTCCGCGATCGTGCTCGACCCCAACAACGACCTGGCCCGGCTCGGCGACCCGTGGCCCGACCCGCCGGGCGGCTGGGGCCCCGGCGACGCCGAACGCGCCGCCGACTACCTCGCACACACCGAGGTGGTGGTGTGGACGCCCCGGGTCACCGCCGGTCGGCCGCTGAGCTTCCAGCCGCTGCCCGACTTCACCTCCCTGCGGGACTGGCCCGACGAGTTCGACCAGGCCGTCCGTTCCGCCGTGGAGGCGCTCGCGCCCCGAGCCGGTGTCGACCGGTCGAGCAGGCTCGCCCAGCAGGGCAAGGCTGTCCTCACCGAGGCCCTCCAGGCGTACGCGCGCAGCGGGATGGTGGGCCTGCCCGGCTTCACCGAGTTCCTCACCGATCTGCCCGAGGGGGTCAGTCGGCTGGCCCGCGCCGGGAAGCTCGCCGAGGAGTTGGCCGAGGCGCTCAAGGCGGCGATGGTCACCGATCCGCTCTTCGGCGGGGTCGGCGCGCCGGCCGACCCGGGGCTGCTGCTGACGCCGTCGGCGGGGCGGCGGGCCCGGGTGTCGGTGATCAGCTTCGTCGGCCTCACCTCCGACCAGGAGCGGCAGAGCTTCGTCAACCAGTTGCAGATGGCGCTCTTCGCGTGGATCAAGCGGCACCCCGCCGGTGACCGACCGCTGGGCGGGCTGTTCGTGATGGACGAGGCGCAGACGCTCGCGCCCTCGACCGGCACCACGGCCTGCACCGCCAGCTCGATCGCGCTGGCCTCGCAGGCCCGCAAGTACGGGCTCGGGCTGGTCTTCGCCACCCAGGCACCCAAGGGTCTGCACAACCAGATCTCCGGCAACGCGACGACGCAGTTCTTCGGGCTGCTCAACGCGCCGGCGCAGATTGACGCGGCCCGGCAGCTCGCCGAGGCCAAGGGCGGGCGACTGCCCGACATCGGCCTGCTCAACAGCGGTGAGTTCTACGCGGCCGGGGAAGGGTTCTCGTTCGTCAAGGTCCGCACCCCGCTGTGCCTGACGCACCACCCGAAGGCGCCGTTGACCCCCGAGGAGGTCGTCGCCCGCGCCCGCCCGGCTGGGTAGCCTGGGGCCATGATCTTCATTACCGCCAAGTTCCGGGTCCTGGCCGAGCACGCCGACCGGTGGCCACAGATCGCCGCCGAGTTCACCGAGGCGACCCGGGCGGAGCCGGGCTGCCTGTGGTTCGACTGGTCCCGTAGCGTGGACGATCCCACCGAGTACGTGCTGGTCGAGGCGTTCCGCGACGACCAGGCCGGCGCGGCCCACGTCCAGTCCGCGCATTTCCGCGCGGCCCAGGAGACCCTGCCGCCGCACCTGGCCGAGACTCCGCGGATCGTGAACGCCACGGTGCCGCAGGAGGACTGGTCGCTGCTCGGCGAGATGGCCGTTCCCGAGGGTCGCTGACCACCACCGGTCCGCGGTCAGCGCCCGTCGTCAAACGCAGCCGGTCCGGAGTCCGCGACCGTCGTCGAACCCAGCCGGTCCGGAGTCCGCGACCGTCGTCAGTGCAGCCGGTCCGGGGCCCGCGACCCGCCGTCAGCGCAGCCGGCGGGCGGTGAACCGGGCCGGCGGGTCGGCGATGACGTCCTGCGCCGCGATCAGCTGGATCTCCCGGGTGCCCGCCGCGAGAGTGGCCTCGAGCACGGCGTAGACGGAGGCGATGGTGCGTTCCAGCGCGGTCGCGGGTGAGCCCGTCGTCCACAGGTGGGCGAGGTACAGCGCCGCGGTGACGTCGCCCCCACCGTTCGGGTTGATCGGCAGCAGCGGCGTGGTCACCGCCCAGGCGCCCTCGTCGGAGACCGCCACCACCTCCAGCGAGTCCGGCGGCAGGTCGCCGTGGAGCACGCTGGTCACCAGGACGTGCCGTGGCCCGGTCGCGCGCACCACGTCGACCGCGTCGAGCACCTCGGCCAGCGAGTTCGTGGTGCGACCGGCGAGGAAGTCCAGCTCGAAGTGGTTCGGCGTGATGATGTCCGCACGGGGCACGACGGTGTCCCGTAGGTACTCCGGAATCCCCGGCCGGACGAACATGCCCCGACCGGCGTCGCCCATCACCGGGTCACAGCAGTACACCGCGGCCGGGTTGGCCGCCTTCACCGTCGCCACCGCGTCCAGGATCACCGCGCCCATGGCCGGGTCGCCCTGGTAGCCGGAGAGCACCGCGTCGGCGCTGCCGAGGACACCGCGGTCCTCGATACCCGCGATCACCTCCGCCACGTCCGCCGCCGGGAGCATCGGGCCCCGCCACGCGCCATACCCGGTGTGGTTGGAGAAGTGCACAGTCAGGACCGGCCAGACCTCGTGCCCGAGGCGTTGCAGCGGAAAGGCCGCCGCCGAGTTGCCGACGTGACCGTAGGCGACCGACGACTGGATGGACAGGATCTTCACCGGCCCATCATCGCCGCTGCGGCCGGCGGCGCACGGAGGGCCCGCCGAATCTGTCGGGTGGCCCACTCGCCGCCCTCCCGGCGGGACGGCACGAACGGGCGACCCGGACCGTGTCGTCCGGGCCGCCCGAGCGGTGGCGGGACGGCCGGCGCGCTGGCTGGCCGTCCCGTCGTACGGTCAGCCGCCGAGGCTCGCCGCGGCCGAAGCGATCGACGAGGCGAAGTAGCTCACCTGGGTGTAGACACCCGGGTAGTTGGGCCGGGCGCAGCCGTAGCCCCAGCTGACGATGCCGACCTGGATCCAGGCGTTGCTGGCGTCGCGGCGGAACATCGGGCCGCCCGAGTCACCCTGGCAGGTGTCCGTGCCGCCGCTGGCGTAGCCGGCGCAGATCTCCTGGGCGGGGATGAGATCCCCGCCGTAGTTGGCGTTGCAGGTGGAGTCGCTGACGAACGGCACGGTCGCCTTGAGCAGGTACCGCTGCTGGCCCCCGCCCTCGCGCGCGGCACCCCAGCCGGCCACGGTGAAGGTGCCGCTGTCGTACGCGGTCGTGCTGGCGATCGGCAGCGTGCTCAGCCCGGTGACGGGGCTGGCCAGCCGGATCAACGCCCAGTCGCGGCCGGAGCCGTTGTAGCCGGGGGCACGGTAGACGTAGTTGGACCGGACGGTGATCCGGCTGGACGACTGGAGGTCGACGGTCCCGAGCGTCGCGGTGATGCTGGTGTTGGTGCCGGTCGCGCCCACGCAGTGTGCCGCGGTGAGCACCAGCCGGGGGCTGTACAGCGCCCCGCCGCAGCCCATCGAGAGACGCACCATGAACGGGAACTCGCCCTGAGCGGCGCGGGTGCCGCCGACGACGTTCGGCGTCACGGGGCTGTCGGCCGCGGCGGCCGGCGCGGTGAGGGTGAGGCTGGCCGCGGTCACCGCGGCCAACGCGGTGGCCAGCAGGCCAGTGAGGGTACGCCAGCGAACCATGCATTCCTCCGCATCAGGATGGCACGCCTCGTGAGCGCACCGCAGTCGAGATAGCGGTCATCATATTGAGGACTATGGATCTAGCGGGTCATCCTCTCTGGGTCGTACCACCGGCGGTATGGATCTCGCGCGGCCCGTGGGCGACCGGTGGTCAGGCGTCCGGCGTGCCGGTGCTCTCCCGGCGAAGGAGCCGGAACGGCGTCTGCACGGTCAGCGGCCCCGCGACCTCCGCGCCCTCGATGCGGGCGATGAGGCGGCGCACCGCGAGACGGCCGATCTCCCTCTTGTCCGGGGCGATCGTGGTGAGGGTCGGGGCGGTGAACCGCCCCTCCTCGATGTCGTCGATCCCGACCACCGCGACGTCCTCGGGCACCCGGTGATCGGCCTCGGCCAGCGCCCGCAGCGCGCCGATGGCGACCATGTCGTTGTAACCGAACACCGCGTCCGGCGGGTCACCGAGGGCGAGCAGGTCACGCATGGCGCGCATGCCGTCGAGCCGACCGAACGCGTCGGTGCCGGCGACCAACCGTGGTCGGTACGGCAGGCCGGCGGCAGCAAGCGCCTCCCGGTAACCCCGGACCCGCAGGTGGGCCGACTGTCGGTCACCGCCCGGGGTGGCGCCGATGAACGCTATCCGGCGGCGGCCGATCGCCACGAGATGCCGGATAGCCGCGTGGCTGGCGGCGACGTTGTCGATGGCGATGTGGTCGTGTGGCACGTCGTAGACGCCCTCGCCGATCAGCACGAGTGGGCTGCCGGCCGTCCGGGCCAGCACCTCCTCCCGGCCGATGCGCACCGGGCTGAGGATCAGGCCGTCGATGATGCGCTGTCGCGAGCCGTCGAGGAGCGCCAACTCCGCCTCCCGGTCCGCGGCGGTGTTCTCCATGACGAGCGTGTAGCCGAGCGCGGCGGCCTCGGCGATGGCGATCTCGGCGAGTTCGGCGAAGTACGGGTTGGTCAGTTCCGGGACGGCCAGGGCGATCAGGCCGGTGCGGCCCCGACGGAGATGCCGGGCGCCGAGGTTGGGGCTGTAACCGAGTTCGTCGATCGCCTGCTGCACCCGTTGTCGGGTCCGCTCCCCCACCGGCCGGTACCCGTTGACCACGTTCGAGACCGTGGCCAGGGAGACACCGGCGCGCTGGGCGATGTCCTTCAGGTTGACGCCCATCCCCAACCTCTCGCGAATTCGACCGGCGGGCCGACCAGGCATTGATGAACAAGCATTGACGGGAGGGTCGGCGCGGCTCTATAACGTTATACAGGTGATGATGGATGTCAATATGCCGGTCACCGTTGGCGCGTGGAGATCCCACCGACATCCGTCGCTGACGCCCGCCCCCCGTCAATGACCACCCGAT
>NZ_QGSY01000049.1 GCF_003857035.1 Micromonospora arida
CGGGATGGGTGTGCGGGTGGAGCGGGTCGGTGCGGTCACCACGGTTGTGCTGGATCGGGCGGACTCTCGGAACGCCGTGGACGGTCCTACGGCTCGGGCGCTGGCGGACGCGTTTCGGGCCTTCGAGGCTGATCCGGACGCGTTGGTGGCCGTGCTCTGGGGCGCCGGTGGCACGTTCTGCGCCGGCGCCGACCTCAAGGCGATCGGCACACCGAGCGGCAACCGGGTCGAGCCGGAGGGGGACGGCCCGATGGGTCCGACCCGGATGACTCTCAGCAAGCCGGTGATCGCGGCGATCTCCGGGTACGCGGTGGCGGGCGGCCTCGAACTGGCGCTCTGGTGTGACCTGCGGGTCGCCGAGTCCGACGCGACACTCGGGGTCTTCTGCCGCCGCTGGGGAGTGCCGCTGATCGACGGTGGCACCGTCCGACTGCCCCGGCTGATCGGCGAGAGTCGGGCCATGGACCTGATCCTCACCGGCCGCCCGGTGCCGGCCGACGAGGCGTACACGATGGGGTTGGTCAATCGGTTGGTGCCGCCCGGCCAGGCGCGGGCCGCGGCCGAGGAGTTGGCGGCGGCGATCGCCCGGCATCCACAGACCTGCCTGCGCAACGACCGGGCGGCGCTGCTGGCCGGCGCGGGGCGAGGAGAGCCGGAGGCGCTGGCGACCGAGTTGGCGTACGGGATGGACTCGCTGACCACGGACGCTGCGGCCGGCGCGGCCCGGTTCGTGGCGGGCGAGGGTCGACACGGCGCGACGCCGCCGGGAGGGGTACGCCCCCCGGCGGCGTCGGCTACCGATCAGCTCAGTTGCGGTTGATGGTGAAGGTTGTCGTGGGGTTCTGGATGTCCACCGCGTTGTTGCTCAACCGGAGGTTGTTGAACGTGACCGACCCGACGGCCGGCCCCTGCCCGGCCTCCGGCATCGGGTTCGCCCAGATGGCGAAGCCGGACTTCGCGTCGTAGGCGTCCCCGCTCTTGCGGGCACCGCTGATCGAGACGTTCGTGAAGACCGTGTCGGTGATCGGGTTCTGCGGCTGCCCGCCGACGTAGTTGGTCTGGAACATGATGCCGCTGTAGGTCGGATCGATGATGTCGACATCGCTGACCCGGATGCCCTGGAACACCTTCGAGGCGGAGAAGACCCAGATCGCCGGGAAGGTCTGCCCACCCCAGAAGTGCCCACCGGCCCGCACGATCGAGATGTTCTCGAACCGGGTCGGCGGGTTGGCACCGAAGCCGTTCATCGGGTAGCCGAAGTCGAGCGAGCTGATGGTGATACCCGAGTAGACCAGGGTGTCCGCGATGTAGATGTTGCGGAACGTGTTGCCGTAGCCGCCGTACACGGCGACACCGGCGGCCCGCCAGGTGAGGGTCGAGGTCAGGTTCTCGTAGATGTTGTCCTTCATGTCGGCGCCGCCCGCGTCGATCGCCGAGAACAGCGCGAAGCTGTCGTCGCCGGTGGCCCGCGCGTCGTTGTTGCTGACCAGGTTGTTGGTGCTCCCGTTGGTCATGTTGATGCCGTCGGCGAACATGTTCCGGATCCGGGAGTTCTTGATCGTCATGTAGTCGGTGTTCGCGCCCCAGTAGAGGCACACCATGTGCTCGTTCCAGATGTTGTCGATCACGATGTTCGACACGTTGGCGAAGTCGAACACCTTGCCCGGACCGTCGATCCGGGAGGTGTAGTTGCCGAAGTAGGCGAAGTTCTTGAAGGAAGAGTTCGCCGCCGAGTTCTCGGCCCGGAAGCCGATGTCGGTGTTGTCCTGGCCCGACGGAGCGTTGAACCGGGTGTACCAGGGGCCGGCGCCGGTCACCTGGACCGCCTTGCCGTACACCTGGAACTTCGACGAGGTGGAGTAGTTACCGGCCGGCAGGTACACCCCGACCAGGTTGCCGGTGGTGTCCATCCGCACCCGGTCCAGGGCGTTCTGCACGTCCTGGTGGGTGAAGCCGGTCGGCGTGGTGTAGCGGGCCGGGTCCGGGTTGGCGATCGGCGACACCTGCTCGGTGTTGATGAAGTCGATCGCGTACGTGGTGGTGTTGGCCGGGTCCTTCTGGAGGCGGATCTTGCTGCCGGCCGGGACCGTGGAGTTGAGCATGACGTTGGCTTCGTCGTAGATGTGGCGCGGTCCGCCCGCGCTCGGCGAGTTGCCCGGGCTGGCCTCGTTGCCGTACAGCCAGGCGTACCGGGACGTCAGGTCGATGGCCTTGTGGAACGTGCCGTTGACGTAGACGTTGAGTGTCGAGTTGATCCCACCGCCGCCCGGCGCGTCCGGGATGGAGAAGCGGGTGACCAGCGTGTTGGTGCTGGCCCGGGTGGTGAACTCGACGTAGCTGCCGGTCGAGTTGAGGGTCACCGCGCGCCGACCGGACGCCTCGCCGGCCAGGTCGCCGACCTCCCGGTTCGGCCCGACGACGGCCGCGCCACCGCCGACCACGCCGTCCTCGGCCTCGTACATGTCGTACGGCATGTTGGCGCCGCGACCGACGAAGAGCGGGCGGTCACTCGTGTTGTTGGCCTGCTTCACCGGCAGCTCGTTGCCGTCCACGGCGAGCACCACCCGGACGGTGTACTTGCCGTTCGCGGCGGTCCAGGTGCCCAGGCTGATCGGGCCGACAGTGGCACCGGCGTTGATCACGCCGGAGTACGAGCCGGTCAGGGTACGGACCACGGTGCCGGACTCGTTGAGCACGGTCAGGGTGATGCCGTGCACACCGGACGCGGAAGCCTGGTTGCCGGCGTTGCGGATCGACACGGAGAAGGTCACCGTGTTGCCCGCCGACGGGTTGCCCGGCGACCAGGCGACCGCCGAGGCGACCAGGTCGGAGCTGGCGACCGCGGCGACGACCAACGGGCTGGGGTTCGTGTAGCTGTTGTTGGTGTCGTCCTGCTCGACGACGGTGTTCGACTCGTCGACCTTGGCGCTGAGCGGGTAGCTGCCCGAGTCCCGGGTGCCGATGCTGGCGCTGACAGTGGTCGAGGCACCGGCCGCGAGACCGCCGACCGAGGCCGTGCCCACCCGGGTGGATCCCAGGTAGAAGTTGACGTTGGTCGCGCCGGAGGCCGCCGAGCCCGCGTTACGCACCGTCGCGGAGAGCGTGATGGTGCTGGTCTCCACCGGTGCGGACGGGCTGAACGACATACCGGTCACGGTCAGGTCCGGGTTCGGGGCCGGGGTGCCGAAGACCTGGAACTCGGCCACCTGACCGGCCGGAGCACCGGTGTTCGAGGCGATCGAGAGCCGTACGTCGGCCGCCGCGCCGGAGACCGGGATGGTCACCGTGTTGCCGCTGCCCGGGTTGAAGCTGTAGTTCGCCGCGCCGACCAGGGTGGTGAAGTTCGACGAGCCCTGGTCCCGGCCGAGCACTGTGATGTTCTGGGTACGCGCGCCCCACGCCGAGTCCGGGTTCAGCTTGATCACTACCTGGCTGAGGCTGGCGTTCGCGCCGAGCTGCACGGTCAGCGTGCTCGGGTTGCCGTTGCCCTCCCAGTAGGTGGCCACGTTGTTGTCGTTGGCGTTGGTGGCCACGAACGTGTGCACGAACCCGGAGGCGGTGATCGGCTTGCCGATCGCCAGGTTGCTCCCTGTCGGCGGGTTGCCGGTGCCGGTGCGGGTCACGGTGTTGCTGTTCGCCGACTGGTTGCCGGCCGCGTCCTTGGCCCGCACGTAGTAGGAGACGGTGGCGCTGTCCGCCTGGCTGTCGGTGTACGTGAGCGTCGAACCGTTGACGCTGCCACGCAGCGCGCCGTTGGCGTAGACGTCGTAGCCGGTCACCCCGACGTTGTCGCTCGACGCCGACCAGGTGAGCCGGATCTGCCCGCTGGCCGGCTGGGTGTACGCCAGGTTGCCCGGCACGCTGGGCGCCTGGGTGTCGGTGCTGCCGGTCGCGCCGTACACCTCGAACTCGGAGAGCTGGGCGGCCGGCCAACCGGTGTTGCCGGTGACCTGCACGCGTACGTAGCGGGTGCTGGCGGCGGTGAAGCTGACGGTCGCGGTGTTGCCGCTGCTCGGGTTGAAGGTGTAGCCGGCGGACGCCTTCAGGGTGGTGAAGGACGAGCCGTTGGTCGAGCCCAACACCGACAGCGTCTGCGTACGGGTCTGCCAGTCCGACGCGGGGGGCAGCTTGAGCACCACCCGGTCCACGCTGACCGTGGCGCCCAGGTCCGCCTGGATCCACTGCGGGAACGCGTTGTTGGCGCTCTCCCAGTAGGTCGACGCGTTGCCGTCGTTGGCGTTGCCCGCCACGTAGTTCTGGTTGTAGCTGCTGGCGGTCATGGTGGCGGAGAGCCCGGCGAGCATGGCCACGCGGGCCGCGGCCGCGGACGGGTCGGCCACCGGTGCCGCGCTCGCCATGGGGGTGACGACCGGGGCGGTGGCGAGGAGCATCCCGGCGAGTACGCCGGCGAGCATGCGACGGCGGCCCGTGCGGGCGGTGCGGGGGACGGTGGTGGGCGTGCCGGTTGGCGGCGTGCCTCGTCTGGTGCCGTTACTGGACATGGGGTCGCTACACCTCTTTCGGGGGTGGGTGTGGGTGCGTTGCCCGGTGACGGGTGCAGGGGTACGCCCGTCGTTCCGCGACAGGTGGGGGACGGTGCGGGTTGGGTCGGGCGGCTGGCGCGGCGTTGCGCCGGGGCGCCCCGGACCGGGTGCCCCCGCCCGGTCCGGGCGGGGGCACCCGACCTAGCTGGAGTAGACCTCGAACTCGCTGAGCTGGCCGGCTGGCCAGCCGCTGTTGCCGGTGACGGTCAGCCGCAGGTACCGCTGGGTGGTCGCCGTGAAGGTCACTGTGACGGTGTTGCCGCTGGCCGGGTTGAAGCTGTAGCCGGCGGACGCCTTCAGCGTGCTGAACGTCGAGCCGTTGGTGGAGCCGAGCACCGCCAGCGTCTGCGTACGCGTCTGCCAGGCCGATGAGGGTGGGAGCTTCAGCACGACCCGGGACACCGACCGGTCGGCCCCCAGGTCCACAGTCAACGACTGCGGGAACGCGTTGTTGGCGCTCTCCCAGTAGGTGTTCGCGTTGCCGTCCACCGCGTTGGGGGCGGCGTACACGTCCGAGTGGCTGGTCTCGGTGATCGACCGTCCGGCCGCCAGGTTGCCGCTGGGCGGCGGCGTCGTCGGGGGCGGGGTGGTCGGCGGTGGCGTGGTCGGCGGCGGGGTGGTCTGGGTGCCGCCGTACACCTCGACCTCGGAGAGTTGCGCGGCCGGCCAGCCGGTGTTGCCGGTGACGGTGACCCGGATGTAGCGGCGGTCACCGGAGGGCAGCCCGATCGACACCGTGTTGCCCGAGCCGGGGGCGAAGACCCGACCGGCGGACGACGCCAGGGTGCTGTACGACGAGCCGTCGGTGGACCCGAGCACCGACAGGGTCTGGGTGCGTTGCTCCCAACCGCTGGGCAGCTTGAGCGCCACCCGGTCGACCGATCGGGATGCACCCAGGTCGATGGTGACCGACTGCGGGAATGCGTTGTTGGCACTCTCCCAGTACGTCGACGCGTTGCCGTCCACAACGTTGGCGGCCGTGTAGTTCTGGTTGGTGCTGGTCGCGGTCGTCGAGCGGCCCAGCGCCAGGTTTCCGCTGGTCGGGGGCGGGGTGGTCG
>NZ_QGSY01000048.1 GCF_003857035.1 Micromonospora arida
CGGTGGCCTGCTCGGGAGACATGTACGAGGCGGTGCCGAGCACCATGTTCGCGGCGGTGAGCCCGGCCATGTTGCGGGACCGGGCGATGCCGAAGTCGACGAGCACCACTCTGCCGTCGGCCTTGACCAGCAGGTTGCCCGGCTTCACGTCGCGGTGCACGATGCCGGCGAGGTGGGCGGTGTGCAGCGCGTCGGCCGACTGGGCCAGCACCGACATGGTGGTGGCCGGATCCAGCCGCCCCACCGCGCGCACCCGGGCGGACAACGGCTCGCCCTCGACGTACTCCATCACCAGGTAGTCGACCTGGCTGCCGTCGTCGAGCGCCGCCTGCCCCACGTCGTGCACCGGCACCACGCCGGGGTGCCGCAGCGCGGCCAGCATCCGCGCCTCGGCCCGGAAGCGGGCGGTGAACTCCGCATCGGCGACCAGCGACGGCAGCAGCACCTTCACGGCGACCTCGCGTTCCAGCAGCACGTCCGTGCCGCGCCAGACCGCGCCCATCCCACCCGTCGCCACCCGCTCGCCCAGCCGGTACCGGTCGCCGAGCAGCACTCCCCGTGTCAGCACCGAGCCACCGTACCGGCCGGCGTCGATCGGATTGATCCACCCCGTGGGTCCCGCCGGGGCGAGCGAGCGGCCGTTGCGCGCCGGGCCGACTACGCTGGCGAGGGTTCGTCCCACGGGGACTTCAGCGGCGAGGGGAGACGCGGCATGGCGTGGAGCTGGCGGTACGAGGGCACGGACGGCCAGACGGTCGAGGGACCGGCGGAGTCGTTCGGCAGCCAGGCCGACGCCGAATCCTGGATCGGTCAGGCCTGGCGGGAGCTCGCGGCGTCCGGCGTCACCTCGGTCGCGCTCGTGGAGGACGACCGGGTGGAGTACCGGATGAGCCTGTTGCCCACGGCCGAGTGATGGCCTACGACCGCCCGGGCGGTGACGGGCTGGTCCTCGGCGTACCCAAGGCGGCGTTCCGGCCCAGCCCGGTCTTCCTCGGCCTTGTCGCGCTCTTCGCGGTCAGCGGGGTGCTGACCTGGAACGGGTACGGCAGCGTCCGGTTCAACGTGTTCCTCTTCGTGGTGTCCGGCTGGCTGGTGTCGCTCTGCCTGCACGAGTACGCGCACGCGGTGGTGGCCTACCGAGCCGGCGACCGGGACATCGCCCATCGCGGCTACCTGACGCTCAACCCGTTGAAGTACACCCACCCGTTGCTGTCGATCGTGCTGCCGGTGGTGGTGGTGCTGCTCGGCGGTATCGGCCTGCCGGGTGGCGCGGTCTGGGTGGACCGGCACGCCATCCCGGGTCGACTGCGGCACACCCTGGTCAGCCTCGCCGGCCCGGCGACCAACGTGCTGTTCACGTTGGTGTTGGTGGTGGCGGTGCGGCTCGGCACCCAGTCGGATGGTCCGGTGGAGTTCTGGGCCGGGGTGGCGCTGCTCGCCTTCCTCCAGCTCACCGCCAGTGTGCTGAACCTGCTGCCGGTGCCCGGCCTGGACGGCGGCAACATGATCCAGCCGTGGCTCAACCCGCAGTGGCGCAAGATGTACGACCTGTTCGCGCCGTACGGCTTCATCCTGCTCTTCGCGCTGTTGTGGAACCCGCGCATCGGCGGCTGGTTCTTCGACGCGGTCTTCGCGGTGGGTGACCTGCTCGGTCTGCCGTCGTGGCTCTACGCCACCGGCCTGGAGCTGATCCGCTTCTGGCGGTGACCGGTGACCGGGCAGAGGTGACCTGACCCGGCGACCAGACGGACCTGACCCGGCCCGGCCGGCGCGAGGTGTTCGCGCCGGCCGGGCCGGAACGGCGTCAGGGACGCTGCGCGGGGGACTCGGTCTTCGCCGGGTTCCGCTCGACGATCGGCTCGACGGCGTCGTCGATCGCCTTGAGCAGGTCGGCGTCGAGCTTCACACCGACGGCCTTCACGTTGTCGTGCACCTGCTCGGGGCGGGACGCGCCGATGATCGCCGAGGCGACGTTCGGGTTCTGCAACACCCACGCCACGGCCAGCTGGGCCATGCTGAGCCCGGCCTGCTCGGCGAGGGGCTTGAGCTGCTGGACCCGGGTCAGCACGTCGTCGTTCATGAAGCGGGAGATGAAGCCCTTGCCCGACTTCTCGTCGGTGGCGCGGGAACCGGCCGGCGGCGGCTCGCCCGGCAGGTACTTGCCGGAGAGCACGCCCTGCGCCATCGGCGACCAGACGATCTGCCCGATGCCCAGCTCCTCGCTGGCCGGCACGACCTCGGCCTCGATGACCCGCCAGAGCAGCGAGTACTGCGGCTGGTTGGAGATCAGCGGGATGTGCAACTCCCGGGCGAGCGGGTAGGCGGCGCGCAGCTGGGCGGCGGACCACTCGGAGACGCCGATGTAGTGCGCCTTACCGGAGCGGACGACGTCGGCGAACGCCTCCATCGTCTCTTCCAGCGGCGTGCTGTTGTCGTAGCGGTGGGCCTGGTAGAGGTCAACGTAGTCGGTGCGCAGTCGGCGCAGCGAGCCGTTGATCGACTCCATGATGTGCTTGCGGGACAGGCCACGGTTGTTGCGGGTGGGTCCGGTCGGCCAGTAGACCTTGGTGAAGATCTCCAGGCTTTCACGGCGCTCGTTCTGCAACGCCCGGCCGAGCACGTCCTCGGCTCGACCCCCGGCGTACCCGTCGGCGGTGTCGAAGGTCGTGATGCCTGCGTCGAGAGCGGCCCGCACGCAGGCGAACGCCGCGTCCTCCTCGACCTGCGAACCGTGGGTGATCCAGTTGCCGTACGAGATCTCGCTGACCATCAGGCCGGAACGGCCCAGGTGTCGGAATTCCATGTACCGACCCTAGCCCCAGTGGATCAACACCGGCGACCGGCGACTCAGAGGACCGGGTTGGCGTCGGTGAGTAGCCGGTCGATCTCCTCCAGCACCTCGGCGCGATCGCGGTGCACCGGATCGATGAGCGGCACGCCGCGCCGGTCCAGTGCGCCCCACCGCCCGTTGTCGCTCTCGATCAGGAACGCCACCGGGTGGATGACCAGCATCGGGTGCGCCGGCGGGACCAGCACCGTGCCGGTGCGGTCCACCACGCCCCTTCGACCCGCCACGTCGACCACCGCGAGCCCCTCGTCGGTGAAACCGTCGATCTGCTGGCCGTCGGCCAACTCGGTGACGAAGCCGTGGTAGCGGGTGGGCACGATGACCCTACCGGTCCGGTCGACCGCCCCCCACCCCTCGCGCCGCACCGCGGCCAGCCCACGCCGGAACGGTCGTACCTCGGCGAAGTTGGGCGCGACCTGCACCGCCCCGGTCGCGTCGATCGCCGTCCAACCACCCTCGCCGACCACCCAGGCCAGGCCGTCGCTGAACGGCTGCGCGGCACGGAAGGACGGCGGGATCACCGTCGTACCGAGCAGGTTGATCAGCGACCAGCGGTCGCTGTCCGGCCGGCGGACCCAGGCCAGCCCGTCGTGGAAGGGCTGCGCCTCGGCGTACCGGGCGGGCACGACCATGTCGCCGTCCTGGCTGGTGTAACCCCACAGCGGCCCGTCGCGGTCCGGCAACGGGGGTCGGTCCCGGTCGAGCACCTCGTCCCGACTCCGGGGGTACGTGCCGAAGCCATCCGTCTCGGCCCGGACGGTGACCGCGTCGAGGGCCACCCGGACCCGGTCCAGCAGTTCGGCGTCGCCCGCGCCGCGCAGGTCGAGCGCCTTCTCGAAGTGCTCGCAGGCCTCCATGAGCCGCCCCTGGTCGTAACACGACCGCCCGGCGTGCTCGTGCAGCGCGGCCCGCAACCGGTCGGGCAACTCGACCGAGTTGGCCTGGGCGAAGAGTTGGTCGGCCTCGGCGAAGTCACCGCGCCAGCGCAGCACGTGGGCCAGCCGGGCCTGGGCCAGCGCGGTCCGGCGCAGCTCGCCGGTGGCCTCGGCGTAGGTGAGGGCGAGCCGACCGTCGGCCAGCGCGTCGTCCAGGTCGCCGAGAATCCGCGAGGCCACCGCCCGCAGGCTGAGCAGCCGGGCCCGGGCACGGTTGTCGACCGCCGAGCCCAACTTCTCGGTCAGCCGCCGCCGGATGGCCCGCAGATCGTCCGGCTCCGTCAGCTCCTCGCGCAGGGTGACCGGGTCCAACCGCCACCGGTACGCGGCCAGCACCTGCTCCGGGTCGCCCGGGTCGGCCAGCGACGGGCGGGTCACCACCGGCGGTGCGTCGTCGGGTGGCGCGGACACCGGCTCGTTCTCTTCGTCCGAGCCGATCCTCGGGTCGGGTACGGCCGAGGCGGGTGGCCCGGACGTCGGCACCACCGACGCCGGCGGCCCGAAGGCGGGCGCCGCGGCGGGCGGTGGTGTCGAGGCCGGTGGCGCGGAGACGGGCGCGGCGGCCGGCGGCGCGGAGACGGGCGCTGCTGCGGGCGCTGGCGGTGCGGAGACCGGTGCTCCGGAGTACGGCTGTGCCGGCGCGGGTGGCGCGGAGACGGGCGCTACGGAGTACGGCTGCGCTGAGGCGGGTGGTGCGGACACCGGGGCTGCTGGCGGCGCTGGCGGCGCGGAGACGGGCGCTGCGGTGGGCGCTGGCGGCGCGGAGACGGGGACTGTCGCGGACGCTGGTGGCGCGGAGACGGGTGCCGCGGGTGGGGCCGATACCGGCGGTGCCGGAGGAGCGGAGACCGGCGTGACCGAGGCGGGCGGTGCGGAGACCGGCGGGTTCGTGTCGTCCGTAGCCGTGACGTGCAGCGCCGCGTCGCCCCGCCACTCGTCGACTCGCGAGCCATCCGCCCAGCTGGCGTTCGGATCGTCGAGCGCGTCCGCAGGCTCGTCGAGTGGCGCGAGTTCGTCCGCCGGGTCGGGCTCGACCGGATCGGTGTCCTCGCTGGGCGAAGCGGCGAAGGGCTGCTGGTCGGCGTCGGTCCGCTGCTGGGGCATCGCGACGGCAGGTGCGCCGGAGACAGGCTGGTCGCCGTCCACCGTTCCCGTGTCGAAATCGGGCTGTGGGTCGTCGTCGAGGTCGTCCGCCCAGAGCCGAGGGGTGCCGGAGACCGGGTGGGCGGGCGGCGCGGAGGCCGGGTCGAATGCGTCGTCCGGTGTCGACCCGCTGGCGTGCTCGTCGGCCACGTCGAGGTGGGTGTCGGCCGTCGGCGTCGACGTCTGCGCGTCCGGCGCGACCGGTGTCGCGGAGAGGTCGGGGTCGCCGGCCGTCGAGTCGTTGTCGACCGGGCCGGACGACTGCTGGTCCGTAGCCGGCTCGGCCTGGTCGGACTCGGCGGGCTGAGCGGGGCTGAACCACGCTTCCGGCCCGCGGGTGCCCGGGACGTCGTCCGGCTCGTGAACGGCCGCCGCCGGCTCTTCCGAGGGCAGCGGAGGTACGTAGCGGCGCGGCGTACCGGGGGCCGGCGGGAGCACCGGCGCGACCTCCGCCGCCGGTGGCTGCGGGGCCGCCGGAGCCGGAACCGCCCGGGTCGGGTCGGCCGGGGTCGCGTCGGGCCGGGTCGCCGGTGGCGGCGGTGCCTGCCAGGTGGGTGGCGGGGCCACCGACGGGCGTGCGTCCGCCGTCGGGGCCAGTCGCTCCGGCGAGTACGGACGCTGCGGCGCCGCCGGGCCATCGGCGGGGTGCGGCCGCTCTGCCGGGGGCGAGCGGTCC
>NZ_QGSY01000059.1 GCF_003857035.1 Micromonospora arida
TCCTTGGGGTGGACGAAGTTGATCCGGCTGTCCGCGGTACCACGCCTCGGAGCGTCGTAGAGCAGGCGCATGCCGCGCTCGCGTAGCGCCGCGCAGGCCGCGTCGATGTCCACCACGGTGTACGCGACCTGCTGCACGCCCGGCCCGTTGCGGTCCAGGAACTTCGCGATCGTCGACTCGGGGGTGAGCGGGGCGAGCAGTTGCACGCAGCCACCCTCCGTGGTCGGTCCGACGGCCAGCATCGCTTCCCGTACGCCCTGCTCGGTGTTGGTCTCCACGTGTACGCAGCGCATCCCGAACGTCCGCTGGTAGAAGTCGATCGCGGCGTCCAGGTCGGCCACGGCGATCCCGACGTGGTCAATCTTGCGAAGCCCGATGTCTGTGACGTAGTCCGCACCGGGCTCGACGGGGGAGTTCTCTGCCATGGCGCTAGTCTGGCCGAACAATCGTTAAGGCGTACAGCTCGGCACCCCTTCGGAGGCAGGCATGGCTTCGGTGATCGTCAGCGGCGCGCGGACCCCGATGGGCCGGCTGCTGGGCAACCTCAAGGACCTCCCGGCCACGAAGCTCGGCGGGATCGCCATCAAGGCGGCGCTGGAGCGTGCCGGCGTCAGCCCGGACCAGGTCCAATACGTGATCATGGGCCAGGTGTTGCAGGCCGGCACCGGTCAGATCCCGGCTCGGCAGGCGGCGGTCGAGGCCGGCGTGCCGATGTCCGTGCCGGCGCTGACCATCAACAAGGTCTGCCTCTCCGGCCTGGACGCGATCGCTCTTGCCGACCAGCTGATCCGGGCCGGCGAGTTCGACATCGTGGTGGCCGGCGGCATGGAGTCGATGACCAACGCCCCGCACCTGCTGATGGGCCAGCGCACCGGCTACAAGTACGGCGACGTGGTGGTCAAGGACCACATGGCACACGACGGGCTCAGCGACGCCTGGGACTGCTGCTCGATGGGCGAGTCGACCGAGCGGCTCGGCGCCAGGCACGGCATCTCCCGCGCGGAGCAGGACGCCTTCGCCGCCGCCAGCCACCAGCGGGCCGCCGCCGCGCAGAAGAACGGCCACTTCGCCGACGAGATCGCCCCGGTGGTCATCCCGCAACGCAAGGGTGACCCGCTGGTGATCACCGAGGACGAGGGCATCCGCCCGGACACCACCGCCGAGTCGCTGGCCAAGCTGCGCCCCGCCTTCGCCAAGGACGGCACCATCACCGCCGGCAGCTCGTCGCCGATCTCCGACGGTGCCGCCGCCGTGCTCGTGATGAGCAAGGCCAAGGCGAAGGAGCTGGGGCTGACCTGGCTGGCCGAGATCGGTGCGCACGGCAACGTGGCGGGCCCGGACAACTCCCTGCACTCGCAGCCGTCCAACGCCATCAACCACGCCCTGAAGAAGGGTGGCCTGAGCGTTGCGGACCTGGACCTCATCGAGATCAATGAGGCGTTCGCGCAGGTCGGTGTCCAGTCCACCCGGGACCTCGGGATCAGCCCGGACAAGGTCAACGTCAACGGCGGCGCGATCGCGCTGGGGCACCCGATCGGCATGTCCGGCGCGCGTCTCGTACTCACCCTCGCCCTGGAGCTGAAGCGGCGCGGCGGTGGCACCGGGGCGGCCGCGCTGTGTGGCGGCGGCGGCCAGGGCGACGCGCTGATCATTCACGTGCCGGGCAAGGCCGAGACGGACCAGTGAGCGCGAGGAGTGAGCCGGTCCTGCGAGCCCCGCAGTCGCGAACAGGGATGGCGCAGTGAGCGAGGCTGAGCACGTCCCGGCAGCGGGCACCACGTCGGTGCGCCGCAGCCGGGACGTACCGCTGCTGGTCGAGCGGGCCCGCACGGGCGACCCCCGCGCGGTGGCTCGCCTGATCACGTTGGTGGAGAACGGTGACGCGCTGTTGCCGGAGATCGCCGCGGCGCTGGCGCCGTACGCCGGGCAGGCCCAGGTGGTCGGGCTGACCGGTTCACCAGGGGTGGGCAAGTCGACCACCACGAACGAGCTGGTCCGCGCGCTGCGGGCGCGCGGGCACCGGGTGGGCGTGCTGGCGGTCGACCCGTCCAGCCCGTTCACCGGCGGAGCGATCCTCGGTGACCGGGTGCGGATGCAGGACCACGCCACCGATCCGGGCGTCTACATCCGGTCGATGTCCAGCCGGGGGCACCTCGGCGGGCTGGCCGCGGCCACGCCGCAGGCGGTCCGGGTGCTGGAGGGCGCCGGCTGCGACGTGGTGCTGGTCGAGACGGTCGGCGTCGGGCAGGCCGAGGTGGAGGTCGCCTCGCTCGCCGACACGACGCTGGTGCTGCTCGCACCCGGGATGGGCGACGCGATCCAGGCGGTCAAGGCCGGCATCCTGGAGATCGCCGACGTGTTCGTGGTCAACAAGGCGGACCGGGACGGCGTCGATGCCACCGTCCGTGACATCCAGGGCATGATCGCGCTCGGTGAGCGCGGGCCGGGGCAGTGGCGGCCTCAGGTGGTCCGGTCGGTCGCCGCCCGGGGTGAGGGCATCGACGACATCGCCGCCGCCATCGACAAGCACCGGGGCTGGCTGGTCGAGCACGGCGAGCTGCGCCGCCGCCAGGAGGCGCGGGCCGCCGCCGAGATCGAGGCGATCGCGCTCGGCACCCTCCGCGCCCGGATCGGCTCACTGCGCGACGGTACGGAGTTGGCCACGCTCGCCGCGAAGGTGGCCGAGGGCGGCCTCGATCCGTACGCGGCGGCGGACACTCTGCTCGCCCAGCTCGCCCGCTGACTGTCCACGCGGGACACCTCCGCGCCACCGCGCCCTTGTAGGCTCGCACCGCCCTACGGCGGTGGGGCCCGGTCGGTGAGCCGGCGCGGCGGCGTGAGATGCAGGGGGAGTGGCACATGGACCACGAGGCGACGCAGGAGATGGGCGCGATGAGCTCGGCGGCCGGCGGGAGGACACAGGTCTCCGACGAGGTGGTCGAGAAGATCGCCGTCGCGGCGGCCCGCGCGGTGCCCGGTGTGGCCGAGCTGGGTGGGGACGTCGCCCGATTCTTCAACTCCGTCCTCGACCGGGTCGGGCTGGACCAGGTGGGCGACGCCCGGCGGGGCTGCTCGGCCCACGTGACCGGAGATGCCGCCGTGGTCAACCTGGTGCTGGTGATCCAGGCCGGGCAGCTGGTACCGGAGATCACCAGTCAGGTGCGGGCCCGGGTCACCGAGGCGGTCGAGGCGTACGGGCTGCGGGTTGACGAGGTCAACATTCGGGTCGACGACGTGGCGATGGGCCCGCCCTCGGCCCCGACGGCCTGACTTGGGTGACGCCGGCGTGCTCCGGTGGGTGCCCTAAGCTCCTGGCGTCAAGATCCTCAATAGAGGGTCCATCGGGATGGAGTAAAGATGCCGAAGATTCTGCGTCGTCCGCGCCGCCGCACCCTCATTGCTGCTGCCGCCCTGGCCGGCGGCATCGTGCTGGGCACCGCGTCGCCCGCTCTTGCGGACTACAACAGCCCGATGTACCCGACGATGTCGGCGTGCAAGGCGGCCCGGCCGACGTACGTCTCGTCGTGGACGTCGCCCCAGCAGTGCTGGCCGATGTACAACAACAACGGCACCGTTGTGGTTGGTTACCAGTTCCTCGTGAAGACCCGTTACTGAGATCAGTCTCGTGACCTCGGGTGGCGGTGGGCAGCAGGTGGCCGTCGTCGGGGAATGACTGGCGTCCGTCGTGCCGCCGGGGTCCCCTCGCGCCGGTGCGGCGGTGGCAACGGCCACCGTCGCACCGAAACCGGCAAGAGTCGGACGCCGGGCGATCCGCGGACTCGGCCTGCGCGCTCCGGAGTGGGGGTCAGCGCACGTTACTCGCCGGTACGGCCTGACTTAGCGATCGTTCAGGTAGGGGCCTTACACTCGACGTGCAGTCGAGGACCCGAGGAGGAGCCCTGCTCATGGACGCCGACGAGATCGACGCCGGACGGGCGCGCTGGCAGGCCCGGTACGACGCCGCGCGCAAGCGGGACGCGGACTTCACCACGCTCTCCGGGATGCCGGTGGAGCCGGTGTACGGGCCGCCGGAGGGCGCCACCTATCCGGGCTTCGAACGGATCGGCTGGCCGGGCGAGTATCCGTACACCCGGGGCTTGTATCCCACCGGTTACCGCGGTCGGACCTGGACGATCCGGCAGTTCGCCGGCTTCGGCAACGCCCAGCAGACCAACGAGCGCTACAAGATGATCCTCGGCGCCGGCGGCGGCGGGCTCTCGGTGGCGTTCGACATGCCGACGCTGATGGGCCGCGACTCGGACGACCCGCAGGCGCTCGGCGAGGTCGGCCACTGCGGCGTGGCCATCGACACCGCCACCGACATGCAGGCACTCTTCGACGGCATCGACCTGGCCGGCGTGACCACCTCGATGACCATCTCCGGTCCGGCCGTGCCGGTGTTCTGCATGTACCTGGTCGCCGCGGAGCGGCAGGGCGCCGACCTGTCCAAGCTGGACGGCACCCTGCAGACCGACATCTTCAAGGAGTACATCGCGCAGAAGGAGTGGCTCTTCGACCCGGAGCCGCACCTGCGCCTGATCGGCGACCTGATGGAGTACTGCGCCCGGGAGATCCCGCGCTACAAGCCGCTGTCGGTCTCCGGCTACCACATCCGTGAGGCCGGCTCGACCGCCGCGCAGGAGTTGGCGTACACCCTGGCGGACGGCTTCGGCTACGTCGAGCTGGGCCTGTCGCGTGGGCTGGACGTGAACGTCTTCGCGCCGGGGCTGAGCTTCTTCTTCGACTCGCACCTCGACTTCTTCGAGGAGATCGCCAAGTTCCGCGCCGCCCGTCGGATCTGGGCCCGTTGGCTGCGTGACGTCTACGGCGCTACCAGCGAGAAGGCCCTGTGGCTGCGGTTCCACACCCAGACCGCCGGGGTGTCGCTGACCGCACAGCAGCCGGTCAACAACGTCGTACGCACCGCCGTCGAGGCTCTCGCGGCGGTGCTCGGCGGCACGAACTCGCTGCACACCAACGCGCTGGACGAGACGCTGGCGCTGCCCACCGACGAGTCGGCCGAGATCGCCCTGCGTACCCAGCAGGTGTTGATGGAGGAGACCGGTGTGGTCAACGTGGCCGACCCGCTCGGCGGCTCCTGGTACGTCGAGGCGCTGACCGACAAGATCGAGGCCGAGGCGGAGGAGATCTTCGCCCGGATCCGGCAGCTCGGCGGGGACGGGCCACACCAGATCGGCCCGATGACCTCGGGCATCCTGCGCGGCATCGAGGACGGCTGGTTCACCGGGCACATCGCCGAGTCGGCCTTCGTCTACCAGCAGGCCCTCGAAAAGGGCGACAAGAAGATCGTCGGGGTCAACTGCCACACCGGCACGGTCGCCAAGGAGCTGGAGATCCTGCGCATCTCGCACGAGGTGGAGCTGGAGCAGCGCCGGGTGCTCGCCGAGCGCAAGAGCGCGCGGGACGAGTCAGCGGTCCGAGCGGCGGTGACCCGGATGATCGAGGCGAGCCGTACCGACGAGAACATGATCCCCGCCATGCTCGACGCGGTCCGCGCCGAGGCGACCCTGGGCGAGATCTGCGACGCCCTGCGCGCCGAGTGGGGCACCTACCGAG
>NZ_QGSY01000047.1 GCF_003857035.1 Micromonospora arida
CACCGACCCCGCCCCGCCGTCGCCGGCCGCGAGCCGGGGCGGGGTCGGTGGCGGGGCGTTCGGGCCGGTCGGGGCCAGGTCAGGCACCGTGGGCAGCGCGGCGAACCGACCCAACGTCATCGGCACCGGCTCGACCTGCCCGGTGCGGGCCAGCAACAACCCCGCCTGCAGCTCGGTGATGCCGGCCAGGCCGGCATCGAGCGCCACCGCGTACTGCCGGCCGCCACCGGAGTTGCTCACCAGGTAGACCGTGCCGATCGCCGCCCCCGGCACCCGGGTGGCGGGCCGACCCAGCGCGGGCAGGTCGAGTGGGGCGAGGTCGGTGCCGGCGGGCAGCGAGTTGAGCAGTGCCGGCGCCACCCGAACCGCCTGGGCCCGGGTGGTGGCGAGCGCCGCCAGCACCCGGCTCGGATCACGGACGAGGTATCGGCGCTGGTGCCAGAGCAGGTGCAGCCCGCCGTCGGGGTGGCGCAGCAGCAGCGCGTCATCGCCCAACGGCCGACCGCCGTCGGGCTCGGTGCCGATCAGCAGCGCGGAGCGGGGCGCCTCGACGCCCGTACCGGCCGGGACCGTCGAGCAGACCGTCCACGCTGCGCCGGCCAGCCGGCCCGGGGCGGGCAGCGAGTCGGGTGCGTCGGCGATGCCCAACGGCAGCCCGCGCGGCACCCCGTCGATCGTGCGTCGGGACACCAGAACGGTCTTCGAGCGATCCGCACCGACGATGAGCAGCGCCGAGGCGTAGTTGAGCACCGGGTGCAGCTTCTGCTCGCGATAGACGAACCGGGCGCCGGACTCCTTCTCCACGATCACCGCGCCCGGGTCGCGCCACCCCTTGCCGCCGCCGGCGAACAGGCCGTAGAGGGCGAAACCACCGAGCCCGATCGCCGCGACCAGGACGCTGGCCAGGCCGGCACCGGCCAGCCGCCGAAACGGCGACTGCGCGGGGTCGGTCTCCCGCATGACCAGGGCGGCGACTGCCCGTTGGACGCTGAACTGGTAGGAGTGCAGCTGGTCCTGCCGCGACGGCATGAGTCCGTTACCTTTCGGTGCGCTCTAGTGAGCGCGTGATTGGTTGCCCCGCCTTGCGGTGGGGACGGTCCCGGTCTTGCCGGCGGATGCCGTGCCGGGTTCACGTTTCACAGCCACCTGCCCATGTGTGTGGGTCTTCTGGTCGGCTCCGCGTGCTGCCACCGAGCCACTCCCGGCGGTGGTGAACTCAGCCGCGAGGGCGGCCAGGTTGAGTGCGGCGTTGTGGTCACGGTCGATGACCAGGCCGCACGCGTCACAGTCGTACTCACGCTCGTGCAGGGCGAGCTTGGCTTTCACCGCGCCGCAACCCGAGCAGGTTTTCGAGGACGGATACCAGCGGTCGGCCACGAGCAGCCGGCCGCCGTTCCACCCGGTCTTGTATGCCAACTGACGGCGGATCTCGGCGAACCCGGCATCGGCGATGTGCCGGGCCAGCCGCCGGTTGCGCAGCATGCCCGCGACGTTCAGGTCCTCGACAACGATGCTGCCGTGTTCGCGTGCCAGCCTCGTGGTGAGCTTGTGCAGCCCGTCGCGGCGCAGGTTCGCGACTCGCGCATGGGCACGACCAAGTCGGTCCGAGGCGCGTTGCCAGCGGTTCGAGGGCCGGCAGCCGTTGCGCCGGTCGGGGCCGGACTTCCGCGACGACGCCCGACCGAGCGCCCGCAGTCGGGCCTGCGCGGCGACGAGGTGGCGCGGGTTGTCGACCCGCTCGCCGGTGGACAACACCGCAAGATGTTTGATTCCGACATCCACCCCCACCACCGAGGCGGGCCGGGCCGGTTGCCGTTCGGTCCGCTGCACCTCGACGGTGAACGAGACGTGCCACCGTCCGCCGTCGCGGCGCACGGTGGCGGACATGATCCGCGCGGTGCCGCCCTCGATACGGCGGGCGAGCTTGCGGGCGGATTCGTGCAGCTTCAACCGACCCAGCCTCGGCAGCACCACGTGCCGGCGGTCGGGCTCGACGCGGATCGCGCCGGTGGTGAACCGCACCGACGGTGTGCCACGGCGGCGGGACTTGAAGCGGGGGAAACCGACCGGTCTGCCGGCCCGCCCGCCCTGACGGGAGTCAGCCCAGTTCTTCAAGCCGCGGGCGAGAGCGTCCAGGCCGGTGTTGAACGCCTCTTTCGACACCTCACCCCACCACGGCGCCGCATCAGCCTTCGCAGCGTTCCACGCCTTACGCAGCCCGGCGAGCGACCACGGCAGCGACGGCGTCAGCAACGCGTCCGGCAACCCATAGGAGCGCTCCGCAGCGCGCTGGTCCATGACCGCCTTGACCCGGGCGAGCGCCCAGTTGTGCGCCACTCGCGCGGCCCCCACATGCGCCCTCACGGCGCGTTCCTGGCCTGGGGTGAGGTCGAGGGCGAACCGGTAAGCCTGGATCGTCTTCACGTCGGATCCTCGATGACCACCTCGGCCGCGCGGCGAGCCGGTACGCGGGAACAGGCAACGTCCCGGACTCGTACCGCCGTCGCGTACGAGACGCCGGTAGCCGCCGCCCACTCCTTCAAGTTCACACCGCCCCTCAAGACGACCACTGAACACTCCTGACCGTCAGAACGCCAGCAGTTACTTCCCCTCCGGTGGATCGGCCGGGCACAGGATATGCGCTGCGTCGATCTCCCGCGGACCCTGCGTGGCCGCCCGTCGCGGGGCAACCGGTACCATCCATGGACGAATCCGGCGGCGAGAGGGCACCCGTGGGCGCGCGTTTCGAAGAGCTGGCCTGGCGGGAGACCCCGATCGGCGCGATCAGCCTGCGCCGACGCCGGGACCCGGCACTCCAGGTCGAGGTGTACGAGGTCAAGCTCGACGACGAGTACCTGATGTCCAGCCTCTTCCCGGTCGCGGAGATCGAGCTGGCCCGGCTCGGTCTCGCCGAGGTGACCGGTGACTCGCTCGACGTGGTGGTGGGCGGTCTCGGGTTGGGCTACACCGCCTGCGCGGCGCTGGGCGACCCCCGGGTGCGCTCACTGTTCGTGGTGGAGGCGATCGAGGACGTGATCGACTGGCACCAGCGAGGGCTGCTGCCGTTCGCGGCGGGGCTCGCCGAGGACCCCCGGACCCGCTTCGTGCAGGCCGACTTCTTCGCGGCGGTGGCCGGTGACACCGGCTTCGACACCGAGGTGCCCGGCCGGCGGTTCGACGCGGTGCTCCTCGACGTCGACCACTCCCCGCGCAACGTCCTGCACCCGAGCCACGCGGCGTTCTATCCGCCGGCCGGGTTGCGTCGCCTGGCCGCCCTGCTGCGCCCCGAGGGCGTCTTCGCGCTCTGGTCGGACGACCCGCCGGACGCCGAGTTCACCGCCGCGCTCACCGAGGTGTTCGCGAGCGTACGCGCGCATGTCGTGCCGTTCGCCAACCCGCTGACCGGCGGGGAGTCGGCCAACACCGTCTACGTGGCGCGTACCGGCCGCTGATCGACTCCGGTATGCCGCTCGCGCATGGTGTCGGCCGGACGGGGAACGAGGAGCCGGGGCCGGCCGCACCAGGCGCGGCCGGTTACGGGAGGTCGACATGCGTGCACTGCTCTGGGTTGTCGGCGTGGTCGCCGGCGTGCTGATCCTGCTCGGGTTGCTTCTCGAGGCGGTCCGCTGGCTGATCATCATCGGTGTGATCGCGCTGGTGATCGTGATCGTCTGGGGCGTCGTCAAGGGGCGGCAGGCCATGAGCCACCAGTCCCGCCGACGGTGACGGGCGGCGGGATCCGTCAGAACCAGTCCGGGCGCATGTCGAGCGTGGTGCGGTCCCGGCTCTCCAGCAGGTCGAACTGCGGGCCGGTCCGGGGCAACTCGACGGTGAAGAAGTAGCGGGCGGCCTGCCGCTTGCCGGCGTGGAACGCGTCGCCGGCCCCCTCCGCCGGCAGCGCCAGCACCTGCTCCAACCACATCCACGCGATCACCACGTGTCCGACGGCCTCCAGGTAGGCGCTGGCGTTGGCCAGCGCGAGCACCGGGTCACCGTCGGCCCACAGTCGACGGGTGACAGCGGTGACCCGGTCCACCGCGGCGGCCAGCCGGTCGGCCAACTCGGACGCCTCTCCCCCGGCCTTGCTGGCGCGCTCGACCGTGTCACCGATCGTCGTGGTCAGCAGGGTGAGGCCAGCGCCGCCCTGCATGGTCATCTTGCGCCCCAGCAGATCCAGTGCCTGGATGCCGTGGGTGCCCTCGTGGATCGGGTTGAGCCGGTTGTCCCGGTAGTGCTGCTCCACGTCGTGGTCGCGGGTGTAGCCGGCGCCTCCGAGCACCTGGATCGCCAGGTCGTTGGCGGCGAGGCACCACTGCGACGGCCAACTCTTCGTGATCGGTGTGAGCACGTCCAGCAGCAGGTGCGCGCGCTCGCGGTCGGCCTCGGCCGGGGCGGTCTTCTGCTCGTCGAGCAACCGCGCGCAGTAGAGCACCAGCGCCAATGCCCCCTCCACGTAGCTCTTCTGGGCCAGCAGCATCCGTCGTACGTCGGGGTGGTCGATGATCGGCACCTGCGCGGCGGCCGGGTCCTTCGCGCCGACCGGCCGGCCCTGCGGCCTCTCCTTCGCGTACGCCAGGCTCTTGAGATAGCCGGTGTAGCCCAGCGCGGTGGCGCCCGCCCCGACCCCGATCCGGGCCTCGTTCATCATGTGGAACATCTGCGCCAGGCCCTGATGCGGCGCGCCGACCAGGTGACCGACCGCTCCGGCGCGGCCGGCCGGGGTGTGCGCGCCGTCGCCGAAGCTGAGCAGGGTGTTGGTGGTGCCCCGGAACCCCATCTTGTGGTTGAGCCCGGCCAACGCCACGTCGTTGCGCTCGCCGAGCGACCCGTCCGGGCCGACCAGCACCTTCGGCACGATGAACAGCGAGATGCCCTTGACGCCGGGCGGCGCGCCCGGAATGCGCGCCAGCACCAGGTGGACGATGTTCTCGGCCAACTCGTGGTCGCCACCGGAGATCCACATCTTGGTGCCGAAGAGCCGGTACGTGCCGTCCGCCTGCGGCTCGGCGCGGGTGGTGATGTCGGCCAGCGAGCTGCCGGCGTGCGGCTCGGACAGGCACATGGTGCCGAAGAACCGACCGTCGAGCATGGGCCGGACATAGGTGTCCACCTGCTCGGGACTGCCGTGCGCCAGCAGCAGGTTGGCGTTGCCCAGGGTGAGGAACGGGTACGCCGAGGTGGCCACGTTGGCGGCCTGGAACCAGGTGAAGCAGGCCGCCGCGACCGCGTGCGGCAGTTGCAGGCCACCGACCGTGGCGTCCAGCCCGGCGGTGAGCAGGCCCGTCTCGGCGAAGCTGTCCAACGCCGCACGGACCTGCGGGATCAGCCGCACCCGCTGCCCGTCGAAGGTGGGCTCGGCCAGGTCGGCGGCGCGGTTGTGCGGGGCGAACTGCTCGGTGGCCACCCGCTCGGCGAGATCCAGGGCGTCGTCGAAGGTCTCCCGGGAGTGCTCGGCGTAGCGGGGGCGCTCGACGAGCTCGGACACCCGCAGCCACTCGTGCAGCAGGAAGTCGAGGTCACGGCGGGAGAGCAGGGTGGATGGCACGGCACTCCTCAGCGGGCACGGGGGCGGGT
>NZ_QGSY01000046.1 GCF_003857035.1 Micromonospora arida
CCGCTCCTCGGCGGTACGCACGGCGAGCCGGACCTCCATCTCGTTCTGCCGGGCCTGCGGCACCATGGCCGCGAGTTGATCCCGTTCCTCGGTGGAGGGCTCGGCGTCGACCGGGGTCTCCTCGGCCAGCCGTAGCCGCTCCTCCAGCTCGGCGAGCGCGGTGAGGTCCCGTTGCCGGGCGGCCTCGGCGCGGGAGTGGGAGTCGCCGAGCCGGTCGGTCTCGGCCTTCGCGGAACGGGCCGCCGCGCCCAGCTCGGCCAGCCGGCGAGCGGCGGCGTTGCGGTGGCTCTCCGCCTCGCGCTTCTCGGCGGCGGCGTGCTGCACGGCCTCCTTGGCGGCAGCCACCTCGGCACGCGCCTCGACCAACTGATCACGTAGCTCCAGGCCAGCGCGTTCGGCGGTGACCCGGTTGGCGCGGGCCTCCTCGACGGCGGCCTGAACCTCGATGTAGCTGGGGGCCTTGGCCGAACCGCCCGCCGCCGCGTACGCCCCGACCACGTCACCGTCCGGGGTGACCGCCCGCAGCTCGGGGTTGTTGGCGACCAGCTCGGCGGCGGCGGCGAGATCGTCGACGAGCGCCACGTCCCGCAGGGCCCGGTGCACTGCCGGACGCAGCTCGGCGGTGCACTCCACCAGGTCGGGCGCCCACCGGGCGTCGTCCGGCAGCTTCGGGCGCAGCGCGTCGGCGGAGCCGGTCATGCCGGGCCCCGCCGGGCTGCCGACCAGCAGGCCGGCGCGGCCTGCGTCGGAGATCTTCAACAGCCGCATCGCCTCGACGGCCTCGTCCACCCCGGTGACGGCGACCGCGTCGGCGAGGCCGCCGAGCGCGGCGGCCAGCGCGGCCTCGTGACCGGGCGCGACGGTGAGCAGCCCGGCGAGGCTGCCGAGCAGGCCGGGCACGTCCCCGGCGCGGGCGAGCAGCGCCCCGGCGCCGTCCTTGCGCCGCAGCCCCAGGGCGAGTGCCTCCTCGCGGGCCTTCCAGGTGGCGGCGTCCTTCTCCGCCGCCCGCTCGGCGTCGGCCAGCGATCGGACGGTGGCCTGGGCCCGTTCCTGTACGGCGACCGCCTCGGCGTGCCGGGCGTCCAGGTCCGCGTTGTCCCGGTCGGCCTCGGTGGACTGGGCGGCGACCGCGTCCAGGTCGGCCTGCGCCTGCTCGGCGCGGCCCAGCGCGTCGGCGTGCGCGGTCGCGAGGCGTTCGATCTCCTCGCCGGCGCTGGTGGTCCGGGCCCGGGCGGAGTTGACCTGGCCGGTGAGCCGGGCCATCCCCTCGCGCCGGTCGGCGATGGCCTTGGCCGCGGCGACCAGCTCGCGCTCGGCGGCGGCCAACTGCCGTTCCAACTCCTGGCGGTGCTCGACCGCCTCGGCCAGTCGGATCTGGTCGTCGGTGAGCGCGCCGCGCAGCTCCTCTTCCTGCTCGCGGACGCGTTCCGCCTCGGCCTCCAGCTGGTCCGGGTCGCGGCCGGGCCGCTCGTCGTCGCCGGTGGCGCTGAGGTGCCGCAGCCGCTCCCGGGCCAACTGCTCGATCGAGCGGAAGCGTTCCTGGAGGGCGGAGAGCTTGTACCAGGTGTCCTGGGCGGCGGCGAGCAGCGGCGCGTCCTCCGCGAGGGCGGCCTCCAACTCGCCGAGCCGGCCCTGCACCTCGGTGTGCTCACCCTCGATCTGCTCGCGCCGCTCGCGCAGCGCGGTCTCGTCGGCGATCTCCCGGTCGAGGGTGGTCCGCAGGGTGGCAAGGTCGTCGGCGAGCAGCCGCAACCGGGCGTCGCGCAGGTTGGCCTGGATGGCGGCGGCGCGCCGGGCCACCTCGGCCTGCCGGCCCAGCGGCTTGAGCTGACGACGCAGCTCGGCCGTGAGGTCGGTGAGGCGGTTGAGGTTGGTCTGCATCGCGTCGAGCTTGCGCAGCGCCTTTTCCTTGCGCTTGCGGTGCTTGAGGACGCCGGCCGCCTCCTCGATGAACGCCCGGCGGTCCTCCGGCTTGGCGTGCAGCATGCCGTCGAGGCGGCCCTGCCCGACGATGATGTGCATCTCCCGGCCGATGCCGGAGTCGGAGAGCAGCTCCTGGATGTCGAGCAACCGGCACGAGTTGCCGTTGATCTCGTACTCGCTCTCGCCGGAGCGGAACATCCGGCGGGTGATGGAGACCTCGGTGTACTCGATCGGCAGCGCGCCGTCGGTGTTGTCGATGGTGAGGGTGACCTCGGCGCGACCCAGCGGCGCCCGGCCGGCGGTGCCGGCGAAGATGACGTCCTCCATCTTGCCGCCACGGAGGGCCTTGGCGCCCTGTTCACCGAGGACCCAGGCGATGGCGTCGACGACGTTGGACTTGCCCGAGCCGTTCGGGCCCACCACACAGGTGATCCCGGGCTCCAGCTTCAACGTCGTCGCGGAGGCGAAGGACTTGAACCCCTTCACCGTCAGGCTCTTGAGATACACCTACTCGATCCTCGTCCGGTGGCCGCCGTACCGTCGCCGGCTGTGGGGACCTGGGTGAACTCGCAGACTAACCCGGCGGTGGAAGCGGCCCGGCACGCGACCCGCCCCGCATCGTGTCGACGGTGGGCGCACTGTTGTTCCGGAGACCGCGAGAAAGACAAGTGCCTTTCATGATCGGCTTATCCGCCGACGCGCTTTTCGGTAACTGTGCGGCACGCTCTCCGCACGATCGGCAGCAAGATCATGAATCGTCGGCGCCGAAAAGGTCCCGGACAGTGTTACGCGCCGGCACAGAAGGTGTCGGCGCGTATTTTTGCGGTGGTGCGATTCAGTTTTTACGACCTGGAGATCAGGTCAGCGCCGGCTCGGCCAGACGGAGCAGATCGTCCGCCTCCGCCGCAGCCGCCGCGAGCCGATCATTGTCGGCACGCAGACGCGTGATCTCGAACTCCAGTGCCTGAACCCTGGAACGCAGTCGGGTGACCTCGTCGAGCAGACGCCGGTCGGGCGCTGCACCTACGTGGCCGTAGAGGGCCTTCGCCATGCTGACTCCTTGATATGCGCTGCCGGAAAGGCCGGCCAACGCGCGCCCAATTCATACGCGGCTGTCATTCCAGGCTGTATCTGGGCATGACCGGGCGCGACTGGCGACACCTATATATTGAGCCGCAAACCCCTCCTTCGTCAAGTTCTCGCAGGCCGTAGATCATCTCCACGTCGACCTGTCCACTTGTCGGGGGGGCTGCCGCAAGGCACGGACACTCTCTGTCCGGACGCCTTTACTGTACGCCCGGATCTGCGGAAGTCCGCACCCTGGCGTCCGACTTCCCCTTAACTCTTTCTTAGCCACGTTGCCGCAGGTCGTCGCCGCGCCGTAGCGTCACCCCGGCCCGCAACCGACCCCTGGAGGCATAGGCGTGTACGGCTGGACCGATCCGATGGACCCGAACGGCGCCCCCCGGCGCGCCGAGGGACCGACCGACGAGCCGGCCTGGTTGCACGACGGCCCAGAGCCCCGCTCGGCCTACCTCTTCGGCGACGAGCCCGGTCAGTCGGGCGACGAGTGGCACCGGGAGCAGCCCACCGAGGGCCGGCACCCGGACCCGGTGATCCCCGCCGAGGCGGCCGACGCCCGCACCGCGGCCTGGGGGGCCTACCAGCCGGACAGCGAGACGGACCGCTGGGGCGACAGCCGCCCGGCCCAGGACACCACCGGCGTACGGCGCGCCGAGGCGCCCGGCGGCTGGCACACCGACACCGACCCGGAGAGCACCGACGGCTGGAACGGCGCAGCCGAGACCGGCCGGCCCGGCGAGGGACGGCACCGCTCCCCACGCCGCTGGCGCCGGCCGCTGATGATCGGAGGCGCCGCCGCGGCCGCCACCCTCGTGGTGAGCTTCGGCGTCGGCGCGCTCGCCCTGCCCGGCGGTGACGACGGGGCCGCCCAGCCGACGGCCGTCGACGACTCCTTCGCCGCGTCGGCAGCGCCGACCGGAGAGCCGGCACTGGACACCCTCGCCGCACCCTCCCCGTCCGCCATCCCCACGGCGTCTCCGAGCCCTTCGCCGACGAAGGTCGTCAAGCCCACGCCGGCGACGTCGCGGAGCACCGCCGCGTCGCGCCGCAGCGTCCAGCGCAGCAGCGCGCCGAGCAACACCGGCAGCCCCACCGGTTCCAGCGGCTCCAGCGGCTCCGTCAGCGCCCAGGCCCGCGAGGTGGTGAACCTGGTCAACGCCGAGCGGGCCAAGGCCGGCTGCAAGGCGCTGAGCATCGACACCAAGCTGATGACCGCCGCCCAGCGGCACAGCCAGGACCAGGCCGACCACAAGAACATGTCGCACACCGGCAGCGACGGCAGCAACGCCGGCACCCGGCTGGACCGGGTCGGCTACGCCTGGCGCACGTACGGCGAGAACGTGGCCTGGAACCAGCAGACCCCCGCCGCGGTGATGGACGCCTGGATGAACAGCTCCGGCCACCGGGCCAACATCCTGAACTGCTCGTTCACCGAGATCGGCGTCGGCATCGCCAACAGCAACGGACCGTACTGGACGCAGGTCTTCGCGGCGCCGCGCTGACCGCGCGTCGTTCCCGCCCCCGCGCTCGTTGACCCGGTGAGGTACGTCGGGCCGGAGCGTGGGGGCCGCGTACCGGTGCGGGCGGCGACCGGCCGTCCGGGACCCGGGAGCTGCCGATGTGGATCCGGCCGCGGCGACGCGTCGCCGTACGCCCACTGCACCGCGTCCTGTCCGCCAGCGTCGCTCTCGTGCTCCTGGTGCCGGCGTACGGGTGCCGGCCCGCGCTCACCCCGCCCGGCGCGCCCACCGCGTGGCCGGCGGCGCAGGCCCGGCACTGGCAGTGGCAGTGGCAGCTCAGCGGCCCGCTCGACCCGGCGGTCGACGCCCATGTCTTCCTCCTCGACCCGGTGGCCACCACCGCCGCACAGACCGCCGAACTGCGCTCCCGGGACCGCCGGTTGATCTGCCAGGTGAACGTGGGATCGGTCCGCTCCGACGACCCGGACGTCAGCCGGTTCCCGGAGGTCGTCCGGGGCGCGGCCGGGCGTCGACCCGACAGCCGGTGGCTCGACGTCCGGAGTTGGGACGCGCTCCGACCGGTGCTGGCCGACCGGTTCCGGCTCTGCCGGGGCAAGGGCTTCGGCGCGGTGGCGCTCTTCGACGCCGACGGGTACGCGGCGCGCACCGGCTTTCCGCTCGACTTCGACGATCAACTGCTGTTCAACCGCAGGCTCGCCGAGATGGCCCGCTCGCTGAGTCTCTCCCCGGGGCTGGCCAACGACGTGCCGCAACTCGCCGCGCTGGCCCCGGACTTCGACTTCGCGGTCAACGAGGAGTGCGTCCGGCTGGCCCAGTGCGCCAAACTGCTGCCGTTCAGCGACGCCGGCAAGCCGGTCTTCCACGTCGAGTACACCGGCTCGACCGACGACTTCTGTGTCACCACCGTCGGCTACGGCTTCGCGTCGATCCGCAAGGACCGCACCCTGGACGCGTCCCGAGAAGCCTGCCCCCTCCCCTGAGACACGGCTGGGCCGGGCCACGGTCGCGGCCCGGCCCAGCCGTGTCTCAGGGGAGGGGGCAGGCTTCTCGGGACGCGTCCAGGGTGC
>NZ_QGSY01000192.1 GCF_003857035.1 Micromonospora arida
TTTACTACGCGTCTCGTGGGCTCGGAGATGTGTATAAGGGGTCGCGGCCGGGCAGCTCGCCGCGGCCGGTCATCCAGAGCAGCACCTCGGGCGCAGCCCCGGGCGGGGCATCCGGGAAGAGTCGGCGCAGCACCAGCGCGCTCAGCCGCTGCGACGGCTGCCACGGCACACCGAAACCCAGGGTGATGTCGTGGGTGTGCAACAGAGTCTCGGCCACGCCCATGGCGGCGAAACCGGCCGGATCGCACGGACCCCAGTGCCAGGCCCGCACCTCCGGCGGGGCGGCGTCGACGGCGGCGGCGAGCAGACCGGCGCAGGCCCGCACCACCGTGAGCACCTGCGTCGGGCTCGCGTCGGGGGAGACCCGTAGGTCGTACGGCAGATAGCTGTCATCCGGACGGCCGGTGACCTGGCCCGCGTACGCGAGGAGGTCGTGCGCGACGTGCGCCGCGGTGGTCCAGCAGCTCCAGCTCAGCGAGCCGGCCGGCACCGACCAGTCGCGGTCCCGGTGTGGCAGCAGCACCCGGGTCATCTCGTCGGCTGCCTCCCGCAGGTCGGCGCCGGTCACCGCCGACACTCGCCAACCCGCCGGGTAGCACCGGGCGTGGGATTCCCGTCGTGGGTAAAGAAAGTCGAGGCATGCAAGAATCCATCCTCGCATATGGGGGGAGGCGAGCAGGGTGTTGCCCAACCTGGTGGTGGACACGACGGTGCTGCCCCCGGCAGACCGATTCGCCTTCTGGTATGCCCTGGTCGCTCAGGAGACGGCGCCGGCGCACATCAGCAGCGGTCACCTGGACGACTTCGTGGCGTACGCGCAGGCCATCGATCTCGGCCGCATTCGGATGACCTCGCTGCGCTACCCGTCGTTGGATTCGATCCGGCCCACGAAACTGGTCCGCAGAGCCGACTGTGACGTGTATCAACTCGCGCTACCGCTGACGGGTCGCAGCACCTTGATCCAGGACCGCACCGAGTCCACGCTGGAAGCCGCCCACCACTTCACGCTCTTGGACATCGCGCGGCCGCACGTCGCGCGGCACCGCGTGGACGGCCCCGGTCTCGCCACCACGATCACCGTGCAGATGCCGCACGCGGCGCTGCCTCTGGCGCCGGACCGGCTCCGCCGCCTGCTGGCCACCCCGATGCCGTCGCGCGTTGGCGTCGGCGGACTGTTGGTCCACCATCTGCGGAGCATCGCGTCGCACCCGGAGCAGTTCGAGCCGGCCCAGGCCGAGATCCTGGGCGGGGTGGCGGTGGACCTGCTCACTGCCGCGCTCGCTCAGTACCTCGACATCGAGGACACCCTGTCACCGGAGGCCCGGCAGACCACCCTGCGGGCCCGGGTCGTCGACTTCATCGACCGCCACCTCGACAGTAACGAGCTCAGCCCGAGTAGCGTCGCCGCCGCCCACCACATCTCGCCGCGGTCGCTGCACCGCCTGTTCGAGGCGGAGTCGACGACGGTTGCCGAACTCATCCGCGCCAAGCGCCTGGAGCAGTGCCGTCGTGATCTCGGCAACCCGCTGCTGCGACAGCCGATCCAGGCCATCGCCGCCCGTTGGGGTTTCCCGGACAAGGCCCACTTCAGCCGTCTCTTCCGTGCCCACTACGGACGTTCGCCGCAGGAATACCGCGCGGGCGTCGCTCGCCAGGACCGGTGATCCGACCGACCGCTACCGCCGGCGGTCGGTCGGATCGTCCTCGACGAAGTCCCGGACCGCGGCGCGGATGCTCTCGCCGTAGGGGTCGTCCGGTAGCCGCACCAGGTGCTCGCGGGCTCGGGCAAGGTGCTCCCGGGCCGGGCCGACGTTGCCCAGGCGCCGGTGGCAGTCGGCCAGGTTGAGGTACAGCGACGGCAGGAACGCCTGGACCTGGAGCGAGGACAGATACCGCTGGGCGCGTTCGTCGGTCAGGTCGGACACGGCGGCCAGGGCACGTTCGTCCCAGGCCAGCTCCGCCTCGGTGGTGTCCTGAAGGTCGGCGAGGTAGTGCGCCAGGGTGCAGCGGTGCAGGGCGTCACCGGAGGGGCCGAGTTCGTCCCACAACGCGGTGAGCTGCTCACGGGCTCGGGCAGGTGCGCCGGTCTGGCCGAGCTGCACGGCCTCGATGATGCGGGTCATGGTCGGGTCGGCGGTCGCTTGGTCGGTCATGTCGCCGATGGTCGGGCCTCAACCCCGTCGAGGGTCAAATTGCTCTCGGGCCCGGGTTCGCGGGTGGCACCATCCCGTGCAACGTCTCAGCTCCGCGCCGGTGACCACCCGTCGGCGACGAACCGGGAGGCGTCGGCACCCTCGCCGGAGAAGAGCATGCCGTGCCGGTCCGCCGCTACGACCCGGTCGACGTAGACACCACGCCCCTGGCCGGAGCCGTCGGTGCTGCTGCTGAACCGCAGGTGGGTGGCCTGATCGGGCAGCGCCACCGTGACCTGCCACCACACCCGACCCCCGTAGCCGGTGACCGTGCCGTCGGCGCTCCACCGGCGGGCGGCGTCGCGGAGCTGCATCGTCGCCGGCGCCCAGGTCTGACCACCGTCGGTGGAAACCTCGAATCGCGCGCTGTCGAAGCGCGGCTCGGTGTCGTACCAGAGCAGGAAGCTCGCCGCCCCGCCACGGCCTGGCCGACGCAGCGGCGCTGTGAGCGTGCTCGTCGCGGAGTCGCGTGGGTCGGCCCGCCAGGCGCTGGCCGAGCGCGGCCTTACCGGCATCGCCTCCGCGAGGTCACGCGCGACGGACCGTCGGGCGATGTTGTTGCTGCCCCAGCCCCGGTCCGGGTGCACCCGGTTGCTGAGCATGACGACGAACGAGTGGGAGAGCGGGTCGATGACGATCGACGTGCCGGTGAAGCCGGTGTGCCCGAAGGCCACCGGAGAGGAGAGCCCCATCATGTACCAGTGCTTGTTCAGCTCGAAGCCGAGCCCGCGGTCGCTCTCCGGGTAGGCCGACTCGAGCGGCGCGTTGTGGTTGACCAGCATCGCGCGCACCGTTTCCGAGCGCAGGATCCGCCGGCCGCGGTATTCGCCGCCGTTGAGCAGTGACTGGCAGAGCACGGCCAGGTCCGCGGCCGTGGAGAAGACCCCGGCGTGCCCGGCCACCCCGCCGAGCGACCACGCGTTCTCGTCGTGCACCTCACCCCACACCATGCCGCGTCCGGCGTACGGCTGGTATTCGGTCGCGGCGATCCGCGACCGCCGCTCCGGGCCCGGGTTGTAGCCCGTGTCGGTCATGCCCAGCGGCCCGGTCACGCCGTCGCGGACCAGGTCGGCCAACGGCCGACCGGTTACCCGCTCCAGCAGGACGCCCAGCGGGATCAGCCCCAGGTCGGAGTAGACGTACTGGCTACCGGGCGTTGCCCCGGTGGTGAGCGGCGTGGCGAGCGCGGCGGCGAATCGCTCGGCCGGTGTCGGGTACCTTCTCCACAGCGGTGTGAACGCGGGCAGACCCGATGTGTGGGTGAGCAGCATCCGCACGGTGACCGCCGCCTTGCCGCCGGCGGCGAACTCCTGGACGTAACGGGCGACCGGCGTGTCCAGCTCCACCCGTCCCCGCTCGACCTGCTGCATGGTGACGATCGTGGTGAACAGTTTCGACACCGACGCCAGGTCGTAGATGGTGTCCCGCCGGGTCGGGATCTGCTGGTCGGCGGGGAGTTGCACACCGACCAGGCCGGGTGGTGGACCAACTGCGGAGTACTTCACCGCGCTGCCCACGGCGGCGTGCTGAACGATCACACCGTCCTTGGCGGCCAGGACCACCGCGCCGGCGTACGCCGGGTAGCCGGGGTGGTCCGGGGTCGGCTGGAGATACGCCGCCAGGTCGGCGGGCAGGCGATCCACCTGGTCGGGGAGCAGTCCGACCTGGCGGGCGCTGCCGCGCCGCAACGTGTCGTGGCGGAACTGGATGTCGGCGGGGGTGACGGTCGGCGGATCGGACGTGGGTGTCGCGGCGACCGCCCCGGTGGTGGGCAGTGCCGTGCCCAGGATCACCAGAGCGAGGCCGAGCGCGAGTGAGCGGAGCGGACGACGAGTCGACCTGGTCATGACCGCACTCCTAGTAGAGCAGGTAGGGCCGGCGACGCCGGTTGAAGGTGGCCAGTTCCTCGGCCCAGGCGCCGACGACGTCGTCCACGTCAGCTCCGGCGTCGATCTGGGTCCGCAGTCGCGGGGACCCGGTGAGCTTGTCGATCCAGTACGGACGCACGGTGTCCCACGAGTCGCGTCGCCAGGCGAACGCCGGGTACTTGTGCGCCTCCACCAGCATGGCCACGCCGGTGCGGATCGGGTCGTACACGGCCCGGTCGACGACCTTGACCTCCACGCCGGCGCAGAGTTTGTTGAGCAGGTCCGGCTTCTGCCCGGCCGAGGTCGGCGAGAAGTACGCCTCGCGGAACTCGACCCCGGGCAGGTTCCGGGCGTTGAGCCGGTCACCCCAGTGGTGGTCGAAGTCCGTCGCCAGCCCGCCGATCAGCTCGAACGGGCGACACGTGCCGCGCCCCTCGGTGATCGAGGCGACACCCTCGAACAGCCCGGTGCCCGGGTAGACCAGAGCGGTGTCCGGGGTGGGCATGTTCGGGCTGGGCATCACCCAGGGCACGCCGGTGTCGGCGGCGAGGGCGTCACGCTTCCAGTGCCGGCACCGCACCACGTGCAGGTCGACCGGTCGTCCCGCCTCGGCCGGCAGGAACGTGGCGTTGAAGAACCGGGCCAGCTCTCCGACGGTCATCCCGTGCTGCTGAATGATCTCCTTGAGACCCACGCCCGAGGTGTACGGGCTGGTCATCATCGGCCCATAGGCCCGCCCGCCGACCGGGTTGGGCCGGTCCAGCACGAGGTAGCGTTTGCCGACCCGGGCCGCGGCGACCATCGAGGTGTACATCGTCCAGATGTAGGTATAGAAGCGGACTCCGACGTCCTGGATGTCGAAGACCACGGTGTCCACCCCGGCCTCGGTGAACATCGCTTCCCACCGGGCCTGCGAGGCGCCGTACGCGTCGTACACCGGGATGCCGGTGCGTGCGTCGACGCCGGTTCCCTCGCTCCCACCGGCCTGCGCGGAGCCGCGGAAGCCGTGCTCGGGGCCGAACGCCGCGACCAGTTGCACCCGACCGGAGCCGTGCATCAGGTCGACGAGGTGCCGGTAGGACGCATCGACGCCGGTCGGGTTGGAGATGACGCCCACGCGCTGACCGGCGAGTTCGGCGAACCCGGACGACACCAGCTCGTCGAGGCCGGTGCGGACCCGACGGTCACGGGAGTTGGCCACCGCCGGTCCGACTCCGAGCGTCCCCGCCCCCAGCGCGCCCGCACCGACCGCGCCGACCAGGAAATTCCTCCGCTGCATGCTTGCCTCCTACCAGCTCAGGCCGTGGCCGTAGGGATAGAGCACGGAGCCCGCCCCCTCGGCCGTGGGGATCGTGACGGGCAGCCGTCCGCTCGGGGACAGTTCGCCGTGCAGCGCGCGGACGAGGGCGTCCATCGCCGCGCGGGTGTACGAGTACGTCGCCAGGTAGGTGGTGACACCCGGCAGGTACGCGATGTCGTACGGGTCGCGGACGGCCACGACGACCACGGGTTTCCCGGTGCCCAGCAGTGCCGCGACGAGGCGCTGCTGGGTGGCTCGCGGATCGGTGACGGCGGTGTCCCACGCCTTGTTCACGAGCACGACGGTGAGGTCGTGCTCGGCGGCCTGGCTCGCCGTGGCGGTGATCGTCGCGTCGGAGGGCAGGGTCGCCGGTCGGGCGGTGACGCGGGCACCACGCGTGGTGAATCCGGCGGCGACCGTCGCGACCGGGGCGAAGGCGGCGCTGTCCCAGCCGGTGATCAGGACCGACCGGTCGGCGCGGGGCAGGGGCAGCACTCCGGCATCGTTGCGGACGGCGGTGAGCGTCGGGTCGGTGACCTGGGCGACGGCGGCGAGGTGCTCCGAAGCGCCGACGGTCCGGACGGCCTTCTCGACGTCGACCAGCGGCGAGCGGGCGAGTCCCTGCCGATACTTGACACCGAGGATGCGTCGGACCGACTCGTCGATCCGACGCTCGGTGAGCTCGCCGGCGTCGACGGCCCGCAGCACCGCGTCCCGCGCCAGCGCGAGATTCGGCGGCATCAGGAGCTGGTCGGCGCCGGCCTTGAGCGCCAGTACGGGCACCCGATCGTCGCCGTACTTCGCCCGCACGCCGGCCATGTTCAGCGCGTCGGTGACGATGACGCCCCGGAAACCGAGCTCACCACGCAGCACGCCGGTGAGGATCGTCGGCGACAAGGTCGCGGGGTCGCCGGACGGGTCGAGCGCCGGGACCACGATGTGCGCGGTCATGATCGTGTCGACACCGGCGCGGATGGCACGCTTGAACGGCGGCGCGTCGATCCGATCCCACTCGGCGCGGCTGTGGTTGATCACCGGGAGACCGGTGTGGCTGTCGGTGGCCGTGTCGCCGTGCCCGGGGAAGTGCTTCGCCACGGCGGTCACCCCGGCCCGGTCCTGGAAACCGGTGACCTGGGCGGCGGTGAGGTCGGCCACGAGGGTGGGGTCGGCGCCGAAGGACCGCACGCCGATCACCGGGTTGCCCGGGTTGACGTTGACGTCGGCGATCGGCGCGTACGGCTGTTGGATGCCGACGGCGCGCAGCTCGCGTCCGGTGACCTCCGCTGCCGTCCGGGCGGCCCGGGGCGACCGCCCCGCGCCCAGCGCCATCGACCCGGGGAACTGGGCGGCGGGGGAGGGCATTCGCACCACCGCGCCCTGCTCCTGGTCGGTGGAGATGAGCAGTGGCACCCTGCCCTTTGCCCCGTCGCCACGGGCAGCCCTCTGCAGTCCATTGGAGAGGGTCGCGATCTGTCGGGGCCCGTCCAGGTTGTGCGACCAGGAGAAGTAGCAGACGCCGCCCAGGTGGTACCGCTCGATCACCTCGGCCGGTGTCTCCACACCGAAGGCGGCGAGGTTCGCGGTCCGGTCCGCGGCGCTGGGGTCCGTGGCGTCACCGCCGTAGACGTAGGTGGCGAAGAGTTGTCCGACCTTCTGCTCCAGGCTCATGTGTCGCAGCGTCGACGTGACCCAGCCGTGCTCGGCGGCCGATGGGCGCACCGGCGTGGCGGCCTGGGCAGGCAGGGAAGCGAGGGTGGCCGCCAGTGTGGCCGCCAGGGCGGTCGCGGTAACGAGTCGGGTCTGCATAGACGCCTCTCAGTCCGGGTGGCTGAAACTTAGCTACACGTCAGCCGCCCGTCAAGAAGACAACCTACAAATTCGCCCTTGAGCGGGGGGAGCCGTTCGGGCTTCTCGGCCCCAACGGCGCCGGCAAGTCCACCACCATGCGGATGATCGCCGCCACGTCACCGATCAGCGGCGGCACCCTGCGCGTGCTGGGCATGGACCCGATGAGACAGGGGCCGGAGATCCGCGCCCGGCTGGGCGTCGTCACGCAGGACGACTACCTGGACAACGAGCTCACCGTGCGGGAGAACCTGCACATCTACGGGCGATACTTCGGCCTGCCGCGGGCCGTCATCCGGGACCGCGCGACCCGACTGCTCGACTTCGCCCAGCTCCAGGAGAAGGCCGGCGACCAGGTCGATCGGCCTTCTCACACTCATGGCCGTCGGTGGGCTGGTCACGTCGGCCTGGGTGCTGCCGGCCCTGCCGGCGTCGCTGCTGATCTCGTACTACCACAGCATCGAGCTGGTCCGGTAACCCGCGTTGGGCCACCTCGGCTGGGAGCTGCTGATCCCGGTGGTCTACCTCCTCGCGTTCGGCTAGATCGCGATGTACGTCGCCACCCGTCGAATGACCCGGGCGATGCTGCGCTGACGACCACCGCGTCATCGACCCCTCATCGCTGGGCGACGATGGCCTCGAGCACCGTGCGGACGGGCGTCGGGCGGTGGCCGATGACTGTCTGAAGCGTCGGATCGGTCACGGCGAACTCCTTCTCTCGCGCCGCGCGGTACATGCCGAGAGTGAAGTCGGCCGCCGCGGCGGGCATGCCTCGCTCGATGGCGGCCGCCCGCCACTGGTCGTCATCCGCGACGACACGTTCGACGGTGCGGCCCGTGATGTCGCTGAGGATGGCGGCTACCGCTTCGAGGTCGAGCATCTCCGAGGCGGTCAGCGGCGCCGTGACCCCGTCGAGTACGCCGTCCTCGGTGAGAGCGACGGCTGCCGCCTCGGCCAGGTCGGCGTGCGCGGTCCAGGAGACCGGGCCGTCCGCCGGCGCCACGAGTTGCCCGGTCTCCAGCGCCGTGCCGATGGAGAAGCTGAGCGTGCTCGCGTAGAACCCGTTGCGCAGGGAGGTGAAGGGAACCCCCAGTCCGGCCAGGTGTTCCTCGGTCGCGGCGTGCGTGGGTTGGGCGGCAAAGAGCGAGTCCCGGGAGGCGGCCTGGTGGCTGGTGTAGAGGATTCGACTGGCTCCCGCGGCGCGGGCGGCGTCGATGGCGGCGCGGTTCGCGACATAAGCGCCGGGGCCGCGGATGGCGGCGGAGACGATGAGGGCCTTGTCCGCACCCTCGAAGGCGTGCCCCAGCGTGGCCGGGTCGGTGAAGTCCCCGGCGCGCACCCGCACCCCGCGCTCGGCGAGGCCGGCGGCCCTGTCGGCGTCGCGCACGCTCACGCCCACGGCCTCGGGTGACAGCCGGTCGAGCAGCCGGTCGACGATCTGGGACCCGAGCTGGCCAGTGGCACCGGTGACGACGATCATGATGAATACTCCCTTGTTATCGATGTTACGCCGAGGACGTTATCACCGATAATTCATGGATAACAAGTCACTGTTAGCATCGGTTCATGGTGACGACGCAGGACACCCGCGACGACGTCCGTGCGGGCATCGTCGCGGCAGCGACCCAACTGCTGGGTGAGAAGGGCGCTAACGCGGTGACGACGCGCGCCGTCGCCCAGGCCGCAGGCGTGCAGGCGCCGACCATCTATCGCCTGTTCGGCGACAAGGACGGACTCATCGACGCCGTCGCCGAGCACGTCATGGCCACCTACGTCAGTGGCAAATCGGTCGCAGCGGACGGCGACCCGGTCACGGACCTGCGCGCCGGATGGCGCGCGCACGTGGAGTTCGGCCTGACAAACCCCGAGCTGTACGCGCTGATCGCCACCCGGGGGAGTGGTGCACCCTCGCCGGCAACGATCGCCGGGCTCGACGTGCTACGTCGCCGCGTCCGACGACTCGCCGCAGCCGGCCTCCTCCGGGTCGACGAGGAGCGCGCGCTAATGATGATCCACTCGGCGGGCAACGGAACCATCCTCACACTGCTGGGAATGCCCACCGGGCAGCGTGACCTCGGTCTGGGTGAGGCCATGCTCGATGCCGTACTCACCAGCATCCTGGCGACAACTCCGGTAACACCCGACACCACCGCGAACGCGGTCGCGGTGACCTTCGCGACGGTGCTGCCCGACCTCCAGGGGCTCACCGACGCCGAACGCGCGCTGATGGCCGAGTGGCTCCACCGATCGCTGACCCACCAGACGCGTTGATCATGTGACGAGGAAACAACTCGACGGGATCGCACTGGGGGATATAGCTTGCACTTGACAGCGACACCGCCCGAGGAGGTGAGACCCATGAACGTTGTAGCGATGTGGGTGCTCCCCCTTGCCGTCACGGTCGGGCGATTGACGTAGGTGTCGCCGGGAGCGCCTTGCCAACACGGCACTCCCGAGAGGCAACACCTATGCATCCTCCGCAATTCACCGCCGACCCACCGTCGACCGATCCGGTCGAGCGCGACTCCACGGTGGGCGACATCCGCCCAGCATCGTCGGCTCCCAACGCCGATCGTGCGGCCCACACGTACGACGTGATCATTGCCGGATGCGGGCCGACAGGTGCGATGCTCGCGGCCGAGCTGCGGCTGCACGACGTGCGGGTCCTCATCGTGGAGAGGGAGACCGAGCCGCCATCGGCCGTCCGCATCGTCGGCCTGCACATCCGCAGCCTGGAGCTGATGGCGATGCGCGGGCTGCTGGAACGCATCCTGCCGCACGGGCGGCAGCGTCCGGCCAGCGCATTCTTCGCCGCCATCGCCAAGCCCGCGCCCCAGGGCCTGGATTCCCGGTACGCCTATCTGCTGGGCATCCCGCAGCCGGTCATCGAACGTCTGCTCGAAGAGCGCGCCATCGACCTCGGCGCGCAGGTCCGGCGCGGTCGGGCGGTCGTCGGTTTCGAGCAGGACGACGAGGGGGTGACCGTCGAGTTGGCCGACGGGGAGCAGTTGCGGGCGCGCTACCTCGTCGGGTGCGACGGCGGGCGCAGCACGGTGCGCAAACTGCTCGGCGTCGGCTTTCCCGGGGAGCCCGCCCGGACCGAGAGTCTGATGGGCGAGATGGAGGTGGGCGTCCCGCAGGAGGAGGTCGCCGTCGTGGTGGCCGAGATCCGCGAGACCCATCAGCGATTCTGGCTCCGGCCCGCAGGCATCGGGGTCTACAGCGTCCTGGTGCCCGCCGCCGGGGTCAGCGACCGCGCCGAACCGCCCACCCTCGAGGATTTCAAGCGCCAGTTGCACGCCATCGCCGGGACCGACTTCGGCGTGCACTCCCCGCGCTGGTTGTCCCGCTTCGGCGATGCCACCCGGTTGGCCGACAGCTATCGGGTCGGGCGGGTGCTGCTGGCCGGCGACGCGGCGCACATCCATCCGCCCATCGGCGGACAGGGCCTCAACCTCGGCGTTCAGGACGCAGTCAACCTCGGCTGGAAACTGGCCGCGCGCATCCGCGGCTGGGCGCCGGAGACACTGCTGGACACCTACCAGTCCGAACGGCGCCCGGTCGCCGAGGAGGTGCTGGACAACACCCGAGCCCAGACGGAGCTGCTGTCCACCGAACCGGGCCCACAGGCCGTGCGGAGGCTGCTCGTCGAGTTGATGGACTTCGACGAGGTGAACCTCCATCTGCTGGAAAAGATCACCGCCATCGGTATCCGCTACGACTTCGGCGCGGGCCCCGACCTGCTCGGTCGCCGTCTGCCCGACGTCGACGTGAAACAGGGCCACCTCTATGGTCTGCTGGGCCGCGGCCGCGGTCTGCTGCTGGACCGCACCGAACGCCTCACCGCTGGCGGCTGGTCAGACCGGGTCGATCACCTCGCGGACCCCACCGCAGGACTGGACGTCCCCTGCGTCCTGCTGCGCCCCGACGGGCACGTCGCCTGGATCGGCGACGACCAGCAGGATCTGGACGACCACCTTTCCCGCTGGTTCGGCAAGCCCGCCCACTGAGGCCCGCGGCCTCGACATCGAGGAGTCTGGCCCAGACCAACTATCAGTGACCGGGCTCGGGGTGACGCTCTGGGTTGCCCCGAGCCCGGTCACTGATGATGTGGGGCTGGACGCGCCGGCGACGGTTCATGACGCAGCCCGGCAGTCAGGTGCGGTTGAACCGCCAACGAGTCGCAGTCAGCCCGTCCGTGCCGTAGCCGAAAGCCCGGACGGGGGAGACCTTGTAGAAGGCATACTGCGGTGATCCCGGCAGACTCTCGTCATGGGCTCGGCCGTCCCTGATGGCGAAGGTCCAGCCGTACTTCGTTGCGAAGGCGGCGGCCACCCGGTGCAGCGCGGTGTCGCCCGACACCTGGTGAGCTCCACCGCTGACCACCAGGTCGAGGTCTTCGCCGCTTACGGTGATGACAGCGCGGGGGTTGCCGGCCAGGTTTCGGCTCTTGCGGGAGTTCGGGCGGCTCGCAATGCACGGCGCTCCATCCACCAGCACCAGCATCACCGGCGCGGCATGTGGACGGCCGTCCGGTCCGACGGTGGACAGCCAACACTTGTGCGCCGAGTCCAGACAGGTCAATGCCTGGCTCCAAGGCTTGAGTGTCGCCATGTCGGTATTGAAGGGTGTTGCGTCCTCCTGCTGGAAGAGGAGCTCGGCGACTGGCGTATCGACTGTCATGACGGATCCTTGGTCATGTCGTACTCGTCGTGCAGCCGCCACCACTGGTAGGGCTGGGTCTGCGGCCAGCCTTCCGGCGAGTCCTCCCAGGTCTCCTGTCGGCCGTATGGCGTCAGGTCGAGAAAGGACCAGTTACTGCCGAGCCGTTCCACGCCCCGGGCGGTGGTGGTGTAGGTGCGGAAGATCCGGTCGTCGGCGCGGAGGAAGACGTTCAGCGCGAATCCGTCACCGGTTCCCATGTCGGCGTTGAAGCTGTTGTCCAGCGACGAATACCAGGGCAGGGCCCAACCCATTCGCCGCCGCAGCGCCAGCAGGTCGTCCAGGGGGCCATGGGACGTCAACGCCAGGGTGACGTCGCGGGCGTTGAGGTGGGCCAGCTGTCCGACGTTGTCGGTGAACATCGAGCAGCCGGAGCAGACAGCGTCGACGCCGTGCCACATGAAGGTGTACACGATGAGCTGGCGGCGGCCTTGGAACAAGTCGGTCAGACTGGCAGGCCCGGACGGGCCTTCGAACACGTAGTCCTGCTCGACTGGCGTCATCGGTAGCCGGCGACGCGCCGCGGCTACCGCGTCGAGCTGGCGGGTAAGTGCCTTTTCGTGGACTCGCAAGGTGTTCACTGCGTCTTGCCAGTCCCCGGTCGGGACGATCGGCGGATGGTTCATGCGGGCCTCTTTCGGCTTCCATACGCGCGCAGAGGGGCTCGGACCAGTCCGTCTCCTCAAGGAACGGACCGGTTCCGACGCTAACAGAGTCAGTCCCTTGAAGGAACCATCTTGCGTATCGTGGCGTCATGCAGCGAACGCAATTCGGCGCCATGGCGTGCTCGATCGCCCGCACCCTCGACGTCATCGGTGAGCCGTGGTCTCCGCTGATCCTGCGGGACGTCTACGCCGGCACGCACCGCTTCGAGCAACTCCAGCGGGGCCTAGGCATGTCCCGCAAGGTGCTCGCCGAACGGCTGAACTGGCTGGTCGAACAGGGCGTCCTGGCCCGGCGTGAGTATTCCGCCCGGCCGGTCCGGCACGAATACCTGCTCACCGACAAGGGCAGGGAGCTATGTGACCTGCTGCTCGTCATGGTGCGGTGGGGTGACCGGTGGACGGCGGGCGAGGCCGGCCCGCCGGTGCTCTACCGCCACCACGCCTGCGGCCGGATCAGTCACGTCGAACTACGGTGCTCGGAGTGCGAACAGCCCATGCGGGCTACGGACATCGATCTGTTGCCCGGGCCTGGGGCACACCCAACATCTTGACCATCGACTCAGTCAACACCCGCCGTCATCCGAGTGCGGAGCGCGTCCCGTCCACGGCGGGCGATCGATCGCGGCGAGTTCGGTGAGAACCGGGTGTAACCGATCGGCCAGCGTCGGGTCGGTACGGGTGAGTTCCGCGGTCAGGGCTGTTACGGCGGCCGAGAGCGCACGGCGTAACTCGGCCTCATCAGTGGAACGGACCAATGTCGTTTCGAGCGGGCCGGTGATGTCGGAGGGCAGTAGGTGGGCGCCTTTGGCGTAGCTGGTGGTGTGGCCCAGACGCTGGCAGGCGAGTGCGATCGTCTGGGTCCGCATGGCGCTGATCCAGTGCTCCGCTTGCCAGAATCTGCCTCGTTCGATGCTGATCCGTGCGTGCAGCGCGTGGTGCCATGCCAGGCCGGCCGCGCCGTCGTGGCCGCTCGACGCACGGGCCCGGGGTGGTGTGGAACGCCCGAACATGAGTCGCCAACGCGGGCCTCGCGGCCCGAACTCGCCTTCCGGGCTAAAGGAGAGGTCGACTTCCAGGCAGTGAGGCAGCAGGAACACCCGGTAGATCGCGGACCCGGCCGTCAGATCCCAGTGGTGGACCGCCGCGAGGTCCTGATACATCTGTTGCGTCCATCGACGCAAGACGGAGTCGAGAGGGTCACTGACCCCGAAGGCCAGATCGATGTCCGACCACCGATCCTCATCGTTCGTGGCGTGCGAGCCGGTGATCGCGGCGGCGACGACACCGGGGTCTTGTTCCGCCAGACGCAGCAGCCGCCGCTGGATCCGGTCGCGTTCCTCTACTGAGAACATCAGGTCACGCTGCTCCGACACCTACTCACCCCGGCAGCGGACGCCCGGCCAGGACGGCGGCGAGCCGTTCTCGCTCGCGACATGGCTAGCGGGCCGCGCGAGTCCATGGGGACATCATGCCTCGCCAGTGCGTCGATACAGCACCGGATCGTTCGCATGGTGTTTCGTGGATGCTGGCAGACTCGTCGCATGATGGGTCTCACCGCCGAACTCGTGGTCGATGGTCGCGCCCCGCAGGCCCCGGCGCTCGCGCCGAACGGGCGCTTGCTCTGCTACGTCCTCGCTCCCCTCAGCCGGAACGGTGACCACCTCGACACCGAACTCTGGCTCGTCGACACCGATGCCACCGTCGCATCACGCCGGGCGACCGCCGACACCGCGACCGAATCCCAGCCACGCTGGTCGGTCGACTCGGGAACGGTGTTCTTCCTGTCCGACCGCGCCGACCGCGGTACCCCGCAACTGCACGGGCTCACCCTTGCCGACGGCACGTTGACCATGTTGTCCAGTTGGCGCGGCGGCGTCCTCGACCACCTGCCGCTCAGCGACCCCAACCTGGTCGCTCTGCTCGCCGAGGACGAACCCACCGAGCAGGACACTTGCCGTATCCGGGACCGCGACGACGCCATCGTCGTCGGCGAGCGCGAACCACGTACCCGGTTGCGCCTGCTCGACCTGCGCACCGGCCAGGTCACCACCCCGAGTGTGTTCGGTGACCGACACGTCGTGGAACTGCGCCAACGTCCCGACGGCGGCCCAGTTGCCGTGCTGACGTGGGCCAGCGCTGACAACGACTACGGTCCACGCTCCGGCCAACTGCACCTGTTCGACCCCACGACCGGGACCGAGGAGGACCTCGGACCGGTCGAGGTCGACGCACGATCTCTGGCCTGGTGGCCGGGCGCGGATGGTTGGCACCTCGGTTACATCGCGCTCACCCCACCGGTCCTGCAGGCCGGCACCGCCGTGTTCGACCTGGCCGTTGACAGCCGCGTCCTGCGCAACCACACCGCCGGTCTCACGATGTGCCCCACCGAACTGTGCCAGACCGACGCCGCCCCGCTCGTGGTGTTCGCCGACGGCCTGAACACGACCCTGGCCCGGCTCGACCTCACCGACCTCACGACCCTGTCGCACCAACCCGGACGCCTCGACAACGTCACCACCACCCCTGCCGGCGACGAAATCGCGGTACTGACCGGCACCCGCTATCAGCCCCCGAACGTTCACATCGGACCGCCGACCGGGCCGCTGCGAAGAGTCACCGACACCCGTCCGGAACTCGACGGCGTTCCACTTGGCACGCAACAACCGCTGGCCTATCGCGCCGCAGATGGCCTCGACCTGGACGGCCTGCTCGTGCTGCCGGTCGGAAAGACCGCAGCGGAGGGCCCCTTCCCGCTGGTCACGATCGTGCACGGAGGCCCGTACGATCGCTACGCCGATCGTTGCCAGCTGTTCTGGTTCCCCAGTGCGCAGTGGTTGGCGGCCGCCGGCTACGCGGTGTTGCTGCCCAACCCGCGCGGCGGCCAGGGCCATGGCCACCAGTTCGCGGCCAGCGTCGCCGGCCGGGTCGGGCAGCAGGAGTGGACCGACATCCTGACCGGCATCGACCTGCTCATCGCCGAGGGCATCGCCGACCCCGACCGGCTGGGCATCGCTGGCTGGAGCCACGGCGGCTTCATGTCCGCCTGGGCCGTCGGCCAAACCGACCGGTTCCGCGCCGCGCTGGTCGGCGCCGGCATCGTCGACTGGGGCATGCTTGCCGCGACCGGGGAGAACGGCCAGTTCGAAGCCGCACTCGGCGGCAGCACCGGCTGGTCCGGCATCGGTCCCCACCCACACGACGCGGTCAGCCCGATCTCCTTCGCCAGCAACATCCGCACGCCGGTGCTCATCCTGCACGGCGCCGAGGACACAAACGTCCCCCTCGGACAGGCCGTGTACCTGCACCGGGCGCTGCGCCACTTCGACGTGAAGCACGAGTTCGTGATCTATCCGAGAGAGAGCCACTCGATCCGGGAACGCCACCACCAACTCGACGTCCTGCGCCGGACCCGCTCCTGGTTTGATCGCTGGCTCCGGACCTGACCTGAGCTGACTGTGTGGCTGGACGCTGGACGCCGCCAGCGCCCGCAAGGTCCCGCCGGCGCCCTGCTCGCTGGCGTACGCGGTGTCCTCGTTGCTGTCGCGCACCAGCCCGGTGTCACAGCCGGATTCGTGCCGACGAAGTGGGCCGACTACCTGGTCGGCAAGCCCGGCGACGTCCGGCTCACCGTCGGTGACTCGACCGTGGCAACACTACCGCTCACCCCAACCCGATCAAACGGGTTTGATGTATCTTCGTGGTCATGGGGCAGCCGAGTCACACTGCGGCGCCGTTCGTCCGGCTGGCCGCACACCCGCTGCGCTGGCAACTGCTGATCGAACTCGCCCGCAGTGACCTGCGGGTCCGCGAACTGGTCAGCCTCCTGGCCCAGCCGCAGAACCTGGTCTCCTACCACCTACGGCTGCTGCGCGACGGCGGCCTGGTCACCGCCACCCGCAGCAGCTTCGACGGCCGCGACACCTACTACCACCTCGACCTCGACAGCTGCGCCCAGGCGCTGGCGGGCACCGGCACCGCTCTGCACCCCTCCCTGCAGTTGGGCAGCGCCCCACCGGCCCCGCCGATCCACCCACCGCGAACCGTGCTGTTCGTGTGCACGGGCAACAGCGCACGTTCCCCCATCGCCGAAGCCCAGCTCCGACGCCACACCGCCGGCCACGTGCAGGTGACCAGCGCAGGAACCCGCCCTCGACCGCAGCTGCACCCCCATGCCGTCCGGGCGCTGCGCGACCACTTCGGCGTCGACGTCGAGAGCCGGCACCCGCGGCACCTGGACTCGCTCACCGGCCGCCGCTTCGATTATGTGATCACCCTGTGCGACAAGGCCCGCGAAGTCTGCCCCGACTTCGGTAACCCGGCCGGCCAAATGCACTGGAGCATCCCCGACCCCGCCGCAGCCGGCACCCGGGACGACTACCCCGCCTTCCTGCAGGTTGCGGCCGGCATCGACACCCGCGTGCGGCATCTGCTGCCCGTCCTCGCCACCGAACCCCAGGAGACCAGACCGTGAGCACATCCGAGCAGTACGTCAGCGTCCGCTACCTCGTCGACGATGTGCACGCCGCCGTCGACTTCTACACCGCCCACCTGGGTTTTCACCTCAAGACCAGCGCCGCCCCCGCCTTCGCCGACGTGGTCCGCGGCCCGCTACGACTGCTGCTGTCCGGACCCGCCAGCTCCGGGGCCCGCGCCACCCCCGACGACGCCACCAGCCCCGGCCGCAACCGCATCCACCTCATCGTCGACGACCTGGACACCGAGATCGACCGGCTCCGCGACGCCGGCCTCGCGTTCCGCAGTGAACTGGTCTCCGGGCCCGGCGGCCGTCAGATCCTGCTCGCCGACCCCGCCGGCAACCTCATCGAACTTTTCCAACCCGCCGGCGAAGCCACCCCCGCCAAGACCTAAACCCGGTCGCACTTCGCCGCTGCGCAGCCCGCCAAGGCAGAGTCGAGTGTTCCTCAGCGCCGACTCCGCCGCAGCCCAGCTGCTCATGCGCGGGATCTCGCGCCTCCAACGCACGCCGTGCGGGACCAATGGGGGCACTGGTGGCCTAGGCGACATCCCGGTCCAACTGATCGGCGTGCGCGGTGATCCACCTCGCGTCGCGTCGGTAGAGCCCGACGTGACTGCGAATGTCTTCCTGTCCCTGATCAGCCCGCGCCTCGGTGAAGGCGGCGAGGTCGTGTAGTCGGTGGACCGCGACCTGGAGGACGTGAGCAGGGTCTTGCCCCGAGCCGTAGGCATTGCAGAGCACGCGCAGCCGACGTGCCCGCTCGCCCAGGTCACTGTTGATTGCGTCGCCGTTGTCGGGATGGGCCAGCGGCACCAGCCGGTAGGCAAGGTAGGCCAGATCCCACGACCGGGGACCGGGCGAGGCCGTGTCCCAGTCGATGACTCCGGTGAGCCGCCGGTCGGTGAAGACCATGTTGTACGGCGCGAAGTCGTTGTGACAGATGACCTCAGCTGGCTGTCGCACCGGGAACTGCCACACTCCGCCGACGGTGTCGAAGCTGGCACTGGCCTCGTGAAGTTGTGCGAGGTGGCGACCTGCCTCGGTGAGGACGCCATCACTCCAGATCCAGTCCGGCAACGGGTACTGCGGCACGATGCCCGGTAGGTACGAGACGCTGTCTCGTCCGTGCTCATCGGTCCCGAGCGGTTGCGGAGCCCAGGTGACGCCACGCTCATGTAGATGTCGTAGCAGGCGTTGAATCGTCGGGCTCCAGGCCCCGGCACCGCGTCGAACAGTGGCACCGACACGTGTTGCACCCCCCATGTTGCCCCCGGGTAGCGCTTCCTCCTGCTCGCCGACCGCGTTCGCGCTGTGGTCATTCATGCCGACATCCTCAGCGCATGGGGCCGGCAAAGCCACCGCGTTCCCGAGGCGGGCTGACGCGGAGGACCGAAGCCAGCGAAGCTATTTAACGGATAGTTGTTAACGATAATTCGCTAATTACCTGGGACGAAAGGTGCGAAACGTGCAGGCACCATAATGACAGTTATGCTGCGTAACGCAGCAGTATGGTGTAAGCGTTCCGCTCAGCCCGGTGCGAGCGCCCTCGTGTTAAGCGCCAGCCGCACTTCAGCCGGTCACGGGGGCGTTCAGTCGGGACGACACCGCCCTACGCGCGTCACGGATCTTCAGCGACTCGATCTTCGGGCTTGAGGAAGCTCGGTTCGGCGATTCCCCCCGGCCTGACCAGAAGGGCTCTCCGTTGCAAGCGGGGGCGGGGCCTCAAGGGGCACTGCGAGGCGGTCCGAGAAACGATCGTTTCCTCGACAAGATCAAGACAGTGTCGAAGTCCGAGGTTCTCTGCACGAACTCTGGGCTGGTCTGGACTCGGGTGCACTACGGTCGATGTACTCCATACTCCGGTGCACGACAGTGAGGGCCTGGGCATGGTCGATGAGCAGGCGTTACTCGAGCTAGGTGTGCTGACCGCACCCCACGGAGGTCTGGGACCTGGCGGTGCGCCGGGCCGAGGTGATCGGCCGGCTGGCCGCTGGCGCGACGGTCGGGCATGCGGCCGGGGTGGAGCTGGGGGTGTCGCGGCAGCAGACCGGCCTGGCCACGACCCGCGCTGGCAGGGAGAATCGCAAGCGATGACCACCTACGACGAATACCGGGACCGGCAGCGGCTAGTCGGCCGATACCGACAAAAGATCCGCGGGTACGGCACCCTTGGCGACCCGAAAGAAGCCATGATCGAAGCCAGCCAAGAAGTCTTCGGCGACTTCGGCGACCCCGGCCTGGAGCACTGCTACGCCGGCGTGTACTTCGTCGCCAGCGGCCCCTACATCAAGATTGGTGAGGCCGGCGGCAGCCCGTACGAGCGGATGCGCTCCTTCCACACCGGCAACCCTCACGGCCTAAAGGTGCTGCACGTCATCGCCGAAGACCGCAAGAAGGAACGCAAGGAACTGGAAGATCAGCTCCATGAGCGCTTCGCCTACCTGCGCCTACCTGGCAGCGAATGGTTCCATCCCGGCCCCGAGTTGACGGAGTTCATCGTCTCCAGCTGCTCCAGGGAGTGCTACCTGTCGCCGACCTAAATCTGGCCCTGGTCCCGAGATCGCGTTCCTCCAAAACAGCGTCCCCGCCGACTCCCTGCCGGACGCCGCCGCACTGGACCGCTCTGCCCGGCCGGCCAGCCCGTGACGGCAGTCGGGCGCAGATAGCTGTTACCGTCTCCCGGCTAATACCGAACTCCCGGGCTAAGGGACGTCTCGTAACTCGGGGCAGCTTGGGCGAGGTGATCCGGGAGATCCGTGATCGATGGCTGCTGCGTGTTGCCGGACGAACTCAAGGCGGGAGGCGACATCGCTGCGCGGCAGGGTGCTGAGCTCGTAGCCGTGTTGGGCGTAGGCGGTAACCATGGCGTCGTGGGTACGTGCGGCTTCGGCGAAGTCTTGGTGTCGTTCGCTGTCGGTGGTGTATATCTGCGGCCAGGGCGGGGCGATGAACACACGCTGGTGGTAGCGGAAGAGCTGCGCTGCGGCTGTCACGTGTGCGGGAACGGGCTGGCCGAGTAGGAGGTAGTAGCCGACCAGGTCCGGGATCCCTCGGTCGAAGAAGACGGGTCCGGGATGCTGGCTGGCATGGCGGTAGGAGCGGATCTCCCAGCTGAGCATGATCTCGGCGAACAGCCGTGAGTCGCCGGTGTGCAGCGCCTGGCCGCCGATCGACAGCTGGTCCTGGATGATCTGTCGTCCTGCTTCGTCGACGCAGGCGTAGCCGGCACGCCGCAAGCTGTCGATCAGCGTGGTCTTGCCGGCGCCGGGTCCCCCGGTGATGACGATGTACTGGCTGCTCACGTCTTCCTCTCTGTTAGGCATGCACTCCTCGTGACCCCGGCGTCTGTCCGCAAAGGATGATCACCGAGGATGCGTGGGTGCGGGTGATCTCCGCAGCCCGCCAGGAGTGGATCCTCCCGTTCACTGGGCTGACCCCCGCCCAGTTCCGCAAGCTGGTCCGTCTCGTCGCCGAGCGTGGCGGGGGCGGGATCGCTGACGGTCGGCCAGGCCGGCAGTGGGCCCTCGACCTGGCCGACCGGGTGCTGCTGGTCGCCGTCTACTGGCGCACGAACCTGACGATGCGGCAGATCGGACCGCTGTTCGGAGTGTCGCATTCCGCCGCGCACCGAGTCATCGACACTCTCGGCCCGCTGCTGGTTCTCGCACCTGTGCGCCGCCGACCGGTCAACCAGATCGCCATCGTCGACGGCACCCTCATCCCGACGCGGGACCACCGCCTCGCGGCGCCGAGCAAGAACTACCGGTACTCGACAAACCTGCAGGTGGCCATCGACGCCAGCACCCGCCTGGTCATCGCCCTCGGCGAGCCCCAGCCGGGCAACCGCAACGACACGATCGTCTACCGGACCTCCGGCATCGAACAGAAGTTGGCCGGACGGCCCGTCATGGCCGACGGCGGCTACCGCGGCAACCCCGAGGTGATCATCCCGTACCGCAAGAACCGCGACGGCAGCCCGCTACCGGCCTGGAAGCAGAACCTGAACGCCCAGCACCGCACCGTCCGCGCACAGGTCGAACACACCCTGGCCAGGATGAAGAACTGGAAGATCCTGCGTGACTACCGCCGCGCCGCCCGCACATTGACCGCTGCTGCTTCCGGCATCGCCAACCTGCACAACATCGCCCTGACCTGGTGACCACAGACCCAGCCGCAGACAACGTCTCCACCCAGTTACGAGACGTCCCTTAGCACGGACTTCTTCTCGCCTGCGGCGGCGCGCTCGCGCAACTGCTGCGCCTGCTCGGAGGTGAGCGTGGATCGCCCGCCGCAACTTCACCGGATCCTTCGACCTCCGGGTGATCCTCTGCAGCCGCTGACCCTCGGCCATCGACAGAGCCCGCACGAACACATCCGGGCGTCGTCCGACCCGGCACCCCCTCCCACACCAACAGCGAGAGACAGCCTGCCCGAAACGGACTCAGAACCGACGGATTACACGGCCAACGTCCAAAGACGAGGCACTAGCTTTCGGCTCGCCACCGTCGCAACACACCAGCTACGGCTACGGTGTCCGGGTGCTCGTCGCCGAGCAGCCGCACCCGGTCAACGACCACCTTCTCCAAGAGGGTGATCGCGTCAGCGGTTTGCCCGGCCTGCCAGTGCAAAACGGCGAGGTCAGCTTGAACGGCCTGCGTCTGAAAATCGTTTTCACCGAACAGTCGCGTGAAGTCAACGACTACCTGCTCCTGGAGGGCGATCGCCTCGCCGGGACGCCGTGCGTGCTGATAGGACGTGGCAAGGCCACGCCGGGCAGCCACTGTGTTCGGGTGTTCCTTGCCGAGCAGCCGCTCGGAGTCAGCAACCAGCTGCTCCTCGATGGCGATCGCCTCGCCAGTACGCCCTGCCCGTCGATAGGACGTGGCTAGGCCACGCCGGGCTTCCAGCGTGTTTGGGTGTTCCTTGCCGAGCAGCCGCTCGGAGTCAGCAACCAGCTGCTCCTCGATGGCGATCGCCTCACCAGTACGCCGTGCGTGCTGATAGGACGTGGCAAGGCCACGCCGGGCAGCCAGCGTGTTCGGGTGTTCCTTGCCGAGCAGCCGCTCGGAGTCAGCAACCAGCTGCTCCTCGATGGCGATCGCCTCACCGGTTCGCCCTGCCTGTCGATACGTTGTGGCAAGGCCGCTCCGGGCACCCGTCGTGATTGGGTGTTCCTTGCCGAGCACCTGCTCGCAGGCGGGAACCACCTGCTCGTAGATGGCGATCGCCTCGTCGGTACGCCCCGCCTGCCAGTAAGAGGCGGCGAGATTAGCTCTGGCAGTCAGCGAGTTCGGGTTCTCTTTCCCCAGCAGCCGCTCGGAGTCAGCGACCAACTGCTCCTCGATGGCGATCGCCTCACCGGTACGCCCCGCCTGCCAGTAAGAGGCGGCGAGATTAGCTCTGGCAGTCAGTGTGTTCGGGTTCTCTTTCCCGAGCATTCGGTCGGCCTGCGCAGCGAGGCGCTGCCAGTAGGTGACAGCGGAGGTGTGCACGCCGGCGTGGAACAGGCTGACACCAGTCCGGTACAGCAGCGGGTGTACGTCGGACTGCCACAACAGATCACCGGCGATGTCGGCCAGAATGATGGTGTTTTCGCGTAGCGCGGCAATGAGATCGGTGTTGGCGTTATCACTGTTCGGCCACAGGGCTAATAGCGCGTCGGCGGTGGCATGGGCGACCGCCGCCGGGTTGTCGGTGGTTTCCCGGGTGGCACGGGCGGTCAGGGCGTGGATGCGCACGGCGCGGGCGCCGTCGGCGGGGGTGTGGGTGAGCAAGCCGTAGCGGTGCAGCAGCCGCAGCGTTTTGCGGGCCTGGCCAGCCGTGACCGGCGTGCTCGGGCCGTCGGCACGGTGGGCGGCGAGGTAGTCGGTGACTGGGGTGGTGGCCCAGAGTGTGTCGGGGTGCCCGGCGGGGTCGCAGACGGCGGCCACCGCCAGGGCCGCCCGGGCCAGTCCGGCGGGTTCCATGGTGTCAGCGACGTCCAGGGCGAGGAGCAGGGTGACGGCCACGGGCCGGCCGTAGGCGTCGGGGTCGGCGCCAGCGGGCATGAGTTCGCACAGCCGCTCGTTGCCGGTGATGTAGCGGGCCAGGTACGCCGCGCAGCCTTCTTGCTGGTAGATCATGTAGGCGGCGACATGGGACAGGGCCAGGGGTAGATGCCCCACCGCGGTGGCCAGGTCGGCGGCCTGGTCGTCGAGGAGGTGCCCGTGCCTGGCGCCGGTGAGCCGGTCGGTCAGGTAGGTGAGCGCCTCGGCCGGGGTGTACACGTCGACGTCGATCTGTTGCCGGCCGGAGCTGATCAGGGTGGCGTCCTGCAGCCGGGTGGTCGCGAGGGTCCATCCGGCCCGGCGGTGCGGGGGCCACCAGCCGGCCATATCGGCCGGGTCGATGATGTCGTCCAGGACCACCAACCAACTGCGCTCGGTGGTGTGCAGCCACTCCAGCAACGCCACCGCGTCCGCGGCCGTATCGGCACCGTCGGCACCAGGCACGCCAACCTTCATGGCGGCCCGCGCGTACCCGGTGATGATCTGGTCGAGGCTGGTGGCATTGACCCACACCACCAGATCCGCGGTGCGCTCCTGCAAGGCCTGCCCGGCGAACCACGCCGCCAGCTGTGACTTGCCCACCCCGCCGCTACCGGCCAAGACCCGCGTGCCCCGGCTGTCGCGTCGCTCGGTGTGCTGGGTGAGAACCACGCCGGCACCGTGCCCGCGAGCGGCCAGGACCTGCTCCCGCACCCCGTGACGGGGCTGAAACGCCGAGGCCAACGCGGGAAGCCGACCCGCCAGGACTGGCCACGTCATCGGCGATCGAGTATGTACCGTGACCGGGGCGTGGAAGACACCGACCGGCCCGTACGCGGCGCCGATGGTGAGGGCGGACTGACTGGTGGTGTCGCCGACAGCCGCCTGCCCTAGAGGGCTGCCGGTGGAGCTGGGGGGACCGGCGGCCCTTGGTTGAACGTCACTGGCGCATTGAACTCGCCGACCGCACCGTGACTGACGCCCACGTTGATGTGGAACGTCTTGGCCTTCTCCGGGTCGGCCAACGCTAGCAAGCGCCGCGCCGCTTTCAGGATCTGCTCGTCGTCGACAACCCCGCACTCGGTCAGGGCGTCGCCGATGCGGGCCTGCCACAAACCAGGCTCGGTCTCGTCGGCGTCCAACGCCTGCACCGCAGCAGCATCAGCGTCACCGAAGCGACGCCTGAGCAGCCCCTTCAACCCCGCGTACGCATCCCGGACCGCCGCCGACGTGGTGTCCTTCACACCAGCGCCCGCACCAGCGGCCAACGCCACCGTGATCACTTCAACCGCCGACATGATCCACTCCCACCAATCGAAGACGTCTCATTCTGACGGACCGCCGCCATCAGGTCACACGCGAGACGGCCTCACCATCCAGTGGGTAACAACCGCCTTCGCTGAGCAGTGAAAAGGAGTAAGGATATTTGTGCACACCACTTCGGATACCGACAACGGCCGGCTGCGCCAAGTGCCTCTTCGACGAGGCCAGCGGCAAGAACGCCGACCGGCCCGAGCTGAACAAGGTGTTCGATCACATCCGGCCCGGCGACGCGCTCACCGTCGTCTCCCTCGACCGGCTCGGCCGTTCCCTGGAGGACCTCATCACCATCGTCGGCCGACTCAAGCGCCTCGGCGTCGGCTTCCTGTCCCTGCGTCTTCCATGTCTTCGCCGCCCTGGCCGAGTTCATCCGCACAATCATCGTGGCCAACACCAACGAGGGCCTGGCCGCCGTGCGCGCCGCCGGCCAACGCCTCGGCCGGCCACTGGCGATGACCCCGGGGAAAGTCGCATACGCACTGCAGCTGCTCGGCGAGCCGGATCGCACGATGACCTCGATCGCGAAACTGCTCGGCGTTTCCCACAGCATTCTCTACACGGCGCTGCCCGAGCTGCAGGCCGTCAAGCGCGGCCGCGGCGGGCTGGACGGCGTCCTCGCTCAGCTACCGCCGGACTCCCGGCCCGGGCCGCCGACGGTCGACCGGTACGACGTCCTACTCGGCCGGACCGGACGGTGACGCCGCTGACCTTGAATCCCATCTATCGGGACCACCAGGGAAACGGCAAAGCGGTTCCCGGTAGGCCACCATCTTGAGGCAGCGCCCCAGGTGTCGCCCTAGATCAACTGCTTAGCGTTGTTTTGGTCTGGAAACTACGGACGGGCCTCATGGATGCCGCAGATAGCGCAGCGAAATCCTTGCCGTGACCTCAGTTCGTCGTAGAAGGCCGCGGTGATCCGGTACTTGGTCCAGAGATTCATCGCTCGGTTGGAGCCGGGCCGGGCGTCCCTGCTGGCCTGATTCACGCGGCGGGAATACTCGCGGCATGGTTGACAGGAGAGCATTGTGCGACCGGTCGCGCTGACAAAGGACTCCGGCGGCCGAAGCTGCTTGCACCGCCCGCACTTCTTGGACTCGTCACGATCCCCCCAACTACCGACTTGAGTGGCGGTCCCGAAATCGGACCGTGTGAAGGGCTGACTACGAGCGGCCGTACGCGGCGCGGGCTTGGGCTACCTCGGCGGCCTCGCGTTCACGCCAGCGGCGCTGGGCCTCCCGGTTGCAACTGCGACAGACCCGACGGTACCGGCCGGTCGCCGGGTCGAGTTCACGGTCGTGGCCGTTGCGGCACTGTGTCAACTGGTTCCGGCTGCGGCAGGCCTCGGCCCGGCTGAGCTGGCGCAGATGTGTCGGCTCGATACAGTCGGCGGCACCGCAGGTCTGGTCGACGTCGAGGGCGGGGTCGTACCCGCCGACGAGGACGACGTACGCGGCGATGTGCGCCCACGCGCGACCGGCGACCTTCTGGTGCACCCCGCGTCGCCGCCCGTAACCTTCGATGACCAGGCAGCCGTTCTCGGTGCGGTGTGAGCGCTCCAGCAGGTAGGCGCGTAGCGACTCCTCGGTGTGGTACCGGGACAGACCCTTCACGGCCGAGAGCACAGTGTCACCGTACCCACGTCGCGCAGCCACGTCGAACGACGGCGGACACGCCGACGCGCCTGCGCGACGAATGGTCGTGCTCCGGCCGTGCTGTCCGCACCGGAGCTGCCGTAGCCTCGCCGGGGTGGGTCTGCTGTTGGTGCTGCGCGTTCCACAGCCGCGTCCGAAGAGCCTGCGTCGGGCTACCCGCGGGCAGCGGCGGGAGCGCCATCGCGCCGACGCCGACGAGTGGGCCACGGCGCAGGAGCGCGGTTTGCTGCTCGACGTGCCGGTGGAGAAGTTGCTGCCGCTGCTGAACGCGGCCGGCGGTAACCGACTTCCGATCTTGGGTCAGCTCGACCCGTGGTCAGATGGCGTACTCGTTCGTGAGGATCTGCCGCAGCTCGACGCTGACGTCGACCGTCTGGGGGCGGCGGCGGCTGACGACGCGGAGCGTGGGCTGGTGGCGGCGCTGAAGGCGTTGTTGGCGCGGTGGCGTGACGAGCCTGGCCTGACGCTGCACTGGTATGGAGACTGACGGAGATGCGAAAGATCGCACAGAACGAGCTGGGCGGCGCCCGTCGGCGTCACCGACACATGTCCGGGTCGGTGACGCCGACGACCGTCTCAGGTGCGGATGCGGTAGTGCAGGTACGCCACACTGTTGCCGAATCGGCGGTTGCTCAGTAGCTCCAGGTCAAGGCGGGTGCCACTGGGCAGCCCGGGCTTGCCTCCGCCGGTGAGGATGGGATGGATCAGCAGGTGGCACTCGTCGATCAGCCCGGCCTGGAATGCCTGCGCCGCGAGGTGTGCGCCTCCGATGGTGAGGTCACTGGTGGCCGAGGCTTTCATGGCACGTACCGAGGCGGGGTCGAAGCTCCTTTCCAACCGGGTCCTGGCGGTCGAGGTCGCGTCCAGCGTGGTGGAGTAGACGACCTTGTCCGCTGCCTGCCAGACGTCGGCGAAGTCGGCAGCGAGCTTCGAATGTGCGGCCAGGGCAGGGTCGGTTTCCCAGACGGCCATCGACTCGTACAGGCGCCGGCCGTAGAGGTAGGTGCCCATCGGCCGAACGAGATCAGTGATGAACGCGAGGTAGTCGTCCTCGGGTGGGGTCCAGTCGAATCTGCCGTGTTCGTCCTCGATGTAACCGTCGAGGGACACGTTCGTCACGTAGATCAGCTTGGCCATGGCGCTACACCTCGACGTCGACTGCGACGGGGTGGGCATTTCGCAGTGTGGCGTCCAGTTTGGAGAAGGCCTCGTTCCAACCCTGGTCGGCGGGGCCAACCACCCGCCCCGGGAGCCACTGACGGATCTCGAGTCGCGTCCGTCCATCAGCCTCGTCGTGGAACTCGACCCGCATCCTCGTCTCGTGCGGCTCAATGCCCTCCGGCAGCTGCCCGGTGACGTGCGCGACTCCGTCGAGCAGTTCGCCGTCCACAACGTCGGTCAGGTCGATGCGGACGGCGACTCGAAGGCCGGGTTGAGCCGGGAAGACCTCGGTCCACCGCTGGTGGCCGCCGGGCCGGACGTCGAAGTCCATCTCCTCGCGGGGCAGTGAGTTGCCGATCGGTCCCCACCATGCCGCCAGGTGGTCGGGGTCGGTGAAAGCTCGATAGACCAGCTCCCGTGGCGCGTCCACCACGCGTGAAATGACGATTTGCGGCTTGTCGCTGTCCATCAATTCTCCTTGTCGTGAGGCTTGCCCGGTGATTCGTCGTCGGGAATCGCCGGGCCGTGGGCCGTTCGGTCCGTTGGGCGGTCGGCGGCCTGTACGGCCGCGAGGTGGGCGTCGAGGCGGGTGAGGGAGGTGTCCCAGAACCGCCGGTAGCGCTCGATCCACTCGGCCGCTTCGCGCAGCGGGGCGGCCTCGATGCGGCTCATCCGCAACTTTCCCGACCGGGTGCGGGAGATGAGCCCGGCGCGTTCAAGCGCCTTCAGGTGCCGCGACACCGCCGGCATCGAGATCGGGAGCGGAGCGGTGAGCTCGGTGACCGTGGCGTCGCGGTCGGCCAGCTCGGCGAGGATCGCCCGTCGAGTCGGGTCGGCGAGCGCCGAGAACACCACGCTGAGTTGATCGCTGCCAGACACCAGAGCCTCCAGTCACTTAACCAACACGTTAAACGTAGTGCCGCGCGGCCGCAACTACCAGCGGTGATTGGCAGGGATGGTGTCGGCACCATGAGGGGCGGCGGGCTGGTCAACGGCCCGGTCGCGTGCTCGCGCCGGGGCGAGGTCGGTGGGCGGGCGGTGACCATGGCGTGCGCGCCCAGGCCCAGCCGGGTCAGCGCGAGGGCGGCGGCCAGGACGACCACGACGCGGATGCCGTGACCGACGTCCGGTGCCCACAACTGGAGTTTGGCCAGCCCGGCGCCCTCCCAGAAGGCCGGCACCTGCCGGGCGACACCGACGGCCACCAACGCGCAGGCACCGATCCAGGCGATGGTGGCGGCGATCGTCCGGCCACGGGAACGCACCGGCGGAACGCGGTCGCTCCGGCGCCCGTGCAGGACGCGGGCCCAGGACCAGGCCAGCAGGGCGAGCAGCACCGCGGCGACCCCGAGCAGGCCGACCAGAGCCCAGACCTGCATCGGATCTTCGGTGGCGGTCGCGGGCGTGCCGCCATGAAGAATGCGGGTGAGGTTGAACGCCCCGGCGCTCAGTGGCGCGTCCATGTGCAGGCCGTAGAGGTTGGTCATGATGATCACGGCGAGGTTCGAGTCGGGTGCCAGCACGATATGGGTGAAGAAGTCCGGGGTCGCGCCGGCGTGCCAGACGATGCGGGCGCCGACGCCGTCCAGGGTGCTGTTCTTCCACCCGAACCCGTAGGTGCCGTGACCGGTGGCCACGGTGCCGGTGTGCAGCTGTCGCGTGCCCTGCGGTCCGAGGATCCGGGTGTCGCCGTAGCGGCCTCCGGCGAGCTGCGCGATGGCGTAGTGGGACAGGTCGTCGAGACTGGCGGCGAGGAACCCGTAGGGCACTCCGGCGGTGTCGAACGGCGCGGCGAAGCGCTGCGGCCGGCCGAGGTAGTACCGGTGACCGGGCGGGATGCCGACGGCGCGGGCCTCGTCGGCGGTTGCCGCGGAGTGCGTCATCTGGAGCGGGTCCAGCACGTGACGGCGCAGGTAGCCGCCGAAGGTGTCGCCGGTGACGTTCTCGACGAGCGCGCCGAGGATCATGTAGTTGGCGTCGCTGTACTGATACGTCTGTCCGACGGCGGTGGTGGGCCGCACGCTGGCCAGGTCCCGTACGGAGCGGGCCAGCGCGCCGGGGCGGTTGTCGTAGCGGTCGGTCAGGTCGGTGCTCCACACCTGCGGCAGGCCGCTGGTGTGGGTCAGCAGTTGGCGGACGGTGACCGTCCGGGCGGTGTCCGCGTCGCCCAGGCGCAGCCACGGGAGGTACGTGGAGGCGGTGGTGTCGAGGTCGATCCGGCCGGCCTCGACCAGTTGCGCCACCGCCAGCGCGGTGAACGACTTGCTGGTGGACCCGAGCAGGAACGGCGTCTGCGTGGTGATCGGTCGGCCGTCGCCGTCGACGCCCCATGCGCCTCGCTGGACGACCTCGTCGCCGCGAATGACCGCGTACGCCAGCCCGGGTGCCTTGATCTGCTTCAGGTACGCGCGTAGGTAGCGTTCGCCAGCGGCGAGGTCGTCGGCAGCCGCGGGGCTGGCCACGACCGGGGCGACCAGCCCCGCGGCTGTCACCATCAGGCAGCCGGCCACGGCGACGAGCTGTCGGGCCCGCGTCAGCGCGTCATTCCAGGTGCTCATGTGGCGCGTCCTCCCCGTCGGTGGGCCGTCAGCCGATTTGGCTCAGCAGCTTCTCGAGCGCGGCCAGGCGCTGCCGAACCTCGCCGAGCTCGTCCCGCACGCCCTTGATCTCGTCCGCCGTGGCCTGGGCGCCGGTGGCGCTGCGCTCGGCCAGCACCCGGTAGCCCTCCTCCCGAGCCGCCGCGTACCGGGCGCGGTAGATGCCCGTCCCGATAAGACCGGCGACCACGATCATCGCCGTCACGATCACCGCCGCGGCGATGGTGGAGGTCTGTGCGATGTCCAACGCGACCTGATGGGTCATTGCTCACTTCTCCTGTTCTGCGGCCGGCCCGGAGCCGGTCAGGTTCTGTGCGGCCAGTGCGATCGCGTCCAGATCGAGGGACACCGTGAACGGCACCGCCTGGACGTACTTCACCGAGCTGCCGTCCGGTGCGGTCACCAGCTCGCCGGTCACCAGGCCGGCCGCTTCCAATTTCTGCAGGTGCATGTAGAGCAGCGGCCGGTTCATCTGCAGCTGCCGGGCCAACTCGCTGACGTAGGTCCGCTGCCGGGCCACGGCGGCCAGGATCCGCAGCCGGTGCGGGCTGGCCAGTGCGGCCAGCAACGACACGAGTTCGTCACCGGTCGGCGAGGTGCCGCTCATCCTGGTTTCCCTTCTCAATGAAGGTGTCAGATTTCTCTGACGCCCTCTGTCAGCTGAGTCTGACAGGGGAGGGCGGCAGGTGTCAACGAACGCCGTCGCGCGCCGGTCACTGACCCCAGGGCGGTAGCCAGACCTCGACGTCGGGGGCCTGCGCCCGCCGGGAGGCGAGGTAGTCGCGCAGTGCCAGCAGCGCGGGATGCGGGTTGTCGTCGCGCCAGATGAGGAACATGGGGTAGACGGCCGCCGGGCCCCGCACCGGTACGCGCCGCAGGTCGTAGCTGTCCGGCCACAGGTACCGGGTGCGAACGCCAGCGAGGGTCGCCAGCTCCGCGGAGTCGGCGATCTCGGCCAGCAGCGCCTCGTTGCCGAAGACCGGCCCGACCAGGTCGATGGTGAGACCGAACGCGGCAGCGAGTTCGTCGTAGTAGTCGGACCATTCGGTGCCGGGGCCATGCCGGGCATCCAGATGCGGTGCTCGGCGAGTTGCGCGGGCGTGCGGCGGGCAGGTGACGCGCGGCGACGGTGACGGCGTGGAAGGTGGCGTCGACCGTCCCCGCCTCGACGGCGGCCATCGCGGCGTGGACGTCGGCGTCGAGGGTGACGACGTCGAGCTCGATGCGGGGATGCGCGCGGTGGAAGTCCTGCAACAGCACCGCTGGTGCGATCCGTCGAATGTGCACGTCGACGCGCAGTGCCCGTCGACCCGGGCGTACGGAGGCGTCGGCGCGCGCCTCCGCCCTACGAAGTCGCGCAAGTAGGCGGGTTCATGGCCTGAGGGTGGAGCGGGTGTCCCAGCGGTAGAGGGTCCAGGCTTGGCGGATGAGGCTTCGGACGGTGATGATCGCGTCGGCGAACTGGGCGAACACGCCGAGTTTCATCCACTCGTCGCGGCGGTTGCGGATCGTGGTGGCCGAGCAGGTCGAGTCGGCGATGGCCTCGTAGGAGCAGCCGAACCGCAGCACTTGCAGAAGCCTGTCGAATACGGCAGGCGGCCGGCTGGCGGGTCGGGGAGAACACCGTCGTCGCGCGGATGGCGGCCCTCGGCCTGGCCGGCCGCACCCCGCGCCGGCGGCGCAGCCTCACAAAGCAGGGCAAACGGCGGGCCGCGCCGGACCGGGTCCGGCGGCAGTTCACCGCCGTCGCACCGAACCTGCTGTGGTGCGGCGACCTGACTGAGATCACCACCGATGAGGGCAAGCTCTACCTGTCCACCGTGAGCGACCTGTACTACCGCCGGCTGCTCGGCTACGCCATGAGCGCCCACCACGACGCGGACCTGACCACCGCGTCGCTGTCCATGGCCGCCGCGACCCGCAGCGGCACCACCGACGGCATCGTCGAATTCTACAAACGCCCGTAGACGTCACAGCCTTCGACCTGGGCGAGCAGCCCTTCGCCGCCAGACAGGTCGCAGAATTCGACGTGCCACCGATGCCGTCCCCGTCAAATAATTCAGAACGGGTACCTGCGGTGGCCGTCTACTGCACGACTCGCGCGGACGCGATCCTGCCCGTTACCCGATTGCCGGTTGAAGGCCGCGTGACGACACGCTAGCTAGAACTGGCCGGCGTGGAAGAAAGAGACGGCATCGCGGTCCTTCTCGCCGGACGGGTACTCCAATTTCATTGGCATTGCCTGCGCCCTTCAGCCATCAATCAATGACGGGGCTCGACTCAAAGGACTCAGCCCGATAACCACACCGGGCTGAGTCCTTTGAGTCAATGGGATGCAGAACTTTTAATACATGTTGACCTGAGGCTGCCAGCTATCGTAGGCCTTCCTCATCTTGAACCACTTGACCCGCCATGTGGAGTTATTGATCACCGTGCAGGATCCGCCATAGCTGTCAGTGCTGGTGGTTGAACTGCCGCTTCCTTCGATGAGGTATGCCACTTGAACGACTTTGCCGTCATTCGTATTGTCACAGATTTCGAGTCTTGACTTGGTGGCGCCACTAGTGTAATTGGTGGCGCATGTCCGGTCATAGCCGTCATACGAGCACTTGGTTGTGTCCGCATAAGCGACGCCCGGTATCGCAATCCCGGTGAGCACCATCGCGACTCCGAGCGCGGAGGCCCTGGCGGTGCGACTAAGCGTTCTCTTCATCGTTCCCCCGTCTGGCGGCATTGCCTTGTGGACAATGCGACGCATGTCCATGCATGGATCATACGGGCCCCTAGTCGCTGGGTCAACGCGTTCGACTTGGGGACGCCGGTATAGGGGCGGATCCGGCTCTGAAGCCGCCCCTATACTCGCCAGCGTCAAGGAGGATCGGCGGCGAGGTTGTCAATCCCCGAGATGCGTGGAAGGTTCTTTAGAAGTCGCGCAAGTAGGCGGGTTCATGGTCGGCGGGTGGAGCGGGTGGATGACGTCTTCCTTGCGTTCGTAGCAGCGTTGGAGCCGGTTCAACGCGTTGTGCCAGGAGTTCGTGCGCTCGACGTGCCACCGCTTGGTGGCTTGGACGGGGACCTTGACGCCTTTGCGTGCGATCTCACCGGTCAGACCGCGTTCGGCGAGGAGTTCGCGGGTCGCGGCGGAGTCGTAGCCGGCGTCCAGGTGCACGGTGATGTCCTCGGGCAGTTGACCGAGATCTTCCACCCCGACCACGGCGGTCGCGGGTTGGCGACGGAGGCCGCCACCGCGCTGCTGGACTGGGGTTTCACCGAGTTCGGGTTGCACTGGGTCTACGGCCGCTGCCACTGTCGCAACACCGCCTCGGCCCGGCTGATGGAGCGACTCGGATGCGCCAGGAGGCACGCCATGTCGAGAGTTACCTGTTCCGGGGGAGTGGGCCGACCAGCTTGTCTTCGCGATCCTGGCACGCGAGTGGCAGGCCGAGACCCGCACGCCGCCGACGTGATCGTTCACCACGGCGACGTGCGGGTCGGGTCCACACCTCAGACCTGGCGGTCGAGCCACTCCCGGTAGGCGGTGGGCGCGATGACGGCGTCGTCGCCTGCGATGAGGACATCGCCGGACATGGCGGCGAACATGCCGGCGGTGTCGTCGGTGGTGACGGTGCGCTGGTCACCGCGGGCGGCGAGCGTGACGCGCCCCAGCTCGTCGAGGGCGAAGACATCCGGGCCGGCGACGTTGCGGATGCCCTTGAGCGGCGCGCCCATGCTGACCTCGGCGACGGCCTGCGCCACGTCGGCGGCGGCCATCGGCTGCACCGGCGTGCTGGGCAGGCGGACGGTGGTGTCGTCGGCAGTCCAGGACATGATCGCCTCGACGAACTCGAAGAACTGGGTGGCGCGGACGATCGAGTACGGGATCGGACCGGCCGTGAGGATCTCCTCCTGGAGGGTCTTGGCGCGGTAGTAGTCCAGGTCGGGCACCTGGTCGACGCCGACGATGGAGAGGATCACCGCGTGGCCGACACCGGCGCGAGCGGCGGCGGCCAGCAGGTTGTTCATGGTCGTCTGGAAGAAGGCGGGCGAGGCCTCGTCGAAGGTCGGTGAGTTCGTCAGGTTGACGACGACCTCGGCGCCGGCGAGCCCGTCGGACAGGCCCCGCCCGGTGAGCAGGTCCACCCCGGTCGACGGCGAGAGCGGCACCGCCTCGTGGCCCGCAGCCTGCAGGATCTTGACGACCTGCGACCCGATGAGGCCGGTCCCGCCCAGTACGGCGATCTTCATGCCATGCACCTTCCCGTGACGTGTGGTCCGACTGCTGAAGCTCAGCAGATACTCGGACCTTCCTTGTCCGAGAACTATACTCGGACACAAAGGGTCTGGGTAACGGGGTGACTAGGGTGACGTCATGAAGATGTCCGGCGGGGTCGAGTGGGCGCTGCACTGCTGCGTGGTGCTCACCACCAGCCACACGCCCGTTCCGGCGGCCAAGCTGGCGGAACTGCACGACGTCTCCAGCAGCTACCTCGCGAAGCAGCTCCAAGCGCTCGCCCGCGCCGGCCTGATCCACTCCGTGCAGGGCAAGTCGGGCGGCTACGTGCTGACCCGCGCCCCGGAGAGCATCACCCTGCTCGACGTGGTCCGGGCCGTCGACGGGCCCGGCCCGACCTTCGTCTGCACGGAGATTCGCCAGCGCGGCCCCTTCGCGACCCCGGCCGACGCCTGCACCACCCCGTGCCCGGTGTCCCGCGCCATGTGGGCGGCCGAGGACGCGTGGCACCAGGCGCTCGCCGCGGTCACCATCGCCGATCTCGCCCGCGACGTCGACGCCACCTCCGGCCCCGAGGCGCTGGTCGGCATCCAGGCCTGGCTGACCGGCGGAGCCTGACCCGACCCCGCGGAGCCGGGCGAACACGGTCAGCCGGTGTGGCGTACCTCGGTGTCCCAGATCTGCGCCCACGGACGCCGCAGCCCCCGGCACACGTGGACCGGGCCGCCGTTCTCGTCGTTGTCCACCTCGACCCGCTGGTCCACCTGCCCGGCCAGGGTGCACTGCTCGAACCACGTGTTGAGCTGGTCGGGGCGCTCCCAGCCGACGGCGATGACCACGTCCGCGTCGGCGGGCGGCCGACCGAAGTCGACCATGCTGTTGTGCCCGGAGTACGCCCGAGGTAGACCACGGGCCGGCCCGTAGCGGGCCACCGCGCCGGCCTCGCCGTAGTTGCCGGTGAGGACGACCGCCCGCGAACGCTCCGGCGGCGACAACCCACGATGGACGGCCGCGAGGGAGTCGGCGAACTCGGGCCAACCGATCGTCTCGCCAGCGTCGTAGTTGACGTCGACCACGAAGGCGGGCAACCGGTCGGCCGGCAGCACCGGCAGCAGCAGCACGACGTTGGGCAGCAGGAACGGCACCACACCCAGCGCGAGCAACCCCCGGCGCCACCAGAGTGACCCGCGCGAGGCCCACGCCACGGCGACCAGCGCACCGGCGGCGGTGAGGACCAGCAGCAGCGGCGCGTCGTAGTAGCCCTTGCCGCCGGCGATCAACACGATGCCGACCACCACCAACCACGCCCAGCCCACCGCCCGGTAGGCCCGCCACGCCGGTCGGCGGAGCAGCGCGACGAGACCGGCGATCCAGATCGGCACGGCGTACGGGCTGATGATGACGAACTGGAGCGTGAACGCGTCGAGCCGGCCACTGTAGGAGCTGTCACCGTCGGAGATGGACCCGGCAACGCCGAGCTGCGGGAAGCCGTTGGTCGCCTGCCAGATCAGGTTCGGCGCGGCCAGCAGCACGGCGATCCCGGCCCCGGCGAGAACCCACCGGTCGCGCAGCAGCCGGCGTGGCCCGGCGATGAGCACCCCGGCGACCAGGCCCACGGCCAGCAGCGCCGGCAGCAACTTGCTGAGCATGCCCACACCGATCGCCAGCCCGATGCCCAGCGCCCAGCGGCTGTCACCGGTGCGCAGCAACCGCACCGCGCACCACGCCGCGACCAACCAGACCAGCAGGTCGACGGTGGTGGTGCTGAGCAGATGACCACTGGCGAGCACGATGCCGGAGAGCGCGGCGAGCACCGCCGCGAAGAGCTGCCCGCCCCGGCCGGCGCCCAACTCCCGGGCGATGGCGGCCACCAGCAGCACCGCGCCGCCGGCCAGCACCGCCGACGGGGTACGCAGCACCACCAGGTTGCCCGGGGCGATCGTGTCGAGCAGCCGGGCCAGCACCGGGACGAGCGGCCCCTGATCGACGTAGCCCCAGTCGAGGTGCCGACCGGCGAGCAGGAAGTACAGCTCGTCGCGGTGGTAGCCGTAACGGCCGGCGAGCAGCAGGAGCGTCACTGTGGTCGCGGCGGCCACCAGCCACGGGCCGCGGGTACGAACGCCGGGCTCCGGCGGCCGCCCCGACGGCGGCGACTGGCTCGGCCGCTGAGGTCGGTCGATCTCGATCGCGGGCTCGCTCACCCGCTCATGATGACTGGCGGCGTCGCCCCGTGGGTGCCCCTAGCGGCGTTCGGCACGGTCCCGAATGCGGGTGGACGAGGCGGGTGCGAAGATCAGCTTTGTCACTCGGACCGAAAGGACGATATGCGCTATCGCACTCTGGGCAGCACCGGCACCGTGGTGTCCACCCTGTGTCTGGGCACGATGACCTTCGGCGCGGAGACCGACGAGGCCGGCAGCTTCGCCCAACTGGATCGGTTCGTCGAGGCCGGCGGCACCTTCATCGACACCGCTGACGTCTACTCCACCGGCGTCTCCGAGGACATCATCGGGCGTTGGCTGCGTAGCCGGCCCGACGTGCGTGACCGCCTGGTGATCGCCACCAAGGGGCGGTTCCCGATGGGGCCGGGGGCAAACGACGCCGGCCTGTCCCGGGTCCATCTCACCCGCGCCCTGGACGCCAGCCTGCGCCGCCTCGGCGTCGAGGCCGTCGACCTGTACCAGGCGCACGCCTGGGATCCGCTGACCCCGCTGCCGGAGACGCTGCGGTTCTTCGACGACGCGGTCAGCGCCGGCAAGATCCGCTACGCGGGGGTCAGCAACTTCACCGGCTGGCAGTTGCAGAAGGCCGCACTGCTCACCCAACACCTCAACCGCACCCCGATCGTGACCCTGCAACCGCAGTACAACCTGCTGGCCCGGGACATCGAGTTCGAGCTGGTGCCGGTCTGCGAGAACGAGGGCATCGGCATCCTGCCGTGGTCACCGCTGGGCGGCGGGTGGCTGACCGGCAAGTACCAGCGCGACAGCACGCCCACCGGCGCGACCCGGCTCGGCGAGAACCCGCAGCGCGGCGTCGAGGCGTACGCGGGTCGCAACGCCGAGGAGCGCACCTGGCGGGTGCTCGACGCGGTCCGCCAGATCGCCGACAACCGGGGCGTGTCCATGTCGGCGGTGTCGCTGGCCTGGCTGGCGGCCCGACCGGCGGTCACCTCGGTGATCCTCGGCGCGCGGACCACCGACCAGCTCGACGACAACCTGACCGCCGCCGACCTGGTCCTGGACGCCGAGCAGATGCGGCTGCTGGACGAGGCGAGCGCCCCGCTGGTGGGCGACTACCCGTACGGCGCGGCCGGAGTGCGTCAGCGCGGCCGTGACCTGCCGGCCGGATCATGACCTCGTTCCCCGAGCCCACCGACCCGGCCGGCAGCCGCACCGAGGTCTTCCTGCGCTACCTGGACGTGGTCGCCGAACTCGCGGGCGGCCCGACCGGGGAGTGAGGCCGTCGGCTCGATAATGGGCGGATGCCGTTGCTCGTCGCACCAGCCCTGCCCGCCGGGAGCCTCGCCGCCCAGGAGCAACCCCACCTCCCGGTACGCCACGGGCTGGCCCTGCGGCCGTGGCGCGACGACGACGCCCCGGCCGTCCGGGCCGCCTTCGACTGCCCGCAGATCCAGCGATGGCACGTGCGTCGCCTCGACAGCGACGACGAGGCGCGGTCGTGGACGGCGCAGTGGCCGAGCCGGTGGCGCGACGAGACGGCCGCCAGCTGGGCGATCGTCGACGCCGACGACCGACCGCTGGGTCAGGTGGGGTTGCGGGGCGTGCTGCTGACCGAGGCCTCGGCGCAGGTGTCGTACTGGTTGTTGCCCGCCGCGCGTGGTCGGGGCATCGCCACCGAGGCGCTGGGGGCACTCACCCGGTGGAGTTTCACGCGGGCCGGTCTGCACCGGCTGGCCCTGGATCACTCGACCGCCAACGCGGCGTCGTGCCGGGTGGCCACGGGGGCCGGCTTTCCGGTGGAGGGCGTGCTCCGAGGGTCGGTTCGCCACGCCGACGCCTGGCACGACATGCACCTGCACGCACGGCTGCGCACCGACGGCCCGATCTGATCACCCGATCTGCTCGGTGGTCGGCGCGAATGGCGTCGGCGTCGCACCATCCTCGTCGGCGCGTCGCATCGCCCGCGGCAGTCGCAGCGCGACGACGCCGGTAGCCACCAGTCCACCGACCCCCGCGACCATCAGCGTCACCGGGGCCGAGGTGGCGTCCAGCAGGACACCACCGGCGAGGTAGGACGTCGCGGCGGCGACCCCGATCGCACCGTACAGATTTCCGAAGACCCTGCCGCGCATGCCCGGTGGCACCGTGCGTTGCAGCAGCGTGCTGGAGGCGACGTCCATGGCCGCCAACCCGAACCCACGGACGGCTTGCAGGGCGATCGCGGCGGCGACGGCCCAGGCGAGCCCGGTCAGCAGGTTGCCGACACTGCTGACGGCGAAGCCCGCGATCAGCAGCAGCGGCATCGACGCCCGGGTGCCCCACCTGGACAACATGGCGTAACCGGCCACCAGTCCGACACCGACCGCGCCCAGCAGGAGCCCGACCGCCGATTCGCCGACGTGAAAGGTCTTTTGAGCCAGCAGCACCAGCGCCACGTCGTCGACCCCGTTGAAGGCGACCACCGCAGTGAAGCCAAGGAAGATCACCCGAACCGTCGGAACACTCAACAGATAGGCGACGCCCGCTCTGGCCTGTCGCAGCAGGGACGGCTGCCGCCCGGCACCGGAAGTTGGCGGTAGTGAGGGGAGCGTCGCGAGCAGCACGGCCGAGACCAGAAACGACACGGCGTCGACGAGCAGTACACCACGCAATCCGACCAGCGGGAACAGGGCCGCGGCGAGCAGGGGGCCGACCGCCTCCGCCGCGTTGGAGCCGAACCCGAGGGTGGAGTTGGCGGTCTCCAGGTCACGGTCACCGACCAGTGCGGGCACCGCCGCCCGAGACGCCGGTTGAAAGAGCTGCGACGCGGTGGCGCGAACCGCGACGAGAGCCAGCAGCATCGGCAGCGAGGGCATTGTCAGCACGATGACCAGCAGGGCCACAGCTTGGATGAGTTCGCAGACGACCATCAACCGTCGAAGATTGAGCCGATCAGCGAGGGCACCGGTGAAGGGACCCAGCAGGGATGGAGCGAAATCTCCGACAAGGAGCAGGAGCGCGACTGCCAGCCCCTTACCCGTCGTCTCGGCGACGTGGAAGATCAGCGCGACAAGGCTGAGCGAATCGCCCGCGTACGAGACGAGCCGTGCCGAGAAGAGCGTTCGGAATGGTCTGTTGCGGCGAAGCAGTTGGGTGGGACGCAACGGCGCAGCGTCTGCCGTGGCGGACGCTGCGCCGGGCATCTCGGAACTCCTCGCTGAGGGCTGCGCTGAGGTGTCGTGTCGCCGTCGCCGAACCCGGTGTGGTGCGGTGCGCAAACACGGGACGGGTGACACCGTTCAACCCACCAGCCCGTAGGTGAAGGTAGTCATCAGAGTGTCGGTGAGCGCGGCTTTTATGGTTGCCGGGTAACGGCGGACGCGCCCAGCTACCCCGGCCTCGACGGACCGTTCACCATCGCCGACATGCCGGACGGGTCGCGGGTCGCGCACGTCGACAGCGCGGCACGGGCGCAGATCCTCGACCAAACGTCGGATCTTGTTAGCCTGGAGCGGCGGTGGGAACGTATTCGCGGCGAGGCCCTGCCCCGAGGGCGTTCGTTGGAACTTCTCAGAGAAGCGGCAGCATCATGGACATGACCGGTGCGCAGTGGCGGAAGAGCACGAGAAGTGGCGGCAACGGTGGCAACTGTGTCGAGGTTGCCGACAACCTTCCGGGAGTGGTCCTCGTTCGTGACACGAAGGACCGCGACGGCGTGACGCTGACGTTCAGCCCGCGATCGTGGTGTGCCTTCGTCGCGATGGCCCGCGACGCCGGCTGACCGGCCACATCGCACAAAGGCTCCCGGCGCCGACCGGGAGCCTTTCGCGTACGCCGGGCCGGCCGTCGGTTGCCACGAACGACGAGCAATCCGATCAGCGGAGCGCGGCGGGCTCGGCCGGTTGCGGGTGCGGAGTCGCCGGCCAGGTGAGTCGGCGTACGCCGGGAACGAGGGCGGTGCCCGCGCAGGAGGCGAGCACCAGCAGGCCGGCGACGGCCAGCGGGACGGGTGCGCCGAACGCGTCGGCGGCCAACGGCGCCAGCGCGTATCCCAGCGGCATGGCGCCCAGCGACACCAGCCAGTCGTACGAGGTGACCCGGGCCAGGACCTCGGGCGGGAAGTGGTGCTGCACGACGGTCTCCCACACCGGGTTGAGGTAGCCGAGGGCGGTCAGCGCCACCGCGTAGGCGACGATCACCGCGGGGGCGGGCGCGGCGACGGCGAGCAGGAACAGCGGCGCGGCGTAGCAGGCCAGCCCGAGGTTGGCCAGCAGCACAGGCCGGTGTAGCCGGACCCGCCCGGCCAGCAGCGATCCGGTGAGCATCCCGATCGCGCCGGCCTGCAACAGCAGCACCCAGGTCGTCTCGCCACCCAGGCGGTCGATGGCGACGGCCGGCCCGAGGGTCATCAGCACGGCGGCGGCGCCGTTCCACACGCCGTGCCCGAGCAGGCTGGTCCAGAACCAGTCGCGGGCGCGTACCTCGCCGAAGCCGTGCCGCAGGTCGGCCAGGACGGATCGGCGGGGCACCGGCACGTGGCGGACCCGCACCAGCGCGAGCAGTGTGGCGCTGAGCGCGAACGACGCGCCGTCCAGGATGAACGCCCAGCCGGGTCCGGCGGCCCAGATCAGCGCGCCGGCCAGGGCCGGGCCGGCGAGGCGGCTGGTGTTGGCGGTGATCCCCATCAGAGCGTTGGCCCGCTGCCGGTCGGCCGGTTCGACGGTGCCGGCGACCAGCGGAGACGCGGTCGGAATGGCGAAGGCCGAGGCGATGCCGCCCAGCGCCGACGCCACCACGACGGTGCTCAGCGACGGGTCGCCGCCGAGCAGTTCGACGCCGACCGCGACCTGGGTGGCGCAGCGGACCAGGTCGGCCAGCAGGGCGACCCGGCGGGCGTCGAACCGGTCGGCCACGACGCCACCGAACGGCAGCAGGAGCAGCCGGGGGACAACGGCGGCGGCGAGGACGACGGCCAGCGCGCCGGTGGAGCCGGTGGCACGCAGCACGGCCAACGCCAGCGCGGCGGGCACCACCGCGTCGCCGATGGCGGAGATGCTGCGACCCAGGAACAGCAGCCGGAACGAGGGGTTGCGCAGTGGGTGAGCCATGACCCGAGCATAGTTCGACGCCGAATATTTCGGCAATGAATATTTCGGTGCTGAGGTAAGCTGGTGCGGTGACCACGACTCCAGACGCCGTCGACCAGCACATCGAGCGCTGGCTGCCCGTGGTGCCCGACCTCGACGCGGACGTCGAGGGGGCGGTGACCAGGATGATCCGACTGACCCGGCACCTGCGGGCGGTCAAGGAGCGGGTCCTGGTCGACCTCGACCTGCCGGCCCACGAGTACGACACCCTGCACGCCCTGGCCGGTCGTGGCGGCCGGGCAGCCCCCTCGGATCTCGCCGCGGACCTCGCGATGGCCCCCGCCTCGATCACCGCGCGAGTGGACACCCTGCTGCGGCGGGGCTTCGTACGCCGGATTCCGTCGACAGTCGACCGTCGACGCGTCGACGTGGAACTCACCGAGGCGGGTCAGGCCGCGTGGCGCGGGGCGATGGAGGTCCAGGGCGCCGAGGAGCACCGCCTGCTCGGCGCGCTCACCGTGACCGAGCGGCGACACCTCTCCGACCTGCTGCGCCGGGTGCTGCTCGTCGCCGAACAGCCACAGAGCACGTCGCAGACCGACTGAGCGGGGCCGAAAATCGCCTGGCGGCGCGCGTACCGCTGATGCAAGGGTGACCGGCGTGACTGCGCATGTGCTGGCCGGGGCCCTGGCCGACGACGGACGGCGACGGATCTTCGCGGCGATCGTGCTGGGTGCGACCAGCGCGACCGAGGTCGCCGAGCGGACCGGCCTGCCGGTGCGGGTGGCGCTCACCGGAGTCCGCCGGCTCACCGACGCGGGCCTCGTCACCGGCGCGGACGGCACGCTCGCGGCCGACGAGTCGTCGCTGCGGGCCACCGCGCGCGACAGCCGCCCGGCCGACGACGCCGAACCCGGCGTCGATCCGGTGCTGCGGACCTTCCTGCGGACCCCCGGCGTCCTGGTGGGTCTTCCGGCGCAGCGGGGTCGACGGCGGGTGCTGCTGGCGCACATCGCCGAGCAGTCGTTCGAGCCGGGCACCCGCTATCCGGAGCGGGCCGTCGACGACGCGCTCAAGCCGTGGTGCGCCGCAGGCGGGTCGGATCACGCGACGCTGCGCCGGTATCTGATCGACGAGCAGTTGCTCATCCGCGAGCACGGCATCTACCAGCGGCCCTGAACGCCGGTTGCGTGAACCGTCTGGTTGCGGAGGATCTTGCTAGCCTCGGCGCATGACCTCGTGCACGCCCTCCGATGGCCCGCCGGACCTGTTGTTCCTGCTCTCCTGGGCGAGTCACGCGTTGCAGACCGAGCACGCCGCCGGCCTGGCCGAGCTGGGCATCTCGCCGCGGGCGCACTACGTGCTGGCACAGGCCCACACCGGTGAGCTGACCCAGCGGGAGATCGGCGAGCGGTGCGGTGTGGACAAGACCACGATGGTCGTGACGCTCGACCAGTTGGAGCGGGCCGGGCTGGCCGAGCGCCGTCCGGTGCCGACGGACCGACGGGCCCGCATGGTCGCGGTGACGCCGGCGGGGGAGCAGGTGCTGCGGCAGGCGCAACAGGTGGTCCGGCGCATCCAGGACGACCTGCTGGCAACCCTGCCCGAGCCGGACCGGGAGGTGTTCCTGCGGGCTCTCCTGGCGCTGGTGAGCGGACCACTGGCCAACACCTCCCCGTACGCGCCGGGGGCCCGCTCCGGCTGTTAGTTCCAAGAAAGATAGTCCCGAACAAGACTATCTGTTACGGTCGTACTCGTTCGTTTCCCCTGAACGAGGAGCCGTCATGAGTGCTGCCGCCGCCACGACCCCCGCCCCCTCACCACTGCGCCGCCGCGCCCTCGGCGTCGCCGCCGCCGTCGTGGCTCCCCTGGCCATCTGGGCGATCGGCGCGTTGGCCGGAGTCGACTACACCGTCGAGAGCCCGGGCCAGCCCGCCACTGTCATCGGGGCCGGCGCGATCGTCATGATCGCCCTGGCGGCCGCCCTGCTCGGCTGGGCCGCGCTGGCGCTGCTGGAGCGGTTCGCCACCCGGGTCGCACGACCGCTCTGGATCTCGCTGGCCATCGTCGTGACGGTGCTGTCCTTCGTCCCCGTGCTCAGCGTCGAGGCCACCGGCGGCGCCAAGCTCGCCCTCGGCGCAACGCACGTGGCCGTGGCGGTCGCGTTGATCGCCCTGCTGCCCCGCCCTCGCCGGTAAGCGACTGGTATTCCCTCCGCCCACCTCGTGTCGCGCTGACCACGGGGTGGGCGACGCAGGCGGGGTGGATGTCGCAGGGGCAGCAGCGCCGCCGCGGCCGGATAAAACCGTTGACCGGGCGGTGATGATCAACAGGTGACCATTAGCGCCCGGCCCACCTGGACGACCAGCAGCAGCCGGCCCGACCACCCCGACGCGGTACTGCTGCTGCGCGAGTACATGACCGAGATGGTGGTTCGCTATCACCGTCGCCCGGCCCTGCCCGGCGAGGTCGACGCGGCGCTGGCCGAGTTACCCAGCGACGACCTGACAACGCCGAGCGGGCTGCTCCTGGTCGCCCACCGCGACACCGAACTGGCCGGCTGCGCCGGGCTGCGCTGGCAAGCCGGCTGGGCCGAGCTGACCCGGGTGTTCATCCGCCCCGAGCACCGCGGCGCCGGTGGGGGCGCCGTACTGCTGGCCGCCGTCGAGGAGCAGGCCCGCGCGGCCGGGGCGGACCGGATCCGGCTCGACACCCGGCACGACCTGGTCGAGGCCCGCGCCCTGTACGCCCGGCACGGCTACGCCGAGATCCCGGCGTACTCGCGGGGCCCCTACGCCGAACACTGGTTTGAAAAGCGGCTGTCCGGAGCAGTTGACGTCAGCGCGCGGACGCGCTAAATAAGAAGAGGAAGTTGAGTCAGCCCGGCTCAACTCATCACCTTCGGCCAGGAGAACCGAGGAGGCATGACGATGTTGATGCGTACCGACCCGTTCCGCGAGATGGACCGGCTCGCCGAGCAGTTCTTCGGTACGGCGGCCCGTCCCGCGACGATGCACCTGGACGCCTACCGCGACGGCGACCACTTCTACGCGGCGTTCGACCTGCCCGGCGTCGACCCGGACAGCATCGACTGCACCGTCGAGCGCAACGTGCTCACCGTCCGCGCCGAGCGTCGCCGGCCAACCGGCGACGGCGTCGAACTGGTCGCCGCCGAACGCCCGATGGGCACCTTCACCCGGCGGCTGTTCCTCGGCGACACGCTGGACGCCGACAAGCTGGAGGCCGGCTACGAGAACGGGGTGCTGACGCTGCGCATCCCGGTCGCCGAGCGTGCCAAGCCCCGCCGGGTGACCATCAAGGCCAACGGCGACGCGCGCCGAGAGATCAACGCCTGATCCGACACGGTGACGGGTGGGATCGGCGCGCCTGCACGCCGATCCCACCCGAGGCTGAGAGCCTTTTTCACATGGTGTTCTCCGACGCTCCGGTGCTCGCCCGCCCGTCCGCGCCACCGGCGCTGCCGAGCGGGCCGGTCGAGGTCACCGAGGCGTGGCTGCGCAACCGGCGGCTCTCCGAGCACACCCGCGACGCCTATCGACGTGACGTCACCGGCTGGCTCCGCTGGTGCGCCGGTCACGACCTGGACCCGCTGCGGGCCACGTTCCTGCACGTCAACGAGTATGCCCGCGCGCTGGAGAGCAGCGTCGACGCCCGCAGCGGCCGCACACTGACCCCGGCGACCGTCGCGCGCCGACTCTCGGCCCTGTCCAGTTGGTACGACTTCCTGGTCAAACTGGGCGCTGTGCCGGCCAACCCGGTCTCCGGCGCCGACCGCCCCCGCGTCGACCGGGACCACTCCGCCACCGTCGGGCTCACCCCCGAGGAGGTGGACGCCCTGCTCAGCGCCGCCGACGCGGACACCGGCGCGACCGCCGTACGCAACCGGGCGGCGCTCGCGCTCCTCGCCGACCTGGGTCTACGGGTCGGGGAGCTGATCTCGCTGGACCTGACAGACCTCGGCACCGAACGCGGCCACCGCAGCGTGCGTTTCGTCGGGAAGGGCGGCAAACAACGTCGCCGCGCCCTCACCCCCGGCACCGGGCACGCCGTGGACGCCTACCTGGCCCAGCGGGCCGCCACCACCGGCGTGCCGGTGCCGCAGCTCACCGGCCCGCTGCTCGTCACCGCCAGCGGTGCCCGGCTGGACCGGCACTCGGTGTTCCGGATGGTCCGTCGGCTCGCCCGCGCCGCCGGCATCCCGGCCTGGGCGAAGCTGTCCCCACACTCGCTGCGGCACGCCTTCGCCACCACGGCCCGCTCGGAGGGCGTGCCGTTGGAGGATGTGCAGGACGCCATGGGGCACGCCGACCCGCGCACCACCCGCCGCTACGACCGGGACCGGCACAACCTCGACCGCGACCCGGCCTACGCGGTGTGGGCGGCCCGGTCGCGTCGTCGCGGCTGAGCAGCGCCCGCCGCGTCAGCTCTGCGGGAGCGCCCGCCGCGTCAGCTCTGTGGGCGGGGGCAGATGCAGAACGGCTGCCCGATCGGGTCGAGAAGCACCACCCACCGGTCGCCGCCAGGCTGGAAGGCCGGCTTCGACGCGCCTGCGGCGACGAACTTCTCCTCCGCCGCCGCCAGGTCGTCGACGTAAAGATCCAGGTGGTAGCGCTTGTCGCCGGTCTGGTCCGGCCAGGAGGGCGGTCGGTAGCCCTCGACCAGCCCGAAACCGATGGAGACGCCACCGGAGCTGATCATCGCGTATTCCGGTTCGCTGTGGGTGACCTCCCAGCCCATCGCCTCGTGGTAGAACGCGGCGTGGCCGGCGGGATCGGAACTGTCGAGGTTGACCATCGCGAGGTCGGCAGAAGTTGTCACGCCGGCAGTATGCCGCCGGGGCCCGACAACTCCGGTCCCGCGACACTCGCGGCGGCCCAGCGTCTGGCCCCCGCCCTATGGTCGGCGGATGAGACACGGTCTGGAGATTTCCTGCGGCGGGGCCGCGGTCGCGGTGTCCACTCTGGTCGAGCTGGGTGAGCTGGCCGAACGTGCCGACTGGGACGGCGTGTTCCTGGAGGACTATCTGATCCACTATTCCGGCGACGAGCCGTTCACCTACGACCCGTGGCTGGTCCTCGCCGCGATCGCCGGGCGCACCGACCGGGTGCGACTGGGCACCACGGTCACCGCGCTGCCGCGGCGTCGCCCGGCGAAGTTGGCGCGGGAGGTCCTCACCCTCGACCACCTCAGCGCGGGCCGGGCCACAGTGGCCGTCGGTGTCGGCGACCCCGGCGACCGGGGCCTGGCCGCCTTCGGCGAGCAGACCGAGGTGTCCGTGCGGGCCGCGATGCTCGACGAGGGTCTCGACCTGCTGACGGGGCTGCTCAGCGGTGAACGGGTCAGCCACCAGGGCACCCACTACCGCGCCGACGGGGTGTCGCTGCGGCCTGCGCCGGTGCAGTCGCCGCGAGTGCCGGTCTGGGTCGGCGGGAGCACCCAGGCCGGGGCGGTGCGCCGCCGGGCCGCCCGCGCCGACGGCATCGTGCCGTACAAGCTCACCGACACCGACGGGTGGTCCGACTTCACCCCCGACGAGGTACACGACCTGGCGAACGCCCTACCAGCGACGCGCGCCGACGGCCAGCCGTTCGACGTGGCGGTCGGCGGCCGGCGGCGCCGTTCCGACGAGCGCACCGAACGGGCCTACCTCGGTGAGCTGGCCGCCGCCGGCGCCACCTGGTGGCTGGAGTTCGTCCCGGCCGGCGATCCGGCGACGATGCGCGCAGCCGTTGCCCGAGGCCCTCTGCGCTGACCCGGGGTCAGGGGCCCTCGATGGGCCAGAACGTCACGCGGGCCGTGCCGTCGCGGCAGATCAACCCGGCGCCGACCCGGCGGCAGTCGGTCACACCCGCCGGGAGCACAGCGGACACCCGATGACCGTCGCGTCCCACCGTCGCGATCAGGGAGCGCCTGCCGTCCGCCGCCATCCCCAGCACCACCAGGGGTTCCGCAGCGGCCCGTGGGCCAGCCACCGTTCGCCACCGCGCCCCGGCCGGCCACGTCCACACTCGCACCCCGGTGCCCGGGTCGATCGCCCAGCGTCCCTGCTCGTCCTGCCCGCAGATCAGACCCTGGCAGGGACGCAGGATCAGCTCACCCGGCTGCACCGGCACCTGCCAGCGTTGCGCCAGCCAGGGTAGGTCGTAGCCGGTCAGCGCCATCGCGCCGCCGCTCGGGTGGCGCAGCACCAGGTGCGCGCCGACGACCTGGGGATTGTCCGGGCCGTAGTCGGCCGGCGGAAGCTGGCCCCGCCCGCGTTCGGTGCCGTCACGGGCGTCGAGCAGCCGGGCAAGCCCGTCGTCCTGCACCAGCAGCACCCGCCCGGGCAGCGCCCGCAGCACCGCCGTGGAAGGCAGCGGGACCGACCACCGGGTCGCGCCGGTGGCAGGGTCGACGCCGTGCACCGTGCCCTCGACCCGCCGACCCGGTTCGGAGGCGCTGCGCACCTCGCTCACCGCGACCGCCTCGTTCCCGGCCGCGTACACCCGCTCGGGTCGCCGCCACACCGGCTGGCCGGTACGCAACGACCGCGCGGTGGTCACCCGCGCCCCGAGCGCCTGGTCGCGCTCGACCAGCAGCAGCAAATCACCCGCGGCCTCGGCGGACCACCCGGCGGCGGGCGGCACGGTGACCCGCCAGCGCGGCGGGCCGTCCGGCGCGGCCGAGTCGTAGGCGCTCAGCGTCGGCGGGTTCGGCTCGGGATCGACGACCAGCAGCAGCGGCCCCGCGCCGAGCACGGTCGCCCGGGCGGGCAGCGCCGGCCCGAGCTGAGGCGTCAGGCGCGCGGCCGGGGCGGCACCGCCGAGCAGGACACAGGCCGCCACCAGCGCCGCCACCCGCCACCGGCGGGACACCTGCGGAGGCGGGCGGCGCTCCTCCAGGGGCGCGCCCCGGTCGTCACCCAGCTCGATCAGCACCGACATGAGCGCCCACCTGTCCGCTCGCGCCGGCCGGTCAGCAGAGCAGGTCGAGGTGGTGGTGGGCGTCCTCGGCGATCTCCTCGTGCCGCAGCCAGCGGCGCGCCCACAGTCGGGCGGCCAACTCCGCCTGCTCGTCGCCCCACGCGGCGTGCTCGACGAGCAACGCGGTGGTCAGCGCGTGCGCCAGGCGCAACGCCAGACCGCGGGCGCCCGCGAGCACCGCCGACGCCCCCGGGTCGACGGTCACCGCGGTGATGGTCTCCGCCAACTGCGCGGCGGCGGTGGCCAGGGTGTCGGCCAGCACCGGCGACAGCGGCCGAGCCAGGTCGACGGCGGCGGTCAGCCGGCTCAGCAGCGGCGCACCCGCGTCCTCCCGGGTCAACGCGCGCAGCACGTCCAGGGCCAGCACATTGGTGGTGCCCTCCCAGATCGGCAGCACCTGGGCGTCACGCAGCAGCCGGGGAACGCCGGTGTCCTCCACGTAGCCGGCACCGCCGAAGCTCTCCACGTACTCGCTGGCGGAGCTGACGGCGAGCCGACCGGTGGCCAGCTTCGCCAACGGCGCCACGATGCGCAGCTCGGCCGCGGCCTCCGGGTCGGCGCCGACCTCGACCCGCCCGAGCAGGGCGAAGGCGTGCCCGGCAAGGGCGAACGCACCCGCCGCGTCGACCGCGAGGGTGCCCAGGGTGGCCCGGTGCAGGGGCGAGGACACCAGCGGGCCGCCGGCGACGTGCCGCACCTCGGCGTACGCGCGGGCGTAGGCGAGACCCCGTCGCATCCCGCCGGCCGCCGCCGCGGCGTTGTGCACCCGCGTCACCACGACCAGGGTCATCGCCCGGACCAGACCGGGCGCCGCCGGGTCACCCAGTGGAAGGGCGTACGCGTCGCGCAGGCCGATCTCGGCGGTGGGCAGCGCCCGGGTGCCGAGCTTGTCCTTGAGCCGGTGCACTGTGACACCCGGTGCGGGTGCGCCCGGCGCCGCGCCGTCGGCCAGCGGTGAGTCGACGGCGTACCGGGGAACGAGGAACGGGGCGAGCACCCGGCTGCCCCGCCCGGCGCCCTCCGGCCGGGCCAGCGCCACCGCCATCGCCGCGTCGGCGGCGGAGCAGAACCACTTCTCGCCGGTCAGCCGCCACGAACCGTCCGCCGCGGGGCGGCCGAGCGTGCTGGAGCGGCCCAGATCGGAGCCGCCCTGCGACTCGGTCATCCACTGCCCGCTGGTGATCGCCGTTGCCGGGTCCGTGGAGATCAGCCGGGGCAGCCACGCGTCGCGGACAGTGGCGTCGACGTCGGGCATGCTGAGCAGCGCCGCCGCCCCGTCGGCCATCGCCACCGGGCAGGAGAACGTCGCCGACTCCGGCCCGTACAGGTGCAGCAGGGCGTGCTGGACGACCCGCGCGGCGGCACCCCAGGTGCCCCGGGCGTCCGACAGGTAGGGCAGCGCCACCACGGCGTGTCGGGCGGCGGCGGCGCGTTGCGCCTGCCAACCGGCGGAGGTGTCGATGCGGTCGATCCGGGCACCCCACGGGTCGTAGCGGACCAGCGTGGGCGGGTGCGCCTCCGCGTCGGCGTGCGCCGCGCGCAGCGGCCCGGTGACGTCGGCGGCCAGGTCCGCGAGACGGCCCTTCGCGGCGGCGTGCCCGCCCGGGCCGAGGTGACGCTCCAGCCAGGACCGCAGCAGGCCATCACCGGCGTACGGGTCGACGGGGGGTGGTACCGGCTGCACGAAGCGGCTCATCGATCGGCTCCTGGCACTGCTCGGGGGTGTGCGCCGACGGTAGACGATGCGAGGCCGCCGCGAACAGGGCACACCCGCGCATCGGGCGCACCCAGTTTCCGGCTTGTCGCCCGTCGGCGTGAGCGTCTTCTCTACGGTCGGTAGTCGTGGGTGCGGGCCAGTCGTGGAGCCGACCGGCCCGGCGTCACCGCCCGATGCGCACCGGGTTGGCGTTCGCCGGGTTCGGCGTGGCGCTGTGCTGCGTGGGGGTGGCCGGGTTGGGCGCCTGGAACCTACAGACCGTCCGGCAGGCCGCCGGCCCGATCCGGGAGACCGCCGACGGTTTCCTCAGCGAGGTGGCCCTCGGCGACAGTGACCGGGCGTACGAGCGGCTCTGCGAGGACGCGCGCAGCCGCTGGAGCGCGATCGGCTTCACCAGTTGGGTGCGGACACCACCGATGGTCACCGACTACGAGATCACCGACGTGTCGGTCGCCACCCGCAGCGGACGACCGCACGGCACGGTGACCGTGAAGGTGACCCGCGACGGCGGAATCAGCGAAGAACGTCGCCTGCCGGTGGTCCGTGAGGACGGGGACTGGCGGGTGTGCGGTGACCCCTTCTGAACCCCCGGTCGCCGCCCCGGTACGCCCACAGCTGCTGCGACCACGCGAGGGGGTGCAGCCGACCACCTCGACGGAACTCTTCTTCGATCTGGTCTTCATCTTCACCATCACCCAGTTGTCGCACTACCTGATCGCGCACCTGGACTGGCGGGGCGCCGGGCGTACCGCCCTGTTGCTGGCGCTGGTGTGGTTCGTCTGGGTCTACACCACCTGGGTGACCAACTGGCTGCAACCGGACCAGGGGCCGGTGCGGACGATGCTGATCGGGGTGACGCTGGGCAGCCTGCTGTTGTCGGCGGCGATCCCGGAGGCGTTCGGCTCGACCGGTCTGCTCTTCGCGGTGGTCTACGTGACCGTGCAGGTGGGACGCACCCTGTTCTCGTTGTGGGCGGTACAGGGCAGCCCGTGGCTGGTCGCCGGCTTCCGGCAGTCGCTGCCGTGGATCGCCGGGACGTCGCTGCTCATGCTCCTCGGTGGCCTGGTCGGCGGGGCCGCGCGCGAGGCCGTGTGGGCGGCGGTGATCGTGATCGACGTGGTCGGCCTCTCGATCGGCTATCCGCTGCCGCGACGAGGGCGCAGCCGACCCGAGCGGTGGATGGTGGAGGGCGGGCACCTGGCCGAACGGTGCGCGGCCTTCGTCCTGATCGCGCTGGGGGAGTCGATCCTGGTCACCGGCAGCACCCTCACCTCGCACGTGGACCTGGTGACGTCCGGGGCGTTCCTGCTGGCGTTCGGCGGTTCGGTGGCGCTGTGGTGGGTGTACTTCGCCCGCTCGGCCTCGGCCGCCACGGAGGTCATCGCCCACGCCGGAGAGCGCACCGGCGCGTTGAGTCGAGTCGCGTTCAACTACCTGCACCCGGTGATCGTCGCCGGGGTCGTCGTCACGTCGGCGGCCGACGAGCGGTTGCTGCGGGAACCGGGCGCGCCGGCCACCACGGTCGACGTGCTGCTGACCCTCGGTGGTCCCGCGCTGTTCCTGGCCGGGCACGCCGCCTACAAGGCGCTGCTGTGGCGGACCCTGCCGATCAGCCGGCTCACCGCGGTGGTGGTCCTGCTGGCGTTGATGCCGGTCAGTGTGGTGCTGGGGGCACCCGTCGCGGTGTGCGCCGCGGTGGCGTTGGCGGTGACGGTCGCCGTGATCCTGACCGACCGGTTCCGGGTGCGGGCCGCCGCGGCCCGGCAGCGGTCCTGACCGTCCGGGGCACCGGGTCGGTTTCGGCGACAGCGGTGGTGGGCGCCTCAGTCGCGGGGGCCGAGGTCGCCGCTGCGGTAGTGCCGGCGGCAGAGCACCTGGTAGCGCACCTCGGCGGTGTCGACGGTGTCGCCGATGACGACCTGGGCGCCCTCACGGACGACCCGCCCGTCGACGACCCGGGCGTTGAGCAACCCTTCGCGGCCGCACCAGCAGAGCACCTCGACCTGGATGCGGGCCACCTCGTCGGCCAGCTCGAACAGGCGTTGCGTGGCGGGGAACAGCCGCGAGCGGAAGTCGGTGGCCAGGCCGAACGCGAACACGTCGACGTCGTAGCTGTCCACCAGCTCGGCCATCTGCTCGACGTGCTCGACGGTGTAGAAGCACGCCTCGTCGCAGATCAGGTAGTCGACGCGTACCCCGTCGGCCCACCGGCCGCGCACCAGGGCCCGCAGGTCCAGGTCGTCGGTGACCTCGATGGCCTCGTGGGCCAGACCGATGCGGGTGGTGACCTGCGGTCCCAGCGACCGGTCGATGCGGGTGGTGACCAGCCCGCGCCGGCCCTGCCGGGCGTGGTTGTAGTTCATCTGCAACGCCATCGTGGACTTGCCGCAGTCCATCGGCCCCCAGAAGAACTTCAACGCCGCCGCGTGCACCGGACGCCCGTCGAGCCCGCGCGCGGCCGCGCACCCGGCCGGGGGGTGTGGCTGGCCGGGGAACGGGTGGGCCAGGCAGGTCGGGGCGGGCGCGGCGTCGTCGGTCACGGTCGGGCAGCCTAGCCGATCGACCGTTCCTGATCCGTCGGACGCGGGGAGCGTGCTCAGAGCACCCGGGGTGGGGTGTTGCCCGCGGCCACGATGGCACGGCGGATCGGTACGGCGGCGAGGAGCAGGAACCCGACCACGAAGAAGATCAGCAGTGAGACCAGGCCCACCCGGTAGGAGGAGGTGAGCTGGAACACCAGGCCGAAGGCGAGCGGGCCGAGCCAGCTGGTGCCCTTGTCGCTGATCTCGTAGAAGCCGTAGTACTCGCCTTCCTTGCCGGCCGGGATGAGCTGGCTGAACAACGACCGGCTGAGCGCCTGGCTGCCGCCGAGGACCAGGCCGATGGCCGCGCCGAGGACCATGAACGGCAGCGGCGCCTCGGCGGGAAGCCGGAACGCGGCGATGATCACACCGGTCCAGAGGACCAGGCTGAGCAGCACTGTCTTCCAGGCGCCGATGCGCTTGGCCAGCGCTCCCAGGCTCAATGCGCCGCCGAAGGCGAGGAACTGCACCAGCAGGATCGTGATGATCAGGGTGCTCTGCTCCAGGCGCAGCTCTTCGGTGCCGTACTGGCTGGCCAGGGTGATGACGGTCTGGATGCCGTCGTTGTAGACCAGGAACGCCAGCAGGAAGTACAGCGTCAGCGGGTACGCCTTGACCTCGCGCATGGTGCGGGCGAGTTGCCGGAACCCGTCGGTGAGCACGTTGCCGCCAGTGGCCAGGGCCGCGACGCTGGGGCGCTCGCGCAGCCAGCGCAGCGGCACCAGCGTGAACAACGCCCACCACACGCCGGCGGACACGATCGACCAGCGAGCCAGGTCCAGGGTGCGTTGGGGGTTGTCGCCCTCGTCGAGCAGGGTGATCGCGACGAGGTTGAGGGCCAGCAGCAGGCCGCCGCCGAGGTAGCCCAGCGCCCAGCCGCGACTGGAGATGCCGTCGCGTTCGTCGGGGCCGCCGAGCTGCGGCAGGAACGAGTTGTAGACCACGATCGCCGCGCCGAAGGAGATGTTGGCGACCAGGAAGAGCGCCCCGCCGAGCAGGTAGCGGTCACCGGTGACGAAGGCCATCGCGATGGTGGCGCCTGCGCCGGTGAACGCGGCGCCGCCGAGCAGCCGCTTCTTGTGTGCCGAGCGGTCGGCGATCGCCCCGATGACCGGCAGCACGAACACGGTGAGGAACACCGACAGCGAGATCAGGTACGGGTAGTAGGACCCGGCGGCGATCTTGATGCCCAGTGGGTAGACGGAGCCGTCGCAGGAGTCCGCGCCGAGTTCGCAGCCGGCCGCCAATTCGGCGACGGTGGTCAGGAACGGGCCGAGGAACACGGTGATCACGGTGGTCTGGAACGCGGAGTTGGCCCAGTCGTAGATGTACCAGCCCCTGCGCTCCCGGCGGGTGCTCGCCGGAGGCGGGGTGTCGTCCACCGTGGGGGTCACGGTCTCGGCCATCGGGGGTCCTTCGATGGTCAGGCGGCCCAGTGGCCGCGGCTGCGATAGACGTCGCGCAGCACGCCGACGTGATCGGTCATGATGCCATCCACGCCACGATCCAGTAAGTCGTGCATCTGGGCTGGTTCGTCGATCGTCCAGACGTGCACCTGAAGGCCGATCCGGTGGCAGTAGTCGAGGAACCGGCGGTCCACCACCGGCACCCGCCCGTAGTGTGGCGGCACCTGCGCGGCGACCACCGACGGCGGCAGCCGCAGTGGCCGCCCGTGCAGGGAGGCCAGCCGCAGCCGGGCGACGCCGCGCATGCCCAGGCTGGTGGCGACCCGGCCCTCGGTGAGCGCCCGCAGCCGGGTCAGCCGGGCATCGCTGAACGAGGCGAGGAGCACCCGGTCGCCGGCGCCGGCCCTGGTCACGGTCGCGACCGTCGGCTCGACGCCGCCGTCGGCCTTCACGTCGATGTTGAAGCGAACCTGCGGCCACGCCCCCAACACCTCGTCGAGCCGGGGTACGACGGCAGCGCCGCCGACGCGTACCGAGGCGAGGTCTGCCCAGCTCATGTCGGCGATGCGTCCCGCCTCACCGGTGACCCGGCGCAACGTCGGGTCGTGGAAGATCACCGCCACGCCGTCGGCGGTGGCGTGCACGTCGGTCTCCACGTACCGGTAGCCCAGCCCGATGGCCCGGGCGAACGCCTCGGTGGTGTTCTCGTCGCCCTCGGCGGCGCCGCCACGGTGGGCGAACGCCAGCGGCGCGGGCGCGTCGAGGTAGCCGAATCGGGTCAACACGCGACGCAGTATGCCCGTCGCCGGTGGCGCATGGGTGGCCTGCCGGCGAAGATCAGGCCTGGGACGCCGGGGAGGTGGCACGGGTGGTTGCCGTGGTCGGCGGGTGTCCCTGTCCGCGGTGGCGGCAGGCGCGACGTCGGCATGCCCGTCGGCCGCACGCTCCCGCCGGACCGGCCTGCGGCCCCCACCCCCGGATGCCCGTCCTTCGTCCTTTGCTCTGCACCCGCGGAGTCGCCAATCACCGTCAGTAGCTGGTGCGTCCGCGGGTGCAGAGCAAAGGGC
>NZ_QGSY01000311.1 GCF_003857035.1 Micromonospora arida
GTCGGGCACCGGCGGCATCGGCCGGGTGACCGGTTCGGCGCCGGTGACCCGCAGCGACTCGCCGTGGTGCCACAGCTCGACCTCGGCATCCGCGGCAGCGTCGGGCAGCTCGTAGCGGGCCTCGGCCGGAGTCAACGTGACCCGCAGCCGGTGGCCGCGCCAGCGCAGGCTGAACGCCAGCCGGTCGATCCGGCGCGGAAGCCGGGGGTCGAAGGAGAGCACCCCCCGGTCGTCGCGCAGCCCACCGAAGCCCTGCACCAGCGCCAGCCACGCGCCGGCCAGCGAGGCCAGGTGCAGCCCGTCGGCGGTCTTGTCGCCCAGGTCGGCCAGGTCCTGAAGGACCGACTCGGCGAACAGGTCGTACGCCAGATCCAGGTGCCCGACCTCGGCGGCCAGCACGGCCTGCGGTGCCGCCGACAGCGACGAGTCGCGGACCGTGCGGGCCTCGTAGTAGGCCAGGTTGCGGGCCTTCTCGTCGGCGGTGAACTCACCAGGGCAGAGCTGCATGGCCAGCACCAGATCGGCCTGCTTCACCACCTGCTTGCGGTACAGCTCCAGGTACGGGAAGTGCAGCAGCAGCGGGTAGTCGTCGTCGCCGGTGTTCGCGAAGTCCCACTCGGGCTGTTCGGTGAAGCCGGCGGCCTGCTGGTGCACCCCACGCTCGCGGTCGTACGGAATGGCCATCGCGTCGGCGGCGGCCCGCCAGCCGGCCACCTCGTCGCGGTCCACGCCGAGCCGGTCGGCCAGCTCGGGATGCCCCTCGGCGGCGTCCGCCGCGCCGCGCAGATTGCGCTTCGCCATCAGGTTGGTGAAGACGTTGTCGTCGACCAGCGCGGCGTACTCGTCCGGGCCGGTCACCCCGTGCAGGTGGAAGTCGCCCTCGTCCGACCAGTGGCCGAAGCCGTGCCAGAGCCGGGCGGTCTCCACCAGCAGTTCCAGCCCCGCCTCGGCCAGGAACCGCTGGTCGTCGGTGGCCGCCAGGTAGCGCAGCACCGCGTCGGCGATGTCGGCGTTGACGTGCAGCGCGGCGGTGCCCGCCGGCCAGTAGCCGGAACTTTCCCGGCCGCCGATGGTGCGCCACGGGAAGGTCGCGCCGGTCAACCGCAGCTCGGCGGCCCGTTCCCGCGCCTCGGGCAGGTGGGCGTGCCGCCACCTCAGCGCCGATCGGGCCACCGCCGGGGCAAGGTAGGTGAGCACGGGCAGGACGTAGCTCTCGGTGTCCCAGAGGACGTGCCCGTCGTAGCCGTTGCCGGTCAACCCCTTGGCCGAGATGGTCCGTTCGGAGTCCGGACGACCGGCCTGGATCAGGTGGAACATCGCGAACCGAACGGCCTGCTGAAGCTCCGGATCGCCGTCGAGCTGCACGTCGGCGACCTGCCAGGCCGCGTCCAGGGCGGCGCGTTGGTCGGTGAGCAGGGCGTCGAAGCCGTCCGCGCGCGCCGCGTCCGCCTCGGCGGCGACCAGGGCGGCCAACTCGTCGGCGGGCGTCGCGTCGACCGCCGCCCACTCGTAGGCGGCGAACTTCGTCAGCCGCAACCGCTCCCCCGGGTGCAGGCGACCCGTCACGGTCAGCCGTACCCGGTCCGGGGTGCAGTCACCACTGGTCGTCACCGTGCCCGGCCCCTCCAACAGGTGACTGACCGCAGCCGCGACGCGCTGGCCGCTTCGCTCGGTGCGGTGCACCAGCACCCCGTCGAGGCCTGTCGCACGGTACGTCTCGGCGGTCAGCGGGTCGGTGGGCACCGAGGCGGCCCGTGGGTCGTCCGAACGCTCCGGCACCTTCTCATTGGCCAGCAGATCCGAGCAGACCCGCAGCTCGACGGGGGTGTCCAACGGCTCGACCTCGTACCGGACGGCGGCCACCGGGCGACGCGGCAGGGACACCAACCGGGTGCTGCGGATGCGTACGCCCCGCCCGGCCGGTGAAATCCACTCGGTCTCCCGGCGCAGCACGCCGGTACGCAGGTCGAGCACCCGTTCATGGCTGCGCAGCGTCCCGGTCCGGAGATCCAACGGCTCGTCGTCGACCCAGAGCCGGATCAGTGCGGCGTTCGGTGCGCTGATGACGGTGTCGCTCGCCGGCGGGAACGCGTACCCCTCCTCGGGATAGCTCAGCTCGCGCCGCTCGTGGAAGCCACTGACGTAACTGCCCGGCATCCCGCACGGGGCACCCTCGTCGAGCACCCCGCGCCAGCCGATCCACCCGTTGCCCAACGCGAAGATCGACTCGGTCTCGCCGAGCCGGTCCAGGTCGGCCTCGGTCCGCCGGATCCGCCAGGTCTCGCCGTCCGCTGCGGCGGTGGACTGCGGTTGTTCGGTGGCCGAACCGGTCTGCACGAAGCCTCCTGTGAATGTCGACGTCCTCCTGCATCAGGCAACCAGAGCTGGCTGTGCGAATCCTGGACGAAGGTCGTGCAGCCCACCCGACCTTCGACAGGAGCAGTGCCCTCTGGCGGGTTCCTAGGGTGTTCCCAGGGTGAACGGGGTATGAACGTGAAGTGAGGTGATGCATGCTCGACAACGGCAGCACGGACGTTCCGGAGATCAGCGCCGAGTGGTACCGCGACGTCGTCGACGCCGCCGCCAGCAGCCCAGAGCCGGTGCAGTGGTTCGTCGGACACGCCACCGAGGGGGTGATCCTGCTGCTCGGCGCGCTGCTGGTGATGGCCGCGCTGAGCCGCTGGTCCGGCAGCCCGCACGACCGGGCACTCGCCCTGATCGCGCCGGTGCCGGCCCTTCTGGCGTACGTGGGAAGTGAGTTCTTCAAGACCGTGGTGGACGAGGACCGCCCGTGCCGAACCATCGGCCGGGAGATCATCGCGGGTGCCTGCCCACCCCCCGGCGACTGGTCGTTCCCCAGCAACCACGCCACCATCGCCGGCGCGCTGGCGGTCACCACGTTGCTGCTCTCCCGCCGACTCGGCCTGATCGCGCTGCCCCTGGCCGCGCTCGGTGCCTTCTCCCGGGTCTTCGTGGGCGTGCACTACCCGCACGACGTGATCGCGGGCGTGCTGTTCGGTGCCCTGGTCGCCGTGGTGGCCACCCCGTTGCTGGCCCGCCCGACCAGCGAGGTGCTCCGCCGCCGGGCCAACCGCCCCGACAGCCCGGGCCCCAAACTGGCCAGCCGCTCCCGCCCCTGACCACCGACGCCCTCTCGCCGCGCGCCCCGCCGACAAGATCGCGCTCGATCCTGGTCGTAGTGGCCTCCATCGCGACCGACACCACCAGATCCTGGATCGAGCGCGATCTTGGTGGGCCGAGGCGGCGAAGGCGGGTCAGGTCGCCAGTAGGAGGGCGGCCGTTGTGCCGATCAGCAGGAACGGTCCGAACGGCAGGTGGGTGCTCCAGTTGGCGCGGCGGGTGGCCAGCAGACCCAGACTCACCAGGGCTGAGAGCCCGAAGGTGAGTACCAGCCCGAACAGCAGCACCGGCCAGCCGTACCAGCCGAGCAGCGCGCCGACGCTGAGCGCCAGCTTGGCGTCGCCAAGCCCGAAGCCGCGGCGGCCGAGCAGCACCGCGGTGCTGGCGAAGAAGAACGCCAGCCCGGCGCCACCGATGACGGCGCGCAGCCAGTGCTCCGGGTCGGCGTCGAGCGCGGCCACGCCGAGCAGCAGCCAGGTGCCGGCCGCCGCGGGCACTGTGAGCCGATCCGGCAACCGGTGCACGGCCAGGTCGACGAGGATCGCCGGGATGGTCCAGCCGAGCCACCAGATCAGCGCCGGCAGCGCCCCGCCCGGCGGACCGGCGAGCGCCAGCAGCACCGCCGCCGCGAGCACGGCCAGTTCGACGGTGGCCGGCGGTGGGCCGACCCGGGCGCGGCAGTGACCGCACCTGGCTGCCGGGCCCAGCGCCGGCCAGGGGTGGGTCAGACCGACCGGCGCGCCGCAGGCGTCGCAGCCGGTCCGGCTGGGCAGACCCGGCGGTACGGCATAACGCAGCGCGGCCAACCGCATCAGCGGGCTGATCGCGAGGATCGCGAACACTGTCGAGACCCGGGTGCGTCCCAAGGCCGAGGCGAGGCCCGCCGGTCGTTCACGCGGCAGAGCGGGCGTTGTCTGGCTTGCGGGTTTCGTCACAGCACCGGACGGCGGGGGTGCCAGGCTCCGATCGGGTGGGTCTTCCCGACCGGGGACGGCCGCCGGAGGGTCGGTCAGCGCCATGTCGCCTCCATAGCGGTCGGACACTTCCCCCCGATGGTGAACACGGATCGTGATTGAGCGCTCGCTGTGGTGTAGCGGATGGCGCAGAAAGCGACCTGCCGACCGGAGCCTGCGCGGGTGCTTTCGACCGCTTCCGAGGCAGGCGTGCCGTTGGGCGGAACAACCCTCCGACAGGGTGCCGACGCCGGTCGAATGCCGGGATGAGACCGCGATGTCCCACTCCCGCGACCGATGGCGCGACTCCGGTGAACCCATCCGGCCCGGCGACGCCCCATCAATAACGACAGTTCGCTCGCCCATTGCCCGGGGCACAGTGTGGACACCCGCCACCACCACCTGTCATCACGCTGAGTGTTCACTTGAATTGCCTCTGTTGCATCGGCGAGCGTCAGCCTATGCTCGCCCCTTGGGTGTGACGCAAGCCTCACCTTCACCATCGGACGACACAGGACCCCGAATTTGTAAAAGATCCGTAACGGTGAATGCAGAAGCGCAATGAACGGCTCCGGATGTGCTGATCCGGGCGCGCTTCCGCATGCCCGGCGGCGGTGAACCGTCACCGCCCCGGGCGACCACGAGGAGGCTCGACGGTGCGCGGACGGCAGCTCAGAAGAGCGGCAATCTGCCTGCTGGTGGGCGTGGCGGCGATGCCGGTCACCGCCTGCGCCAGCGGACGAGAAACGGTCGAACGGCCGACGGAAGCCCGCGACAACGACCCCCGGACCGATTCCGACGTCGAACGACGCGCTGCCGAAAAGGCGGCACTTGACGCGTACTCCGGATATCTCGCGGCCTCGCGCACGGCGGGCCTGCGCAGTGATCCGCGCCTGCCGGAACTGTCCCGATTCCTCGGTGATCCACTTTTGACTCGGGTGCGGGTGTCCATTCGCGAGGCTAAGGAGCACGGTGCCATGCGTACCGGGACGTTCAAGTCCGACCCGTCCGTGACCGCCGTCAGCCTGGACGCGAAGCCGGCCACCGTGGAGATCCAGGACTGCCTGGACACGACCGGCTACCGGCTGGTCTACGCCAAGGACAAGCGCTCGGTCCCCGGCAGCGGTGGCGGCAGACACCTCTCCACCGCCACCGCGACCCGCTATCCCGACGGTCGCTGGCTGATCAACTACGGTGCGACGCACCGGGACCAGCCGTGCTGAGCCGGGCCGCGACGACCCGACGGGTGCTCGCCGGCCTCGGCCTCACGCTCCTGCTGGTAGTCAGTGCGGCCCCGCCGGCCGCCGCCGCCCTACGGGCCGACCCGGGCGCGGGCTGCCCACCCGACCAACCCGACTGCAGCGTCTGGGACGACGAGCCCGGCGATCCCGGTGATCC
>NZ_QGSY01000045.1 GCF_003857035.1 Micromonospora arida
GCTGGGGGCGGAGGGCCCGTCAGACCAGGCAGTTGACGATTTCGGCTACCGAACGGCGGCGGCCGGTGTAGAACGGGACCTCTTCGCGGACGTGCCGGCGGGCGCTGGAGGCGCGCAGGTCCCGCATCAGGTCAACGATCCGGTGCAGTTCGTCGGCCTCGAAGGCGAGCATCCACTCGTAGTCGCCGAGCGCGAACGAGGCGACCGTGTTGGCCCGTACGTCCGGGTAGCCGCGGGCCAACTTGCCGTGCTCGGCCAGCATCTCGCGCCGCTCGGCGTCGGGCAGGAGGTACCACTCGTAGGAGCGGATGAACGGGTACACACAGATGTAGGGGCGAGCCTCCTCACCGGCCAGGAACGCCGGGATGTGGCTCTTGTTGAACTCGGCCGGCCGGTGCAGCGCCATCTGCGACCACACCGGGGTCAGCGCCCGGCCCAGCGTGGTGCGGCGGAACCGCAGGTAAGCGTCCTGGAGCGCGTCGCTGGACGCGGAGTGCCACCAGATCATCACGTCCGCGTCGGCGCGCAGCCCGGAGACGTCGTACACGCCCCGGATCACGACGTCCTTGCCGGCCAGCTCCTCGAAGAGGGACACCACCTCGCCGGTGACGTTGTCCCGCAGCGACGGCAGCGGGGAACTGGCCCGGAACACCGACCACATGGTGTAGCGGATGCTTTCGTTCAGCTCCCGCAACCGGGCCGCGTTGGTCTGCTCGGTCATCTCGCCGATCCTCCCAGTGCTGTGATGATCTCTTCGGCCGCCGTCTCGCCGGAGCGGACGCAGACCGGAATGCCGACGCCGTCGTAGCCGGCGCCGGCGAGGACCAGGGTGGGGTGCGCTGCCCGCAGCGCTGTCCGCGCGGCGCCGAGCCGGTCGGCGTGCCCTGGCGCGTACTGCGGCAGCGCACCGCCCCACCGCTGCACGTGCCCGTCGACCGGGGCGGGTAGCGGGGTGCCGAGCACCGCCGACAGCTCCCGGTGCACGGTGGCCGCCAGGTCCGTGTCGGGGCGCTGAAGGTGCGCCTCCTCGCCGTACCGGCCCACCGAGGCGCGCACCAGGGCCAACCCGTCGGGCCGGCGCAGGTGCCCCCACTTGGTGGTGAAGAAGGTCGCCGCCTTGATCAGTAGACCCTCGGTACTCGGCACCAGGAAGCCGGACAGCTCGGGCAGTCGCGGCTGCGGCAACGCCATGGTGACCAGTGCGACGCTCGCGTAGTCCAGCGCGCCGACGCCCGCTGCCACCGCCGGCGCGGGGCCGGCGAGCAGCCGCGCCGCCGGGCGCGCCGGCACCGCAAGCACCACGGCGTCCACGTCCACCAGCTCGGGGTCACGGGTCGGGCCGACGGTGAGCCGCCAGCCGGTGCCGGTGGGGGTCAACTCGCGCACGGCGGCGTCCCGCCGTACCGTCGCGCCGCTGGCCGTCACCGCCGCCTCGATCAGGGTGCTCAGCCCACCGGCGAGGGTGCCGAAGACCGGGGCGCCGGGCGCACGCGGCGCGGCGGCCTGCGCGGCCCGGACCGCGCCGACCAGGGTGTGCTCCACCCGGGCCGTGCGGGCCAGCGCCGGCATCGTCGTGACCAGGGAAAGATCGTCGGCGCGGCCGGCGTACACGCCGCCCAGCATCGGGTCGACCAGCCGCTCGACCACCTCGTTGCCGAAGCGGGACCGGACCAGCGCGCCCACCGAGACGTCCGCGTCCGGCCCGACCAGCGGCCGACCGCCGTCGGTGTCGGCGTCCGCGGCCGGGCGGGCGACCGTGGCCACCCGATCCAGATCCCCGGGTACGCCCACCAGGGTGCCGCCCGGGATGGGGCGCAGCCCTCCGTCGATGACCAGCGCGGCCCGCCCCACGGTGGGGTGCACGATCTTCTCGGCCAATCCGAGCCGGCGGGCCAACGCCACCGCCGCGCTCTCGGCGCCGGTCGGGTCGCGCATCAGGAACGACTCCGCGCCGAACTCCACCGGCTGACCAGCCAGTTCCCCGGAGCGCAACTTCCCGCCCAGCACGCCGGACTGCTCGTACACCGTGATCTCGGTGCCGGCGGGTGCGCGGTCGCGCAGGCGGACCGCGGCGGCCAGGCCGGCGATCCCGCCGCCGACCACCGCCACCCGCCAGGGCTGCCGCATTCCCGGTCAGCCCTGGTCGGCTCGGCGGCTGGACAGCTCGTGCACCAGCGCGACCACCCGGGTCAGCACCTCCGGGTCGGTCTCCGGCAGCACCCCGTGGCCGAGGTTGAACACGTGCCCGGGGGCCGCCCGGCCCTGCTCCAGGATGCGGCGCACCTCGGCCTCGACGACGGGCCACGGCGCGAGCAGGACGCACGGGTCCAGGTTGCCCTGCACCGCCTTGTCCGCGCCGATCCGGCCGGTGGCCACGTCCAGCGGCGTACGCCAGTCGACGCCGACCACGTCGGCCCCGGCCTCGCCCATCGCGCCGAGCAGCTCGGCGGTGCCCACCCCGAAGTGGATCCGGGGCACCCCGGCGGGCGACCGCTCCGGCTCGGCGCGTCTGTCGCCGCGCCCCGACCCGGAGCAGTCATCGACCAGCCCGCTCAGCACGGTGGTCGAGTGCGGCAACACGAAACGGCGGTAGTCGGCCTCGGAGAGCGCGCCGGCCCACGAGTCGAACAGCTGCACGGCGGAGACGCCGGCCTCGATCTGCACCCGCAGGAAGGCCAACGTCACCTCGGCCAGCCGGGCACAGAGCGCGTGCCACAGCTCGGGGTCGCCGTACATCAGGGCCTTGGTCTTCGCGTGGGTGCGCGACGGCCCGCCCTCGACCAGGTAGCTGGCCAGCGTGAACGGCGCGCCGGCGAAACCGATCAGCGGGGTGTCGCCCAGCTCGACCACCAACTGCCGGACGGCCTCGTCGACGTACGAGACGTCGTCGCGGGTGATCCGGCGGATCCGTTCCACGTCGGCGGCGGTGCGGATCGGCTCGGCCACCACCGGGCCGGTGCCCGGCACGATGTCCAGGTCGATCCCGGCGGCGGCGACGGGCACCACGATGTCGCTGAACAGGATCGCCGCGTCCACGCCGTGCCGGCGCACCGGCTGGAGGGTGATCTCGGTGACGAGCTCCGGGCGCCGGCAGGACTCCAGCATCGGCACGCTCGCCCGGATCTCCCGGTACTCCGGGAGGGAGCGGCCGGCCTGGCGCATGAACCAGACCGGGGTGTGCGGGACGGGCCGACGTCGGCAGGCCCGGATGAAGGGCGAGTCGGCCGGTCCGCCGGGGCGGGAATCTCCGTCTCGGGCGACAGTGCCCGTGGTGTCCGTGGTCATCGCCGCAATCGTGCCACGCCGGCCACCCCCAACCGGGTGGGGGTGAGAGGAAGGGCACCGTTCCTTACGCCCGGCGCCCTTCACGAGCGTCGGCGCGCCGTCGAAGCGGGCGACGGGCGGCGGCATAGGCTGCCGACATGGCCCCCCCGATCGCCCTCCCGGAGACGTTCGCCCGAGCGGTCGCCGGGCTGCGGTCGACCACCCCGCGGCCGGAGATCACCCTGGAGGAGGTCGGCGCGCCCCAGCGGCTGGCCCCGTACGCGTTCGCGCTCGCCGCGACCGTGCTGCGCGACGACGACGAGGTGGCGACCGGCCGGCTGATCCTGCTGCACAACCCGGTCGGGCACGAGGCGTGGCAGGGCACCCTACGGCTGGTCACCTACGTGACCGCCGAGTTGGAGGTCGATCTGGCCGCCGACCCGCTGCTGCCCGGGGTCGGCTGGACGTGGCTGACCGACGCGTTGGACGCCCAGGACGCCGGCCACCGGGCGATCGGCGGAACGGTGACGCAGACCATGTCGACCCGGTTCGGCGATCTCGCCGGGCCACCGACCATCGGTGACATCGAGATCCGCGCGTCCTGGACGCCGATCGACGACGACCTGACCCCACACCTGCACGGCTGGTGCGCGTTGCTCGCCTCCACCGCCGGTCTCCCCCCACCCGGCGTCACCGCCCTCTCCGATCGCCGCCCGGCCGGCGCAGCCTGACGTTCGGCCCTCGGCAGGACACTTTGCGGACACCTGATCGACACACGCCGGACCGGCTGCACCCGCCGGATCTCCGCGCGCACTAGGGTTGGCAGGTGACCGACGAACCACCCCTGCGCCGTCGGCCCACCGAAGAACTTCCGGGAAACGCACCCCAGCACCCGCCGTCGGCCCAGCCGCAGCCGGCGGGCGAGGGGGCCGACCCGACCGACGGTGGGCCCGTTCCGCTGATCGCACCGCGTGACGGCACCCCCGATCCGGTGGCCACCCCGGCCGAGCTTGCCGAGGTCGTGGCCCGCTTCGCGGCGGGCACCGGCCCGGTCGCCCTGGACGCCGAACGGGCTTCCGGCTACCGCTACAGCCAGCGCGCGTACCTGGTGCAACTGCGCCGGGCCGGTGCGGGCACGGCGCTGATCGACCCGCTGCCCCTGCCCGACCTCAGCGCGCTGGACGCGGTGATCGGTGAGGCCGAGTGGGTCCTCCACGCGGCCAGCCAGGATCTGCCCTGCCTGGCCGAGGTGGGGTTGCGTCCACGCCGACTGTTCGACACCGAGCTGGCGGCTCGGCTGGCCGGCTTCGAACGCGTCGGGCTGGCCGCGCTCACCGAGCAGCTGCTCGGGTTCACCCTGGAGAAGCACCACTCGGCGGCCGACTGGTCGAGCCGACCGCTGCCAGAGTCGTGGTTGACGTACGCCGCCCTCGACGTGGAGATGCTCACCGACCTGCGCGACGCGCTGGACGCCGAGTTGACCCGGCAGGGCAAGTCGGCCTGGGCCGCGGAGGAGTTCGCCGCCCTGGTCCGCACCGGGGCACGTCCGCCCCGGGTCCGGGCGGAGCCGTGGCGGCGCACCTCCGGCATCCACCGGCTGCGGGGGGCGCGGGCCCAGGCCCGGGTCCGCTCGATGTGGTACGCCCGGGACCAGATCGCGGCCCGGCGGGACGCCGCTCCCGGTCGGGTGTTGCCCGACTCGGCGATCATCGCCGCGGCGGAACTGGACCCGAAGGACGAGAAGACCCTGCTGACCCTCCCCGGCTTCGGTGGTCGGTCGGTCCGTCGGCTGGCCCGCACCTGGCTCGCCGCGCTCGACGACGCCCGGCAGCTGCCGGAGGATTCCCTGCCGGTCTCGCCGGCCGTGGAGGGCCCGCCTCCGCCGCACCGATGGGCCGAGCGGGACCCGGTGGCGGCCGGTCGGCTGGCCCGCTGCCGGGAGGTCGTGATCCGCATCGCGGGTGAGCACAACCTTCCGCCGGAAAACCTGATCACTCCGGATTCGGTCCGCCGGGTGGCCTGGACCCCTCCGGAGGAGATCACCGAGGCGTCGGTCGCGGAGACCCTGCGCGGCCTCAATGCCCGCGAGTGGCAGATCGGCCTCCTCGCCCCCGACCTGACCGAAGCCCTGACCCCACCAACCCCAACCAGTAC
>NZ_QGSY01000327.1 GCF_003857035.1 Micromonospora arida
GAAAAGCCCCGGTTGGGGTTCCACTGTGGTGGGGCTTCTGGTCGGTGTGTGGTTGTTCTTTGAGAACTCAACAGGGTGCTTGTAAAGCCAGTGCCAATTATGATTTATACCCCGGACTGGTCAGGCTTCGGTTTGGCTGGTTGGGATTCCTTTGGCAACATTTGTTTGTTGTCAGGATGCTGTTCAACTAATTTTTTGTTGGAGAGTTTGATCCTGGCTCAGGACGAACGCTGGCGGCGTGCTTAACACATGCAAGTCGAGCGGAAAGGCCCTTCGGGGTACTCGAGCGGCGAACGGGTGAGTAACACGTGAGCAACCTGCCCCAAGCTTTGGGATAACCCTCGGAAACGGGGGCTAATACCGAATATTACTTCTGGCCGCATGGCTGGTGGTGGAAAGTTTTTCGGCTTGGGATGGGCTCGCGGCCTATCAGCTTGTTGGTGGGGTGATGGCCTACCAAGGCGACGACGGGTAGCCGGCCTGAGAGGGCGACCGGCCACACTGGGACTGAGACACGGCCCAGACTCCTACGGGAGGCAGCAGTGGGGAATATTGCACAATGGGCGGAAGCCTGATGCAGCGACGCCGCGTGAGGGATGACGGCCTTCGGGTTGTAAACCTCTTTCAGCAGGGACGAAGCGAGAGTGACGGTACCTGCAGAAGAAGCACCGGCCAACTACGTGCCAGCAGCCGCGGTAAGACGTAGGGTGCGAGCGTTGTCCGGATTTATTGGGCGTAAAGAGCTCGTAGGCGGCTTGTCGCGTCGACCGTGAAAACTTGGGGCTCAACTCCAAGCCTGCGGTCGATACGGGCAGGCTAGAGTTCGGTAGGGGAGACTGGAATTCCTGGTGTAGCGGTGAAATGCGCAGATATCAGGAGGAACACCGGTGGCGAAGGCGGGTCTCTGGGCCGATACTGACGCTGAGGAGCGAAAGCGTGGGGAGCGAACAGGATTAGATACCCTGGTAGTCCACGCTGTAAACGTTGGGCGCTAGGTGTGGGGGGCCTCTCCGGTTCCCTGTGCCGCAGCTAACGCATTAAGCGCCCCGCCTGGGGAGTACGGCCGCAAGGCTAAAACTCAAAGGAATTGACGGGGGCCCGCACAAGCGGCGGAGCATGCGGATTAATTCGATGCAACGCGAAGAACCTTACCTGGGTTTGACATGGCCGCAAAACTCGCAGAGATGTGAGGTCCTTCGGGGGCGGTCACAGGTGGTGCATGGCTGTCGTCAGCTCGTGTCGTGAGATGTTGGGTTAAGTCCCGCAACGAGCGCAACCCTCGTTCGATGTTGCCAGCGCGTTATGGCGGGGACTCATCGAAGACTGCCGGGGTCAACTCGGAGGAAGGTGGGGATGACGTCAAGTCATCATGCCCCTTATGTCCAGGGCTTCACGCATGCTACAATGGCCGGTACAATGGGCTGCGATACCGTGAGGTGGAGCGAATCCCAAAAAGCCGGTCTCAGTTCGGATCGGGGTCTGCAACTCGACCCCGTGAAGTCGGAGTCGCTAGTAATCGCAGATCAGCAACGCTGCGGTGAATACGTTCCCGGGCCTTGTACACACCGCCCGTCACGTCACGAAAGTCGGCAACACCCGAAGCCGGTGGCCCAACCCTTGTGGAGGGAGCCGTCGAAGGTGGGGCTGGCGATTGGGACGAAGTCGTAACAAGGTAGCCGTACCGGAAGGTGCGGCTGGATCACCTCCTTTCTAAGGAGCACCTTCCGACGAAAGTCGGTAAGGAGCCCGCACTGCCCGAATGTGGTGGTGGGGTGCTCGAATGGCGGAGACACTGGCAAGTTTTGCCCTGGCAACGGCCGGCGGCGCTTAGTACAGCCACCTTTTGGGGTGGTGGGAACGGTTGCTTCTGGTGCGGCTGGGGGGAAATGTGAGCACCCTGTTGGGTCCTGAAGGAACAACCGTTGGTTGTTGTTTCAGAGACTGGGCCGGCCCTCCTTGGTGGGGGCTGGGAGTCTGCCAGGCATGGCCTGGCCTCACATACCGCTGACCGTTTGGTTGGGTTTGGTGTGGGGCGGATCGGGTTGTGGGTTGGTCGTTTGTTGAGAATTGCACAGTGGACGCGAGCATCTTTGTGGTCAAGTTGTCAAGGGCGAACGGTGAATGCCTTGGCACCAGGAGCCGATGAAGGACGTGGGAGGCCGCGATAGGCCTGGGGGAGCTGTCAACCAAGCTGTGATCCCAGGGTGTCCGAATGGGGAAACCTGGCACCAGTCATGTGGTGTCACCCACACCTGAACACATAGGGTGTGTGGAGGGAACGCGGGGAAGTGAAACATCTCAGTACCCGTAGGAAGAGAAAACAATTTAGTGATTCCGTGAGTAGTGGCGAGCGAAAGCGGATCGAGGCTAAACCGGCTGCGTGTGATACCTGTCAGGGGTTGCGTGGTCGGGGTTGTGGGACCCTGCTGAATGTACTGACATGCATTCGAGAAGTTACAAAGTCAGTGGCTAGTCGAACAGTCTGGAATGGCTGACCGTAGACGGTGAGAGTCCGGTAGGTGAAAGTTGCTGACCTTCTGTGGGTGTTCCCGAGTAGCGGCGGACCCCTGAAATCTGCCGTGAATCTGCCAGGACCACCTGGTAAGCCTAAATACTTCCTGGTGACCGATAGCGGACAAGTACCGTGAGGGAATGGTGAAAAGTACCCCGGGAGGGGAGTGAAATAGTACCTGAAACCGTTCGCCTACAATCCGTCGGAGCCTTGCGGGGTGACGGCGTGCCTTTTGAAGAATGAGCCTGCGAGTTAGTGGCATGTGGCGAGGTTAACCCGTGTGGGGGAGCCGTAGCGAAAGCGAGTCTGAATAGGGCGATTCAGTCGCGTGTCCTAGACCCGAAGCGGAGTGATCTAGCCATGGGCAGGCTGAAGCGCGGGTAAGACCGCGTGGAGGGCCGAACCCACCAATGTTGAAAAATTGGGGGATGACCTGTGGTTAGGGGTGAAAGGCCAATCAAACTCCGTGATAGCTGGTTCTCCCCGAAATGCATTTAGGTGCAGCGTCGCGTGTTTCTTGCCGGAGGTAGAGCACTGGATGGTCTAGGGGGCCCACAAGCTTACCGAAATCAGCCAAACTCCGAATGCCGGTAAGTGAGAGCGCGGCAGTGAGACTGCGGGGGATAAGCTTCGTAGTCGAGAGGGAAACAGCCCAGATCACCAGCTAAGGCCCCTAAGCGTGTGCTAAGTGGAAAAGGATGTGGGGTCGCATAGACAACCAGGAGGTTGGCTTAGAAGCAGCCACCCTTTAAAGAGTGCGTAATAGCTCACTGGTCAAGTGGTTCCGCGCCGACAATGTAGCGGGGCTCAAGCACACCGCCGAAGCTGTGGCATTCACATTTTATCCTCGCTTGGACTTGATTCCTTGTGCAGGTGTGTGGATGGGTAGGGGAGCGTCGTGCCGCGAGTGAAGCAGCGGGGTGACCCAGTTGTGGACGCGGCACGAGTGAGAATGCAGGCATGAGTAGCGAAAGAAGGGTGAGAAACCCTTCCGCCGGATGACCAAGGGTTCCAGGGCCAGGCTAATCCGCCCTGGGTGAGTCGGGACCTAAGGCGAGGCCGAGAGGCGTAGTCGATGGACAACGGGTTGATATTCCCGTACCCGCGAAAGAGCGTCCCTGATGAACCTCGTTGTGCTAACCACCCGAGCTGCCTGATGTCTTCGGACGGATGGTGGGGAGCGTGGGAACCTGATGGGTAGTAGTCAAGCGATGGGGTGACGCAGGAAGGTAGCTGAGCCCGGCCGGTGGTTGTGCCGGGGTAAGCGTGTAGGCCGTGTTGTAGGCAAATCCGCAACACATGAAGGCTGAGACGTGATGCCGAGCCGATTCAGGTGAAGTCAGTGATCCTATGCTGCCGAGAAAAGCCTCTAGCGAGTTCTTAGCGGCCCGTACCCCAAACCGACACAGGTGGTCAGGTAGAGAATACCGAGGCGATCGGGCGAACTGTGGTTAAGGAACTCGGCAAATTGCCCCCGTAACTTAGGGAGAAGGGGGGCCGGAGACGTGAAGCCCCGCGCGGGTGGAGCGTTGTATGGCCGCAGAGAGCAGGGGGAAGCGACTGTTTACTAAAAACACAGGTCCATGCGAAGAAGTAATTCGATGTATATGGACTGACGCCTGCCCGGTGCTGGAACGTTAAGGGGACCTGTTAGCTCTTCGGGGCGAAGCGGAGAACTTAAGCGCCAGTAAACGGCGGTGGTAACTATAACCATCCTAAGGTAGCGAAATTCCTTGTCGGGTAAGTTCCGACCTGCACGAATGGCGTAACGACTTCCCCACTGTCTCAACCACAGGCCCGGCGAAATTGCAGTACGAGTAAAGATGCTCGTTACGCGCGGCAGGACGGAAAGACCCCGGGACCTTTACTATAGCTTGACATTGGTACTCGAATTAGCTTGTGTAGGATAGGTGGGAGCCGGTGAAGTCCATACGCCAGTATGGGTGGAGGCAATCTTGAAATACCACTCTGGTTGATTTGGGTATCTAACTTCGGACCGTTATCCGGTTCAGGGACAGTGTCTGGTGGGTAGTTTAACTGGGGCGGTTGCCTCCTAAAAGGTAACGGAGGCGCCCAAAGGTTCCCTCAGCCTGGTTGGCAATCAGGTGTTGAGTGCAAGTACACAAGGGAGCTTGACTGTGAGACTGACAGGTCGAGCAGGGACGAAAGTCGGGACTAGTGATCCGGCACTTGCGAGTGGAAGCGGTGTCGCTCAACGGATAAAAGGTACCCCGGGGATAACAGGCTGATCTTCCCCAAGAGTCCATATCGACGGGATGGTTTGGCACCTCGATGTCGGCTCGTCGCATCCTGGGGCTGTAGCAGGTCCCAAGGGTTGGGCTGTTCGCCCATTAAAGCGGTACGCGAGCTGGGTTTAGAACGTCGTGAGACAGTTCGGTCCCTATCCGCCGTGCGCGTAGGATACTTGAGAAGGGCTGTCCCTAGTACGAGAGGACCGGGACGGACGAACCTCTGGTGTGCCAGTTGTCCTGCCAAGGGCACGGCTGGTTAGCTACGTTCGGAAGGGATAACCGCTGAAAGCATCTAAGCGGGAAGCCTGCTTCAAGATGAGGTATCCCACCCACTTTGTGGGGTAAGGCCCCCAGCTAGACGACTGGGTTGATAGGCCGGAAATGTAAGCCCGGTAACGGGTTCAGTTGACCGGTACTAATAGGCCGAGGACTTGACTACTAAGCTGCTACGCGTCCACTGTGCAACTCTGAACAAGCGAACACCCGTGATTTTGTGCCGGGGTTGTTTGATATGTTCATAGAGTTACGGCGGTCATGGCGGAGGGGAAACGCCCGGTTACATTCCGAACCCGGAAGCTAAGCCCTCCAGCGCCGATGGTACTGCACTCGTGAGGGTGTGGGAGAGTAGGACGCCGCCGGACAATCTTCCAG
>NZ_QGSY01000043.1 GCF_003857035.1 Micromonospora arida
CCCGGGGTCGGCGGCGGCCCCTTCCCGTGGACGCGACGGGGCGGCCGGCAGCCAGCCGCTGGTCGGGCCGACGCTGGGTGTGCCGAGCGGGGGAAGCGGTGGTTGGCTGGTCATCGGCATTGGGATCACCACCGGCCCGACGGATGGGGTCGGCATGAACGGGGTGCTGCTGTCCGGCAGGGCGGTGCTGCCCGGGGTGGCCGAGCCCGCGCTGATCGCGGCGAGTATGGGCATCGACGCCGTGCCGGCCAGCAGCGCGACGGTGAGCAGGTAACCGCGGGAGGGGCCACCGGCGCCGGGGGCCCGGTGGACACCGACCACCCGGGGGTAACCGCCAGCCGACCGGTGCCGACCAAGCGCTGGTGTGCCGGGACCGTCACCTGGCTCGTACACCGCACACCCCTAGTCGTCGGCCGTTGGAGGACATGAATGGACGCCGCCAAGGGGCGAAACCCGACAAACAACCCGATAGGCGGCGTTCCTGCGGGAATCAGCCTCGCGCAGTCACCCTGGGTACGCCAACCTCCACCGCGTGTCGACACGCTGTGCTGCCCGAACGGTGACGAATCGTGCCGCATCGCATGGGGAACGCGGGCCGGCATGATGGCGACAAACGGCGTCAAAGCATGGGCGGTCGGATTGCGGGGGCAGGCGTACTGTGGGCGCGCTCACCTGCTCTGCGAATATGGAGCACGACGGCAACGCAGCCGTGACCTCCGCGCACCCTCGCGGCAGGCGCGGTTGAGCGCCGGCGCTCCCGATCCGGGTTCGGCCAGAACCCGGATCACGCCGTGCGGCAACCCCCACCGGGGCTAGGCGCGGCCGCCAGGAACCGGTCCGGCAGCAGCCGGGCAGGCGCACGAGTTGCGCGGCCGGGTGACCCCCCGGTGCCGACGCAGACACGACAGGGAGAGACCGATGGCAAAGGGCGACCCCGGGGGCACCACCCGCAGCAGGCGGGCTGCATCCCGCTCCAAGAAGGGCGCGGCCGGCGACCCCGCGCTGGTGCAGCTGCTCACCCCCGAAGGCGAGCGGATCGACAGCGCCACCGGGCCGGACGGCACCGAGTACCGCGTCGACTTCACCGACGAGGAATACCGCGGTCTCTACCGCGACCTGGTGCTGGTCCGGAAGCTGGACGCCGAGGCGACCGCTCTCCAGCGTCAGGGCGAGCTGGGCCTGTGGGCCAGCCTGCTCGGCCAGGAAGCCGCCCAGGTCGGCTCCGGGCGGGCGCTGCGTACCCAGGACATGGCCTTCCCGACCTACCGGGAGCACGGCGTCCTCTACTGCCGGGGCATCGACCCGATCATGCCGCTCGGCCTGTTCCGCGGCGTCGACCAGGGCGGCTGGGACCCGAACGAGTTCAAGTTCAACATGTACACCATCGTCATCGGGGCGCAGACCCTGCACGCGACCGGCTACGCGATGGGGATCACCATCGACGGCAAGACCGGCACCGACGACGGCGAGGCGGCGATCGCCTACTTCGGCGACGGCGCCACCAGCCAGGGCGACGTGAACGAGGCGTTCGTCTGGGCCAGCGTCTTCAACGCGCCGCTGGTCTTCTTCTGCCAGAACAACCAGTACGCGATCTCCGAGCCGCTGGAGCGCCAGACCCGTGTCCCGCTCTACCAGCGGGCCGCCGGCTTCGGCTTCCCCGGCGTACGGGTGGACGGCAACGACGTGCTCGCCACGTACGCGGTCACCCGCACCGCACTGGACAACGCCCGCCTCGGGCAGGGCCCGAGCCTGATCGAGGCGTACACCTACCGGATGGGCGCGCACACCACCTCCGACGACCCGACCCGCTACCGCATCGCCAGCGAGGTCGAGGCGTGGCAGGCCAAGGACCCGATCGCCCGGGTCAAGGCCTTCCTGGAGAAGCAGCAGATCGCCGACGCGGGCTTCTTCGCCGAGGTCGACGAGCAGGCCCGCCGCGAGTCGGTGCACCTGCGCGAGCGGGTGCTCGAGATGCCGAACCCGGAGCCGGTGACGATGTTCGACCACGTCTACCCCAACGGGTCTCCGCTGCTCGACGAGCAGCGCGCGAAGTTCAGCCGCTACATGGAATCGTTCGAGGGGAGCGCCCACTGATGGCCACGGAGACGCTCACCATCGGCAAGGCCCTCAACACCGGTCTGCGCCGCGCCCTGGAGAACGACCCCAAGGTCGTCATCATGGGCGAGGACGTCGGCAAGCTCGGCGGCGTCTTCCGGATCACCGACGGTCTCCAGAAGGACTTCGGCGACCAGCGGGTGATCGACACCCCGTTGGCCGAGTCCGGCATCATCGGCACCGCTGTCGGTCTGGCCATCCGCGGCTACCGGCCGGTCTGTGAGATCCAGTTCGACGGCTTCGTCTACCCCGCGTACGACCAGATCGTGTCGCAGGTGGCGAAGATGCACTACCGCTCGGGCGGCAGGCTCAGCATCCCCATGGTGATCCGGATCCCGTTCGGCGGCGGCATCGGCGCTGTCGAGCACCACTCCGAGTCGCCGGAGGCGTACTTCGCGCACACCGCCGGCCTGAAGGTGGTGACCTGCTCCAACCCGCAGGACGCGTACGTGATGATCCAGCAGGCCATCGCCTCGGACGACCCGATCGTCTTCCTGGAGCCCAAGCGGCGCTACTGGGAGAAGGGCCAGGTCGACCTGGACGCGCCGCTGTCCGACGCGTACCCCCTGCACTCGGCCCGGGTCGTGCGGCCCGGCACCGACGTCACCGTGCTGGCCTACGGCCCGATGGTGCGGACCTGCCTGGATGCGGCGACTGCCGCCGCCGAGGACGGCAGGGAGCTGGAGGTCATCGACCTGCGCTCGCTCTCGCCGCTGGACCTGACCGCGGCGTACGAGTCGGTGAAGCGCACCGGCCGTGTGGTCGTGGTGCACGAGGCGCCGTCCAACATCGGCCTCGGCGCCGAGTTGGCCGCCCGGATCACCGAGGAGTGCTTCTACTCCCTGGAGTCGCCAGTGCTGCGGGTGACCGGCTTCGACACCCCCTACCCGGCCGCCCGGGTGGAGGAGGAGTACCTGCCCGATCTCGACCGGGTGCTCGACGCCGTCGACCGCACCTTCGGCTGGTGAGCGACATGTCCCGGATCAAGACGTTCAACCTGCCCGACCTGGGCGAAGGGCTGACCGAGGGCGAGATCCTGGCCTGGCTGGTCAAGGTCGGCGACACCATCGAGCTGAACCAGCCGATCGTCGAGGTGGAGACGGCTAAGGCGGCCGTGGAGATCCCGGCGAAGTGGGCCGGCCAGGTCCAGGCGATCCACCACCCGGAGGGCACCACGGTCGAGGTCGGTACGCCGATCATCGCGATCGACACCGACCCGGGTGCCGGGCCGCTGGAGGCGCTGTCGACCACTGCCACGCCCAGCGGTGACCTGCCCACCCCGTCGGCGGCCTCGCTGGCGGCGGTGGAGGTGGCACCGGCCGAGGGCATGATCGAGCCCGGCCTGATCGGCGGTGCGGCCCCGGGCGGGCGGACGGCGGTGCTGGTCGGCTACGGCCCGCGTACCACCGCCGCGAAGCGCCGCCCCCGCAAGGGCGCGGTCCCGGCACAGGCCGTGGCGGCTCCCGCACCGGTCGCGCCGACTCCACCACCGGTCGCCACGCCGGTGGCGGCGCCGGCCCAGAACGGGCGGGCCGCGACGACCACCGGCGGTGTGCTGGCCAAGCCGCCGGTGCGCAAGCTCGCCAAGGATCTCGGGGTCGACCTTGGCACGTTGACCGGGTCGGGGCCGCTTGGCTCGATCACCCGGGAGGACGTGCAGCAGGCGGCGAGCGGTGCGAGCGTGGTGGTTGCCGAGCCGATCGCGGCGACGACCGCGCCCAGCTTCGGCGCGGACCGGGAGCAGCGCATCCCGGTCAAGGGCGTCCGCAAGCTGACCGCCGAGAACATGTCCCGCTCGGCGTTCACCGCCCCGCACGTGACGGAGTTCCTGACCGTCGACGTGACCCGGGCGATGAAGGCCCTGGACCGGCTGCGCGGCCGGCGGGAGTGGCGCGACGTACGGGTCTCGCCGCTGCTGCTGGTGGCGAAGGCGGTACTGCTGGCGGTGCAACGGCACCCGATGGTCAACTCGACCTGGGCGGGCGACGAGATCGTGGTCAAGGAGTACGTCAACCTTGGCATCGCGGCGGCCACCGAGCGCGGTCTGATCGTGCCCAACGTCAAGGACGCCGGCCGACTCTCGCTGCGGGAGTTGGCGGACGCGCTGACCGACCTGGTGCAGACGGCGAAGTCCGGCCGCACCTCGCCGGCGGCCATGTCCGGCGGCACCCTGACCATCACCAACGTGGGCGTGTTCGGGGTGGACACCGGCACACCGATCCTGCCGCCGGGTGAGTCCGCGATCCTGGCCTTCGGCGCGGTGCGGGAGATGCCCTGGGTGCACAAGGGCAAGGTCAAGGTTCGCCAGGTCACCACGCTGGGGCTGAGCTTCGACCACCGGATCGTCGACGGTGAGCTGGGCTCGAAGTTCCTGCGGGACGTCGGCGACTTCCTCACGGATCCGGAGGCGGCGCTGCTCGCCTGGACCTGATCGTCTCGAACGCCAGCCACGGCCGGTGTGCCACGGGTTAACGCCCGGCACACCGGCCGTGTCCGTTGGGCGACGGAACCGTCGGCCAGATGGCTTGTTGACCTTTGATTGTTAGGCAGGTGTCTCAGCTCACCTAATAATCGATGGAAGTTTGCCGGCTTCTGCTGTTGAATAGATGCATCAGGGGCTGACAACCGAATAGCTAGGGGGACCCACCAATGAGCATGATCGAGCGAATCCGCAACCACCGCGACGCGACCCGCCGCGCCCGTGCCATCGAGCACGCGCTGCGCTCGGCGAACTCGCCGGCGGTTCGCGAGGAGATCCTCGTCATCGCCCAGCGTCACATGAGCTGACGCTCCACGACATTCCTCACCCTCCTCCAGATCGATGGCCCACCCGGCCCACCGGGTGGGCCATCGGCGTTTCCCAACCACCACCACCGGGATTCCGCCCTGCCGCAGCGCCCGGTACGGTGGGCTTCGGTCGCCGCCCGCCGACCCGGCAGAGGCCGAGCCGACAGAAACTGCTCGACATCAACCGGCCACGGTGAGTGATGACCAGTGCTCCTTGGACGTGTCGTGCAACCACCCGATACCGTGCGGGGAGCCGGCACAGCGGTAC
>NZ_QGSY01000042.1 GCF_003857035.1 Micromonospora arida
CGCTGGGCGGCGCGCCTGGGCCGTTCGGGGGGTTGATCTGCGGGTTGAGGCTGGGGAGCGGGTTTTGCTTCTTGGGCCCTCCGGGGCCGGCAAGAGCACCCTGCTCAGCGCCCTGGCCGGGCTGCTTCCTGAGGACTCCGGCGAGCAGGAGGGCACCGTCGAAATCGACGGGCTCGACCCGCGCAAAGGGCGGGAACGGGTCGGCATCGTCTTCCAGGACCCGGAGACCCAACTGGTGATGGCGCGCTGCGGCGACGACGTCGCGTTCGGGCTGGAGAACCGGGGCGTGCCGGCCGACGAGATCTGGCCCCGGGTGGACGAGGCGCTGCACCGGGTCGGCTTCCCGTACTCCCGGGACCGCCACACCGCGGCGCTCTCCGGCGGCGAGCAGCAACGCCTCGCCCTGGCCGGCGCGCTGGCCCTGCGCCCCGCCCTGCTGCTGCTCGACGAGCCGACCGCCAACCTCGACCCGGCCGGGGCCGAGCTGGTCCGGCGCGCGGTGGCCGGCGCGCTGGACGCCGACACCACGCTGATCCTGGTCGAGCACCGGGTCGCCGAGGCGCTGCCGCTGGTCGACCGGGTGGTCGTCCTGGAACCGGGCGGCGGCGTCCGCGCGGACGGCACACCCGAGGCGGTCTTTGCCGCCCACGGCGCCGCCCTGGCCGCCGAGGGGGTCTGGGTGCCCGGTCACCCCGTCGCGCCCCGGCCGGCCACCGCCGGCCCCGGGGAGGTGTTGCTCACCGCCGACCGGCTCGGCCTGCCGCCGCGGCTGGGCTCCACCGACCTGGCGGTACGCGCCGGTGAAGCACTCGCCGTACGCGGACCGAACGGCGCCGGCAAGTCCACCCTGGCGTTGCTGCTCGGCGGTCTGCTCCGGCCGGGCAACGGGCGGGTCACCGCGTCCGCCGAGTTGGCCGGCGCGGACCACCGCACTCCCCCGCACCGGTGGCGTGCGCCCGCGTTGGCCCGACGGATCGGGTCGGTCTTCCAGGATCCGGAGCACCAGTTCGTCACCAGCACGGTCTTCGACGAGCTGGCGCTGGGCCCGCGCCGCACCGGTCAACCCGAGGCGACCGTCAAGGAGACCGTGGCCGGGCTGCTGGACCGGTTGCGGCTGGCCCGGCTCGCCGCCGCCAACCCGTACACCCTCTCGGGTGGCGAGGCGCGGCGGCTGAGCGTGGCGACAGCCCTGGCCACCGCGCCACGCCTGCTGATCTGCGACGAACCCACCTTCGGTCAGGACCGGCGGACCTGGCGGGAGCTGGTCGACCTCTTCGCCGACCTGCGCGACGCCGGGCACGGCGTGGTCACCGTCACCCACGACGCGGACTTCGTCGCCGCGCTCGCCGACCGCACCGTCACCCTGCACCGCGCCCCGGACGACCACCAATGATCAGCATCGAGCCGGTCGCCGCGCCGGACGCGCCGTTGGCCCGCCGCAACCCGGTGGCGAAGGTCGCCGCCGCACTCGTCTTCTCGTTCACCCTGCTGGCGACCCTGGACCCCGTGGCCCCGGCGATCGCCATCGCCCTCGAACTGGCCGTCCTGCCGCTGTTCGGCATCCGCTACCGGGTGCTGGCCCGGCGGGCCTTGCCGCTGCTGCTCAGTGCCGCCGGCATCCTGGTCACCCTGGTGCTGTTCGCGGCCGACCGGTCCGGCCGGGTCCTGCTGGACGCTGGACCGGTGCTGGTGAGCACCGGCGTCCTGCTCACCGCGCTCGGCCTGGTGCTGCGGGTGTTCGCGGTGGCCCTGCCCGGTGTGATCGTCTTCGCGACCACCGACCCCACCGACCTGGCCGACGCATTGATCCAGAACGCGAAGGCGCCGGCCCGGTTCGCCATCGGGGCGCTGGCCGCGTTCCGGCTGGTGCCGCTGCTCGGTCAGGAGTGGCAGATGATCAGCATGGCTCGACGCGCGCGGGGCGTCGACGCGGGACGCAACCCGGTGGCGAAGCTGCGGCTCTTCGCCTCCACGGCGTTCGCGCTGCTGGTGGGGGCGATCCGCCGAGGCACCCGGCTGGCGGTGGCGATGGACGCGCGCGGCTTCGACGCCGGCACACCCCGTACCGTCGCCCGCCAGCAGCACTTCACCCGGGCCGATGTCCTCCTCATCGCCGGCGCGGTCGTCCTCGCCGCGGCCGCCCTGACCACGAGCGTCCTCCTGGGCACCTTCCGCCCTCTGATCAGCTGAGTCCGCCCCGCCGGCTACCTGCCTGCCGCCCGCCGCCCGCTGCAGCCCGCCGCCCGCTGCCGCCCGCTGCTGCGCGCTGCTTGCCGGCAAGATCCGCACAACATCATTGATGTAGTGGCCTCGTTGGCGGCGGAGGCCACTACATCAATGATGTTGCCGTCACCACCCAGCGCCCGCCACGCACAGCGGGCCGGGAGGTGGCTCGGTCAGCTGCGGCGGAAGGCGTAGCGGCGGGCCTGGCCGGCCTGCTGGCTGCGGCCGCCGCCGGAGCGGTTGCCGCCACCCTGCGGCGGGCCGGCCGTCGGTGCCTTCGGTCGCCCGGTCGGCTTCGGCAGATCTCGCATCGTCGGCGCATCGACGACCGCCGGCACCTCGACGGCTGTCGTCACATCGACGACCGCCGGCACCTCGACGACCGCCGGCACATCGACCACTGTCGGCACGTCGACCGGCAGCGCCACCTCGTCCAGGACGGCCGCCGGCAGCGCCGGCTCGGCCAGTGCCGCCGGTTCCACCAGCACCGCCGGCAGGGCCGGTTCGACCGCGAGGTCGAGGGCGGGGAGGGTGGTTGGGAGCGGGCCGTGGCCGGCCGCCGGGTCGACGCCGAGCGGCGTCGCTCTCGGGGTACGGGTCTTCTTCGGGTTACGCCTGGCAGGCATCCGGGCCTCCTTCAATGCCGACCGGCACGGCCGGTCCCGCGCTGCGGCGGTCGGTCGGATCGGCTGGTGACCGCCGTTGCGCGACGGTCGAATGGGGAAGGGACTGCTCACCGGGGCCAGGCAGGGCCATCGCCGCCGAACGGCGGGGAGGGAATGCGGGACGCCCGGGAGCGCACGGACCGCGACGCGGGACGGCGGGCCGGCTCGGAAGTGGGGCGTCAGTTACGCATGTTCGTACCGTAGCCACCGCCGGACCGACGCGCATCCGTTTTTACTGGCACGATCGGCAGATGCTGATCGCGTTCTCGATCACCCCGCTCGGCGGTGACGACTCCGTCGGTGACCTGGTCGCCGAGGCGGTGCGGGTGGTCCGTGCGTCCGGCCTGCCCAACCGGACCGATGCCATGTTCACCACCATCGAGGGCGAGTGGGACGAGGTGATGGCGGTGGTGAAGCGGGCGGTCGACGTGGTCGCCGCGCAGGCGCCCCGGGTGAGTGTGGTGCTCAAGGCCGACGTCCGGCCCGGGGTCACCGACGCGCTGACCGGGAAGATCGCCCGAATCGAAGCCCGTCTCGTCGAAGGCTGACACGCGCGGCGCGGGATGACGACAACTTTCACTGCGCGGGGCATACCGACCACCGCCGAGGGCCCGAGCCGCCACCGGCAACGTCCACATCACGTCCAGTAACGGGACGTCCGTCACTGGTCCGTATCGGCTCACATCACGGTAAGTTTCCAAACGCTGATAGTGGTGTGACGAGAGGTGGCGGCACGAATGGCTGATCAGGCGAGGGCACAAATCGGTGTGACCGGGCTGGCGGTGATGGGTCGCAACGTGGCCCGCAACCTGGCCCGCAACGGCTTCACGGTGGCAGTGCACAACCGCTCACCGGAGCGCACCCGCAGCCTGGTCGCCGAGCACGGCGACGAGGGCACGTTCCTGCCGGGCGAGACGATGGCCGATTTCGTGGCGTCACTGGAACGACCCCGCGCGGTCATCGTCATGGTGAAGGCCGGCGCGCCCACCGACGCGGTGATCGACGAGTTGGTGCCTCTTCTCGACGAGGGCGACATCATCGTCGACTGCGGCAACGCCCACTTCGCCGACACCCGCCGCCGCGAGGAGGCGCTGCGGGCGCAGGGGCTGCACTTCAGCGGCACCGGCGTCTCCGGCGGCGAGGAGGGCGCGCTGCGCGGGCCGAGCATCATGCCGGGCGGCTCCGCCGAGTCGTACGCGAAGCTCGGGCCGATGTTCGAGAAGATCGCCGCCCAGGTGGACGGCGTGCCGTGCTGCACGCACGTCGGGCCGGACGGCGCCGGGCACTTCGTCAAGATGGTGCACAACGGCATCGAGTACGCCGACATGCAGCTCATCGCCGAGGCGTACGACCTGCTCCGGGCCGGCCTGGACGCGACGCCGGCCGAGATCGCGGAGATCTTCCGGGAGTGGAACAACGGCGAGCTGGAGTCGTTCCTCATCGAGATCACTGCCGACGTGCTCGCGCACACCGACGCGGCGACCGGCCGGGCGTTCGTGGACATCGTGCAGGACCGGGCCGAGCAGAAGGGCACCGGTCGGTGGACCGTGCAGAGCGCCCTGGACCTGGGCATCCCGATCACCGGGATCGCCGAGGCGACCTTCGCCCGCTCGCTCTCCGGGCACGTCGACCAGCGCGAGGCGGCCCGCCGGGCGTTCCCCGACGCGGGTGAGAAGTGGCAGGTGACCGACCGGGACACCTTCGTCGAGGACGTCCGCCGGGCGCTGCTCGCTTCCAAGATCGTCGCGTACGCGCAGGGCTTCGACCACATCCGCGCGGGCAGCCAGGAATACAACTGGGACATCGACCTCGGCGGCACCGCGACGATCTGGCGAGGCGGCTGCATCATCCGGGCCCGCTTCCTCAACCGGATCCGTGAGGCGTACGACGAGCAGCCCGACCTGCCGACGCTGCTGGTGGCGCCGTACTTCGCCGAGGCGGTCAGCGCTGGCGTGCCGAGCTGGCGGCGGGTGGTGGCCGACGCGACCCGGGCGGGTGTGCCGACGCCGGCGTTCTCGTCGTCGCTGGCGTACTTCGACGCGTTGCGCGCGGAGCGGCTGCCCGCCGCGCTGATCCAGGGTCTGCGGGACAACTTCGGCGCGCACACCTACCAGCGGGTGGACCGCGACGGCTCGTTCCACACAACCTGGGCCGCCGACCGCACCGAGTCGCCGGCGTAGCCGGGGTGGCGCCCTGCGCGCGGCGCCCTGCGCGCGGCGCCCCGCGCGCGACGCCCCGCGCGCGGG
>NZ_QGSY01000041.1 GCF_003857035.1 Micromonospora arida
GGCGGGACCGGGGGTGGGAGCGGGCTGCTCTGCGCGCGGATCGGGTTGGTTCATCGCTAAAACCTCCTGCATCGGCAGAAGTCAACGTCGGATAGGGGTTGGGGCTCGGGATCGGCACGTTATCAGTAACTCGCCACTGCTCGGGACAGAGTATTCTTCGCCGACGCGATCTGACCGAGAGCCGTCAGATATCAGCGGCCCGATCCCAACGTCCGTGGTGGAGAGGTAGATGCCGGATATGCAGGATTCGAGCCAGGCACCGACGCCAATGCCGGCCCGTCGCGGCGCGCAGGTGGCCGTCGCTCTCACGGTGCTCGGGGTGCTCATCGCGGCGGCCGCCCTGGCCAGGGACGTCTTCGACTGGAAGGTTGGGCCGGGCAGGCCGGCCGCGAGCGCGTCGACCCCGGAAACCGAGCCGGCGGCACCGTCGCGGGCCAACCCGGGCCCGGACACGTCGACGTCCCCGGTCCCGGCCCGGTCCGTCCGGCTGGACACTCTGGCCGTCGAGGCCGGGGCGGCCTATCTCGGGAAGCTGCCGCGCCAGCTGGCCGGCCAACCCGAGTACGACCGTCCGGTCGTCATCGGCTGCCCGACGAATGCCGGTGCGGACAAACAACGCGACGTCACGTATCGGCTCCAGCGCCGTTATCTCGATCTCACCTCGACCGTACGACCATTCTTTTCCTCTGACGACGAGCGCGATGGCATCGTTCTCGTCTATGCGCAAGTTGCGATTCGGCAGAAGGACGGAACGATCACCCGAGTGACGCGGGGTCAGCAGTTCGACGCACGGATGGACAATCCGCAGAAGCTCGTCGCCGACCTCGAAGGGGCCGACGAGCTGACGCTGCGGGTGCAGTGCAAGTATCCGGGCGGGTCGGTCATCCTCACCGACGCCATGGTCAGCGCAGGCTGAAGCCGGGCGAATCCGATTCAACCGACCGTCTCGCCGGTTAACGTGGCGAAATGCGGCCCGTACCGAACTGGGCCGTCGCCACGGCGGCGGCGGCACCCGCGCTGCTGGTGGCCGGTTGGACGGTGGCGGAGGCCCGACAGCCCGTCGGGTACGACCCGGTCCGGGACACCATCAGCGAGTTGGCAGGACAGGACGCCACCGACGCCTGGATCATGGTGGTGGCCCTGGTGCTGCTCGGCTGCTGTTACCTGTCGGTCGCCGCCGTACTGCACGCGGCCGGACTGCCCAGCCGCTTCCTGCTCGCGATCGGTGGGGTGGCCACCATCGCGCTGGTCGCCTTTCCCCGGCCCCCGGTCGGCGGCTCGCTCAGCCACGGCGTCGCGGCGACGGTGGCCGTCCTCGCCCTGGTGCTCTGGCCGGCCGGATCGGCACTACGGCTGCCGAGCGGCCACCACACCCGACCGGAGCCGCCCTGGGCGTTCCGCCGGGCGGTGGGGCTGAGCACCACGCTCGTGCTGCTCGCGCTCTTCGGCTGGTGCGCGTTCGAGGTGACCAGTGGGTCCCGCACCGGGCTGGCCGAGCGGGTGACGGCGGTGGCGGTCTCCCTCTGGCCACTGCTGGCGGTCCTCTCCGCCCGGCGGGCGCACCTCGCCTGGTCGACCGGCGGCACCGTACGCGTCGGCCCTGACCTGCCGACCATCGGCGTCGTACCGCCGGATCCGCTCGGACCACCCGACGGGCCGGCACCCGGGCGACGCGACCGACTGCCGTAAGGCGCCGCCCCGCCTGATCTTGGCGCCGCCGCCCCGCCTGATTCTGGCGCCGCACCCCGCCTGGTCCGGCGTCGCCGTCCCCGCCTGGTCCGGCGTCCGCGTCCGCCCGCCGACGAGCCGCGCCCTCGGCGTCGTCCGTCCGCACGGAGCGCGCGACCCAGGAAATGCTCCGGTCGCACCGCTACGATCGCCCGATGTCTGCCGTTCCCCGTTGGGCCCTGCTGTCGGCCGGTGGCGCACCGCTGTTTCTCATCGGCGGCTGGACCCTGGCGCAGGCCGCCCAGGACGACGGATTCGACCCGGTGCGGCAGACCATCAGCGCGCTTGCCGCCACCGGAGCGGACGATCGCTGGATCATGACGATCGGGCTGGCCGGCCTGGGCCTGTGTCACCTGACGACCGCGCTCGGCCTGGTCAGCGCCGCGCCGGCGGGCCGAGCGCTGCTCGCGCTGGGCGGGCTGGCGACCCTGGTCCTGGTCGCGTTCCCGCAGAACGCGACGGGCAGCTCGACGACGCACGTCGTGGCCGCCGGCGTGGCGTTCGGCGCGTTGGCCGTCTGGCCGGCCCTGGCGGTGCCCCGTCGAGCAGCGCCGTCCCTCGCCCGCGAGCACCGCCACCCGCCCGGCGAGGGGCCGGCTCCCGTACGCCGGGTGGCGCTCGCGGCGGCGGTGGTCCTCCTCGGGCTGGTCGGCTGGTTCGCCGTCGAGTTCTTCACCGACGGGGCATGGATCGGGCTGACCGAGCGGCTGGCGGCGGCCGCCGAGGCGGGCGTACCGCTGGCCGCCGTGCTGGTCTCCCGGCGGCGGCCGAGACCGTCCGGTCCCGGCTGACCGCCGTCGCGTTCTCATGGTGTCGGCGCAGTTCGGTGGCAGCAAACGCGACGCGGGCCGCCGGAGAGTTCCGGCGGCCCGCGAGCGGTGCGTGGATCAGAAGACGCTGACGCCGTAACGGCTCAGCGCCTCGGTGACCGGCTGGAAGAAGGTCGTGCCACCGGTGCGGCAGTTGCCGCTACCACCGGAGGTCATGCCCAGGGCGGTGCCGCCGGCGAAGAGCGAGCCGCCGCTGTCGCCCGGCTCGGCGCAGACGTTGGTGCGGATCAGACCGGAGACCGAGCCCTCGGCGTAGTTCACCGTGGCGTTGGTCGCGTTCACCGAGCCGCTACGCAGGCCGGTGGTGCTGCCGGAGCGCTGCACCGACTGGCCGACCGACGCGTTGCCCGAGCCGGTGATGTCGCGGAAGCTGCCGTTGTAGAGGGAGACGTTGCCGGCGGCGTTGGCCGAGTTGTTGTGCCGCACGATGCCGTAGTCGTTGCCCGGGAAGCTGGTGCCGGTACGGGTGCCGAGCAGCGAGGTCTGGGCGGAGTTCGAGTACCAGCTGGCCGAGATGTTGGTGCAGTGCCCGGCCGTCACGAAGTAGTAGGTGCTGCCACTGCGCACGTTGAAGCCGAGCGAGCAACGCCCGCCCCCGCCGGCGTAGATGGCCTGGCCACCCGAGATCCGGGTGCTCAGCACGCCCGCCTCGGCCTCGACCCGGACCGCGCCGTTGGCCCGCGCGGCGGCGGCCTTGACCCGCTCCAGCTTGGCCCCGGTGACGGTGCTGTCGACGGAGACGACGACCTGGTTGGTGACCGGGTCACTCCACCAGGCGGTGCCCGGGATCTTGGCGGAGCGCTCCAGCTCGGCGGTGGCCCGGTTGAGCTCGGCGGCACCGCGGGTGACGTAGCGGACGACGGCGCCGGCCTTGCTCGCCTTGCTGGCGGCGGCCGCGTCGGTCACGGTGACGACGGATTTGCCGCTGGCGTCGATGTACGAGCCGGCGGAGCGGTCGCCGAGTTCCGCGGAGATCGCGGCGGCGGCGTCGGGGGACGCGGCAGGAGCGGCCTGGGCGGGCGCGCCGATGAGCGAGCCGACGACCAGGGTTCCGGAAACGGCGACTGTGGCCGCAACGCGGAATGAGGACCTCGTGGGTCGCATGTAACAAACCTCCTGGGCGGGGGAGCGGGTCTGCCGGGGGCGACTGACCCGAGGGGCAACGCGGCCGATCTGGGGAAATCGGCCAGCTGAGACTGAAGTATTCACATACTTAAGATCATTAACAAGGCTTGGATTCGCCCGGATTCACCGATCTCGGTTGGCCACATGGCCGCAACACCCCTGACACGCTGGTGAACAGCCACCGTCACACCCAACCGACACCCGGTCCACATTTGGCGCGCACGATCATCGATGCCTTTCCGCGCCAGACGTCGGGTGCTCCGCGCACCGGGACGGCACGGCGACGGACGACGGGACGAGCGATGGGCGATGGGCGTGCGACGGGCGTGCGACGGGCGACAGGGTGCGGCGGGCCACGGACGTCCGGGGGCGCGGCGGGATCGGGTCAGGGGGTACGGCGACGGGCGCCGGGGCCCGGACTGGGCACCACGTCGCGGGGCCGGCCCACGTCGTGCCCGTCGGCGCAGCGCAGTTCGACGCGCACCTCGGCACCACAGTCGCGGTGCGTGACACTGAGCGGCGGGCCCTCAGCGTCGGCGAGGTACCGGTCGCCCCAACCGAGGACGGCAACCAGCACCGGCCACAGATCCAGGCCCTTCTCCGTGAGCCGGTACTCGTGGCGCAGCCGACTGCCGGGCTCCCGGTACGGCTCGCGACTCAGCACGCCCTGTTCCACCAGGCTGGCGAGCCGGTTGGTCAGCACCTGACGCGGAATGCCGGTGCGGACCCGCATGTCGTCGAAGCGGCGGACGCCGGTGAACACCTCGCGGAGCACCACCAGGGTCCACCGCTCACCGAGGACCTCCATCGCGCGGGCGATGGTGCAGTTCTCCACTGACCAGTCCAGAGCCACGGGTCGCATCCGACCAGGCTAGATCTCGTTGACAGACTCAGCAACCTCCTGCCAGGCTGCGTCCATGACGCAGACGGAGGAACCAGTGCGCAGCCGTACCTTCACCTGGGCAGACCCGTCGGCCAACGCCGCCCAGGTCGGTCGACGCAGCGGTCTGGACATGCTCCGGGCGATGATCGCCGGCGAATTGGCCGCGCCGCCGGTGATGCACCTTCTCGACATGACCCGGATGGAAGCCGACGAGGGCAGGGTCGTCGTCGAGCTGACTCCACAGGAGTTCCACTACAACCCGCTCGGCAGCGTCCACGGTGGCGTGCTCTCGACCCTGCTGGACACCGCCGCGGGGTGCGCCGTGCACACCACCCTGCCCGCCGGCGTCGGCTACACCTCGCTGGACCTCAACGTGAAGTTCCTCCGCCCGGTCACCGTCGACAGCGGCACCCTGCGCTGCGAGGGGACGGTGCTGCAACGCGGCCGCCGTACGGCCCTGGCGGAGGCTCGCATCACCGACGCCACCGACCGCCTGATAGCCCACGCCACCAGCACCTGCCTCCTCCTCCCCCTCCC
>NZ_QGSY01000040.1 GCF_003857035.1 Micromonospora arida
CCGTGGCGCTGCTCGCCCTGATGATGCCCCGGGGCGCCCGTCGACGCTGGCGCACGGCCGGCCCGGCCTGAGCCCGCCCGCGCACGGCCTGAGCCCGCCCGCGCACGGCCCTGAGCGCCGACCGGCTGCGGGCGGGGCGCCGACCCGGACACGGTCAGCGCTCCCGGCCCACATCGCTCACTGGAACAGCCCGGTGTTCTTCTTCTCGGTGTCCAGGTAGTCGGTGGCGGAGTCGTTCACCGCCAACCTGATGTCACGCAGCATCCCCTGCAGGTCCTGCGAGGCCGAACGCCACCGCGCCTGCCGCTGCTCGTAGGCCTGCCGCGCCTCGCCCGTCCAGCTCGCCACCAGCGGGGCGGCGTCGCGTTCGAGTTGGCCGAGCTGCGCGTCGAGGGTGTTCAACGCCTTCTGAATGTCAGCGCCGGCCTGCTGCAGCGCGGCGAAGTTGACGACCAGCACACCATGGTCCATCGGATTCCCTCCCCAGCGGGATCAGAGCGGCAACTGGATGCCGCCGCGGTTGGTGCCGGCCACCCGGCTGGCCACCTCGTCGTCGGACGCGTGGTACTGCCGACCGGCGGTGCGGATCGCACCGGCGGTTTCGCGCAGCGCGCGGTGCAGCGCTGCCTGGTCCTGTGACCACTGCTGCTTGACCTGCTCGAACGACCGGCCACCAGCGCCACGCCAGGCCTGCTGCAACACCTCCAGCTCGGCCAGCAGGCCGGTCAGCATGGACTGCAACGACTGGTCCACCTGCTCGAACTTCGCGGCAGTCTGCTGCATCACCGCTGCTTCTGCCTTGGTTTGGGACATCCGGACGTCACCTCGTCTCTCGGATCGCACCTGGCCGTCGACGCGCCCACCTCGGGGCGACGCGTCGTCGCTTGGCCCGGTCGTCGAGCACTGAGACACGGGTCAGCGACTGACTTCGTGGCTGACGGTAGCGACCTCGTAGCCGTTCTGCTACCCCACCGGCTTCCCCTGTGGACAACCGAGGCGGCCATCGGTCGCTTACGATGTGCCGCAGCCACGTCGCGGCGCGTGACGGGCCGCCGGAAGGCGGCCGGCCGCCCGACCCGGTCCCCACTGGTCGAGGAGGCACGGTGCCGGCGATCACCACCGGAGGGCCGCACCCGCCGATCCCGGTCGGGTCCGAGGCAGGCGCCTCCCCACGGGTGGGCGGGCCGGACCGGCCCACCGACCGCGGCCCGGGGTCGGTCGATCAGCGCACCCCCCGTCGCCGGTCGCCGGTGGCCCGCTGGGTCGCACACGGCCGTCGTGCGGCTGCCGGAGCACGAGCCGGCCAACTGGTCACCGCGCAGGTCGCGGCGGCGCTCGTGCTCGTCGCCCTCGGCCGGCCCGCACCGGTCGTCGCGTCGGCCGCACTGGTGGCCGTGCTGCTGGTGGCCGCCGCCTGGGTGCCGGTGCGGGGGCGGTGGCTGTTCGAGTGGCTGGGCACCGCCATCGGGCACCTCACCCGCCGGCGGGCGTTGACCGCGCCGGCCGGTGCGGCCGAACTGCTCGACCTGGTCGCCCCGGGCATGGTGGTCCGCTCGACCGAGTTGACCGGCGGGCCGGCGGCCGTCCTGGAGGACACCACCGGCATGGTCGCGCTCCTGGAGCTCGGCGACCCCGGCGACCTGCTGGGCGACGTGTCCCAGGCGATCCCCGCCCCGGCCGCGTTGCTCCCCCCGACCGGGCCGGACCAGCCCCCGCTGCTGGTCCAACTGCTGCTCGCCGGTGCGCCGGCACCGGTGCCGGGCGCCGGTGGCACGGTCGGCACGTCGTACCGGCAGCTCACCGACGGGCGGCTCGCCGGGCGCGAGCGGGCGGTGGTGGCGGTCCGGGTGCTGCGGGTGAACGGTTGGCCCGAGGAGGACCTGCGCCGGGTGCTCGCCGGCACGGTCCGCCGGATCGTCCGCCGGCTCGGGCCGTTGGGGGCGCGGCCGCTCGGGGTGCCGGCGGCGCTGCGCGTCCTGGGCGAGCTGGCCCACCACGACGGCGAACCGGTCCGGGAGTCCTGGCCGGCGATCCGGTCCGGGACTCTCGTCCAGGCCACCTTCCGTCTGCTCCACTGGCCCGACGCCGGTGCTGGGGCTGGACGCCGGCTGGTGCCCCGCCTGCTCGCGCTGCCGGCGACGGCCACGACGGTGTCGATCTGCTCCGGCCCGGCGCCGACGATGTCGACGTCGTCGGGTCCGCCGGCGGCCGACGGAGTGCCGACCGAGCTGACCGTACGCCTGGCCGCCGGGACGGCGGCCGAGTTGGCGGCGGCTACCGAGGCGCTGGTCCGCCTGGTCACCGACCTGGGCGGCAAGCTGCGACGACTCGACGGCGCCCACCTGAGCGGGCTGGCCGCCACGCTGCCGTTGGCGCTGACGGCACCCGGGGCGCAACCCCGCCCACCGGCGCCCGGAGCGCGACCCGCCCCGGCGGTCGACGACTGGGAGCTGTCTCTGGGCGACGCGGGAATGATGGTCGGCACCAACCGGCACGGCCGAGCCGTCACCGTACGACTGTTCCGGCCGGAGAGCACCCGCGTGCTGCTGGTCGGCGGGGTACGGGCAGCCCAGCTGGTGGCCCTGCGCGCCCTGGCACTCGGCGCTCTGGTGGTGGTGCAGACCGCCCGGCCACGCGCCTGGGAGCCGTTCATCCGAGGGGTTGGCGCGCCGGGCGGCACGATCCCGTTGCTCCCTCCCGGTCGGGCGGTCGCCGACGGGGTGGGCACCGCGCTGCGTCCGTTGCTGCTGATCGTCGACGCCGGGCCGGTGGCGGCCGAGGCCGCGCCGGGCCCGCCGTGGCGGGCCACCCTGGTGGTACGCGACGAGCTGACCCCGGCCGATGTGGACGCGTTGAGCCGCGCCGACCTGGCGTTGCTCCAGCCGCTGACCGCCGCCGAGGCCACTCTGGCCGGAGCCGCACTGGGGCTGGGTGGCTCGGCCGAGTGGCTGACCCGGATCCGGGAGGACATGGTCGCCGTGGTCAACCGTCGGGCGCTGCGCTGGGCACTGCTCTCCCCCACTCCGATCGAGGCGCAACTGATCGGACCGCCGACGCGCGGCTGATCCACCGGGACGGCCAGCCGGCGGGTTACGTCGGTGCGGTGTCCGTGGCACGATCCCCGCCATGGGTTTTCTGAAAGGTCTGCTGATTCGGCTGGCCAGCACAGCTCTGGCTTTCTGGCTGGCCACGCTCCTCATCCCGGGCATCTCTCTGGATTCGAACTCGGCCACCGAGACGGTGACCACGCTGCTCCTGGTGGCGGTGATCTTCGGCGTGGTCAATGCGGTTCTCCAGCCGATCATCAAGACCGTCGGTTGTGGCTTCTACCTGCTGACACTGGGTCTCATCGCCCTAGTGGTGAACGGGCTGCTCTTCCTGCTCACCAGTTGGATCGCCGACCAGGCCGGGCTGCCGTTCTCGGTGGACGGTTTCTGGCCGGCAGCCGTGCTCGGTGCTCTCTTCGTGAGCATCGTGACCTGGATCCTCGGCGCCGTCCTCGACCGGGACTGACCACCGACCAGCCAGCACCGACCCGGTCCGCCCGGGGCTCCGACCTCGGCCGGGGCCCCGGTCGGCCGATGACCAGAGTTCGGGAATTTGGCGGCCGGACCGCCCATCTCGGCGGTTAGCGTCGCGGCATGTTCTCGCTGACGTATTCCGACGGCCACCTGCTCAGCACCGATCCGGCGCGGATCGACCTGGACCTGGTGCACCACTGGTTGTCCACCGACGCGTACTGGGCGCTCGGACGAGACCGGGAGACCACCGAGCGGTCGTTCGCCGGCTCACTGCCGTTCGGCATCTACCGGCCGGAGGACGGCCGCCAGGTCGCGGTGGCCCGGGTCGTCACGGACGGTGCCACCTTTGCCTGGCTCTGCGACGTGTACGTCGACAGCGCCGCCCGGGGTCGCGGGCTGGGTGGGTGGCTGGCCGGCGCGGTCCGCGACCACCTGGACGAGCTGGGCGTACGCCGGATCCTGCTCTGCACCAACGACGCCCACCAGGTGTACGCGGGGGTGGGCTTCACCCCGCTGGACGCGCCGCAACGGTGGATGCAGCTGGACCGGCGACCCCCGGTGACCCCGATCACCGGAAAGGAACAAAGCAGCACTACGCCCCTTACGGTGGAGGCGTGACGCCACTCCGCCTGGGATACCTCTACGGCCTCGGCGCGTACCTGCTCTGGGGTTTCTTTCCGCTCTACCTGAAGCTGCTGAGACCCGCCGGCCCGCTGGAGATTTTGGCCCACCGCATCGTCTGGTCGGTGCTCTTCGTGGCCCTGCTGCTGGCGGCGCTGCGCAACGTCGGCTTCCTGCGGGCGCTGCTGCGCCGCCCCTGGGCGGTGGCGGGGATCGTCGCGGCCGCCGCGCTGATCGCTGTCAACTGGGGCACCTACATCTACGGGGTCAACTCCGACCGGGTGGTGGAGACCGCGCTCGGCTACTTCATCAACCCGCTGGTCGTGGTGCTGCTCGGCGTGACGGTGCTGCGGGAGCGGCTACGCCCGGCGCAGTGGGTGGCGCTGGGGATCGGCGCGTCGGCGGTCGCGGTGCTCACCGTGGACTACGGCCGGCTGCCCTGGCTGGCGTTGACCCTGGCGTTCAGCTTCGCCGGCTACGGCCTGGTGAAGAAGCGGCTCGGGCTGCCTGCGGCGGAGGGGCTCTTCGTCGAGTCGGCGGTGCTGGCGTTGCCGGCGCTGGGCTACCTGGGCTGGCTGATGGCGAAGGCGGACCTGACCTTCGGGCACGTCTCGGCCGGGCACACAGCGCTGCTGGTGCTGGCCGGCGCGGCCACGGCGATTCCGCTGCTGCTGTTCGCCGGGGCTGCCAACCGACTGCCCCTGAGCAGCCTCGGCATGGTCCAGTACCTGGCGCCGATCCTTCAGCTCGGCTGCGGGGTGCTGATCTTCCACGAGCCGATGCCGCCGGCCCGGCTGGCCGGCTTCGCGCTGGTCTGGCTGGCCCTGATCGTCTTCACCGCCGACGCCGTCCGAACCTCCCGCCGCACCC
>NZ_QGSY01000039.1 GCF_003857035.1 Micromonospora arida
GCGACGGGCCAGCTCCTCCGGGTCTGGCGGCGCTCGGAAGCCGGCCGGCGGGCCGACGCCGTGCACTGCTGGTCGGGGCCGGTGCGGTCGTCCTCGTCGCGGTAGCCGTGGTGGCCGTGGTGGCGCTGCGACCCGGAGCCGACCCGGGTGCGGCGGACCAGCCACCCGCGCTGGCCGGCGAGTCGGCGGCGGTCGCCGACGCTCCGCTGCCGCCCGGAGACGCGACCACCAGCGGGCCTCGGCCCAGCGCGACGCCGGGTGCCAGTCGCACCGCGACGGCCGACCCGACCGGGTCCCCCGCCGACGCGACGACCAGCAGCGACCCCGCCCGCACCGGGGCACCGGGCAGCACGCCGACCGGTACGGCCAGCAGCCGACCGACGCCCAGCCGCACCCCGTCGAGTCGGCCCAACCCGTACACGGCCGCACAGGCGTGCGGCAGCGGCTACCAGGTGATCGACTCGGCGACGCTGACCGGCGGGGACGGGCAGCGCAAGGGCCGGGTCTTCCTGCTGTACCAGGCGGGCACCGGCACCAACTGCGTGGTCACCCTCAAGGACACCGCGGTCGGAGCGAAGTCGGCCGCCTCGGCGTACCTGGAGGTGCAGGGGCGGGCACGCAGCACCGACAGCGGGTCCTTCGACTACTACGCCGGACCGGTGCGTGCCACCGCCGCCGGGACGTGCGTCAAGTGGGGCGGCTCCACCGGCGGGGTCAGTTACGGCAGTGGGTTCGAGCACTGCGACTGAACGACGGGCCGGCAGGCACCGCAACCCTGGGCGGCCTTAAGGTACGGGCATGTCCGTAGACGGGTGGAACACGGTCCTGGTGCTCGGCGGTATCCGGTCCGGCAAGTCCGAGTTCGCCGAGTCCCTGGTCACCGACGCGCCGGTGGTCCGCTACGTCGCCACCGCGCCCGAGGGCGACCCGGAGGACACCGAGTGGGCGACCCGGCTGGCGGCGCACCGCGCCCGACGGCCGGGCAGCTGGACCACCGAGGAGACCACCGAGGACCCGCGCCGGCTGGCCGACGTGCTCGCGTCCGCCGAGCCCAACGAGATGGTGCTCGTCGACGACCTGGGCGGCTGGGTGACGGTGCTGCTCGACCCGGACCACCAGCCCGCCGACGACGTGGCGACCATCGCCGAGCTGGCCGAGGCGATCCGCGGGTGTGCCGCCCGGGTGGTGCTGGTGAGCCCCGAGGTGGGGCTGTCGCTGGTGCCGACCACCCCGCTGGGCCGGGCGTTCACCGACGCGTTGGGCGCGGCCAACCGCGCGGTCGCCGACGCCTGCGACGCGGTCGTACTGGTCGTCGCCGGTCAGCCGGTCTGGCTCAAGTCGGCCGCCACCGCGACCGAACCGTCCGCTCCCGCCACCATGACCGCGCCGACGGCCGCTGCCAGCGCAACGGTGAGGAGCCTGGCCGACGCCGAGCCCACCCCCGAGGTGCAGCTGCCCGACGTGCTGACCCACACACCGCCGGCCATCCCGACCCAGGAGCCGGGCAACGCCTGGGCCGCGCCGACCATGGCGTTGCCGATGGTGTCCACCGGGCTGGTCATCCAGCCCGGCATGGAGCTGCCGATGCCCGACGAGTACGCCGGCCCGCAGGCGGTCGACCGGCTGACCACGCTGGACGTACCGGGTGCCGGTCTGGGCGTGCTGGACCGGGTGGTGGGCTTCGCCGCCGCCACCCAGGGCACCCCGACCCCCGCCGCCTGGGGCTCGGTGCGGGTGCTGCTGCTGCACGGCGACCACGCCGGTGGGGCGGCGGCCGGCACCGTCGCCGGTGAGTCGGCGCGCCGCGCCGCACAGGCCCGCGCCGGCCAGGGCGCGTTGGCGCGGCTGGCCGCCGAGAGCGGCGCCAGTCTCCAGGTGGTGGACACTCCGGCCTCCGCGCCGATCGAGGACGAGCCTGCCCTCGCGCCGGAGCAGGTGGAGTCCGCGCTGCGCTACGGCTGGCGGTTGGCCGAGCAGGCCGCCGACGCCGGCGTACAACTGCTGGTGCTCGGCGCGTGCGGCGCCGGCACCGAGGCGGCGGCCGCGGCGGTGCTCGCGGCGACCGCGGGCGCGGAGCCGCCCGCCGTGCTGGGCCGGGTGATCACCGACTCCGGGGAGATCGACGACGCGGCGTGGATGATCCGCTGCGCGGCGGTACGCGACGCGCTGCACCGCACCCGGCGCTCGTCACGCGGCGCCAAGGACATCCTGGCCGAGCTGGGCGGCGGCGACGTGGCCGTGGCCACCGGTGTGCTGCTCGGCGCCACCGCCCGCCGGGTACCGGTGCTGCTCGACGGGCCGGTCGGGTTGGCCGCCGGGATGGTGAGCCGTGACCTGGCCGGCCAGGCCCGGCACTGGTGCCTGCTGGCCGACCACGGCGGGCACCCGGCCGTGCGGCTCGCCGCCGACGTGCTGGGCCTCACCCCGCTGCTCGACCTGCGGATGGATCTCGGCGAGGGCGCGAACGCGCTGGTGGCGCTGCCGCTGCTGCGCTCGGTGCTGGCGCTGTCCGCCGCGCTGCCGGTGCACCCGTCGCTGGGCGGCCCGGACGACACCGACCCGAGCTACGCCGACGAGCCGGAGTCCACCGACCCGAGCTACGCCGACCCGGATCTCACCGAGCCCGACTCGACCGAGCCCGACTTCGCCGAGCCGGAGCCGGCCGGGCCGGGCCCGGCCAGCACCGAGGCGGACGAGCAGCCGGCGACGGGCTGGCGTGCCGGCTGAACCACGGCTGCTCGCGGGAGCCCGGCTGGCGGTCACCACGTTCACCACGCTGCCGGTGCGGGCCGGGCGCATCGACCGCCCGGTCGCCGGCACGGCGATGGCCCTCGCCCCGGTGGTCGGCGCGCTGCTCGGCGCCCTGCTCGCCGGTGTGCTGCTGCTGGCCGGGGCGCTCGCCCCACCGCTGGTGGCGGCCGGTGTGACCGTCGGCGTCGCCGCGCTGCTCACCCGAGGGCTGCACCTGGACGGGCTGGCCGACACCGTGGACGCGCTCGGCTCGTACCGGCGGGGCGCGGCCGCCCTGGAGATCATGAAGAAGCCGGACGTCGGCCCGTTCGGGGTGGTCGCCCTGGTGGTCGTACTCCTGGTGCAGGCGGCGGCGCTCGCCGACCTCGCCGGTCGGTCCTGGCCGGCGTGCCTCGCGGCGGTGGTCACGGCGACCGCGGCCGGGCGGCTCGGTGTCACGGTGGCCTGCCGGCGGGGAGTGCCGGCGGCCCGGCCCGACGGGCTGGGCGCGCTGGTCGCCGGCACGGTCGGCCCGGTGGCAGCGGCCGCCGGCGCGGTCGTCGTCGTGCTGCTGGCGGTGCCCGCGGTGCCGGGCCGCCCATGGCAGGGGCCGCTGGCCGTCGTCGCCGCGATCGCCGTCGCGCTACCGCTGCTCAACCACGTGGTACGCCGCCTCGGCGGGATCACCGGCGACGTCCTGGGCGCGACCGTCGAGGTGGTCACCACGCTGGTCTACCTGGGTCTGGTGCTGTCCGGCTGAGCCGGCCCCGGCGGGCCGGGTAGCGTTCGGCTCGACAACACCGGCGCGGCCACCGGGGGATCCCACAATGCTCATCACGGACGACTTCCTGCCCGTTCCGGTGCCGGAGTCGCTCAGCGCGACCTACCTGGTGCCGATGGCGGGGCTACCGAAGGTCAGTGCGAAGACCGCGGTGGCGGCCCTGACCGGCCGGCTGGCCGAGCCGGTGCACGGGCTGGCCCGGCAGATGCTCGACAGCCCGCTGATGAGCGTCGACACCCGGCCGATCACCGAGTTCCCCGAGCTGCCACCGGACCTGCTCACCGCGTTCGGTGCCACCAAGGAGCAACTGGACCGGCTGGCGGCGGCGACGCACCTGGTGGTCGTACAGGCCGAGTACCGGCCCGGTTGGCCGCCCGCGCACGAGTGGGCCGCCCGGGCGGTCGCCGCCGCCGTGGCGGAGTCCGTCGACAGCGACGTGGTGGACGTCTTCGGCCTCCAGTTCCTCGACCCGGCGACCGCGTTGCGCTCCCTCCCCGACGAGCAGGGCCGCATCCGCCTTGTCGACTGGGTGCTGGTGCCGTACTCGTCGGACACCGAGGGCCTGTGGTTCACCACCAAGGGGCTGCGCCGCTTCGGTCTGCTGGAGTTGCAGACCCAGGGGGTGCCGGACCACCTCACCCGCGCCTGGGGTGCGGTGATGACCGGGGCGGCCCGCCGACTGCTGCGGGACTGGACCGACGGGCTCACCGGCGAGGAGGTGCCGGCGTTCGTGCAGCTGCCCGTACTGGCCACGGTCACCGGCCACGACATCGCGGTGGCGTACGGCAACCCGGAGCAGCACGGCGCCACCGCCCCGGTGCTGCTCCGCCTCGAACTGGACCCGGCGACCGACCCGGAGGCCGACTCGTTCCTCAGCCTGCGCCCGCCGGCAGGGCACCCCGGCCCGGACGGGCGCTACTACGCGGCCGCCTGCGCGACGCTGTTCTCCGGGATCCAGCCGGACGTGCGCTACGCCCGCTCCGGTGACGCCATGAGCCGTGCGGTCGCCACCGCCCGGGCCGCACTGGATGACGCACGGGCCCGGTTCGTCGCCGGTGAGTTCCCCACCGAGTCGCAACTGGTGGTGAAGTACGGCCTGCCCGGGGACGACGGCCCGGAGTACGTCTGGGCGGGCGTCACCTCGTGGGAGACCCCGGAACGCATCGTCGGCGTGAGCGCCAGCGACGCCAACACCGACCAGAGCGTGCGCATCGGCGCCCCCGTGGTCGTGGAGACGTCCGACGTAGTCGACTGGGCCGTCCTGGACGCCACAGGCGTCATAGAAGGCGGCTGGACCCAAGCAGTCCTGGACTCAGGCGAACCCCCAACCCCCTCGCGCTAACCC
>NZ_QGSY01000193.1 GCF_003857035.1 Micromonospora arida
ATGTAGGAGTGCTTCGACCTCGGCGCGGGTGGGGGGGTTGGCGCCTCGGCGGGCGCAGGTCAGCGCGGCCACCGTGGCGGCCTGTCGGAGCACCTCCGCCCACTGCTGCGGAGTCACCGCGGCGAGCCGGTCGGCCGGCCGGTCACCGAGCGCGTCGAAGCCGGCCAGTGCGGCCAGCAGGCCACCGGTGAACGAGTCGCCGGCACCGACGGTGTCGACCACCGTGGTGCGGACCGCTGGCTCCTCGTGCAGCGAGCCGTCCGGCGCGAGCAGCCAGGCGCCGTCGCCGCCCCGGGTCACCACGGCGCAGGACACACCGGCCGTACGCCATTCGGTCATCACGTCGGCCACCGAACGGTCCGGGTAGAGCCAGGCGAGGTCCTCGTCGCTGGCCTTGACCAGGTGCGCGAGGCGAATCTGCCGGCGTACCCGTTCCTGCTCCGCCGCCCGGTCGGTGACGATGCTCGGGCGCAGGTTGAGGTCGATGGAGACGGTGAGCCCGTCGCGCTGGCGTTCCCGGGCGAGCAGGCCCTCCAGCGCCTCCGCGCCGGGTGCCAACGCGAGCGCGAGGGACCCGGTGTGCAGCGCGATCGCCGGTGACCCGGCCAGCTCGGGCAGCTCCTGCGGCGTCCACTGCCAGTCGGCCGCACCGGCCAGCCGGAACTCGTAGCTGGCCTGCCCGGCGGCGTTCAGGGTGGCCACCGCCACCGACGTGGGCTCCTCGGCGCGTACCGCCCACTCCAGGTCCACCCGGTTGGCGCTCAGATGCTCGACGAGTTGCCGGCCGTACTCGTCGTTGGCGAGCCGGGCCAGCAGCCGTACCGGCTGGTCGAGCCGGGCCAGGGTGACCGCGACGTTCGCCGGGGAGCCACCGGACACGGGCCGCTGCCCCTCGGCGGTGACGACCAGGTCGATCAGCGCCTCACCCGCGACGACGATCACGCGGTCACCTCCCCCGGTGCGAGCGGGCCGGGGCCGCCGAGCCCGTCGGCCGCGCGGGACAGCAGTACCGCCTGGTAGGCGTGGTAGACGTCCGGTCGGCCGTGCCAGACCGTATCGGCGGGCAGGTTCTGCGCGCCCAGCTCGTGCCGCCATCCGGTCTGGTCGATGAGACTGCGGCGGGCGTACGCCCAGAAGACCCGGTACCAGTCGAGGTAGACCGTGTCCCCGGTACGGCGGTGCAGGGTGATCGCCGCGCCGATGGCCTCGGCGAGAACCCAGTGCATCCGGGAGCGCACCACCGGCCGGTCGTCCCAGTCGATGGTGTAGACGAAGCCGTCCGCGCCGTCGACCGCCCAGCCGCGACGCACGGCGGCGGCGAACAGGGCGCGGGCGTCGGCGAGCAGCCAGCGGGGTGGCTGCGGCAGCACCGCCTCCAACTCCAGCAGCAGCCGGGCCCACTCCAGCCAGTGCCCGATCGTGGAGCCGTACGGCCGGAACGGGTCGGCGGGCTGGTCCCGGTTGTAGTCGGGCAGCGGCGTCCAGTCGGTGGTGAAGTGCTCAGGCAGCCGCCAGTCGTGTCGGGCCGCCTCACCGTGCACGAGGTGGGTGGCGATCCGCAGGGCACGGTCGGCCCAGCTCGCGTCACCGGTGGCGGCGGCAGCGGCGAGGAAAGCCTCGACCATGTGCATGCTGCTGTTGGCGCCCCGGTAGTCCTCGGTGACCGTCCAGTCCCGGTTCCACGATTCGCGGACCGCGCCGGCGTCGTCGTCCCAGAACCGGTCCCGCACGACGGTCAGCACGTCGGCGAGCAGCCGGTCCGCTCCGGGCCGTCCGGCGCGCGCGGCGGTGGAGGCGGCGAGCAGCACGAACGCGTGGTCGTAGCCGGCCTTGCGGTCGTTGACGGGCACTCCCTGCTGGTCCACCGCGCCGAACCAGCCGCCGTACCGGTCGTCGCGCAGCAGAGTGCTGAGCGCGGCGATCCCGTGGTCGACCAGGGCGGCGGCGTCCGGATCGCCGTTGCGGTGAGCGAGGGCGGCCGCGTAAGTCATCCGGCAGGTGATCCAGGTGTGGATCGGTTCGCCGCGATCCGGGGTGCGGTCGTCGGTGAGCCACCAGAAGCCGCCCTCGGGCCGGACCGAGCAGCGGGCGGTGTCGAGCAGCGTCCGGGTCTGGTCGACGAGGAACTCGTCCAGATCGGGCAGGTCTGGTGACCCCGCAGGAGCAGGGGTCGTTGCGGCGTCGGATCGGGGCACGTCGGTCATTTCAGCTGGTCACCGTCGGGTAGGAAAGGGACATACGGCCAGGATCGGCGGAGGGACCGGGTCCGCGCCGCAAAATCGCCAACGGTACGCCACGAATCGACTGGCCAGGGTCGGCACGGGGCGGGAGGCTTTTCCTCCCATTTGCCCGTTGACATCGTTGTCACCGCTCAACCCTGCTCCGGCAGCCGGCCGACTGTCAATTCCGGCTGCGTCACACCGCCCCAGGGCAGCTTCGGTCAGTAGTAGTCGTCGATCGGCCGGCGCGCCTCGTCGAACAGCGCCGGCCCCTCGTAGCGGACCGGGGGCAGCGGTGGGGTGGCCGGCTTGACCTCCTCGAACTGCTCGGTGGACAGCGCGTACACCACCCGCCCGAGGCCGGACCGGTCGATCGCCGTCGCGCACATCGCGCAGGGCTGGCAACTGGTGAACATGGTGGTGCCGGCGGCCAGCTCGGGGGAGAGTTCCCGAGCCGCCCAGCGGGCCAGCTTCAACTCCGGATGGGCGCTGATGTCCGCGTCGGAGACCACTGTGTTGTGGTCCTCGATCAGGACGACGCCGGACGCGTCGACCAGCAACGAGCCGAACGGCCGTTCGCCGGAAGCCCCCGCCCGCCTGGCGATTTCCACAGCGTGGCGGAGAAACTTCTCGTCGTCGGGGGTCATCGGTCCTCCTGGGTTGCGTGATGTGCGGCCACGGCCGCAAGGGTCCGCCAGGCGCGTTCGGGCTGGCGGATCTCGGTCAGGTCGCCGTTGAACGGGTCCAGCACCACCGTCTCCGCGCCGAACCCACGAAGCTGGTCCAGGTCGGCGACGATCTGATCAATGGTGCCGACACCGGCCAGCCGGTCCGGGTCGGTGATCGGTTCTCGGGTCTCCTGGAGCGCGATCCGCGGCACCAACGCGGGCACCGGGCGACCCAGCTCGTCAGCGATGTCCGTCAGCCGCCCGACCGCCTCGGCCAGCCGTGCCGGCGTGACCCGCAGCGGGTGCCAGGCGTCACCGAGCAGTACCGCGCGCCGCATGCCGGCCTCGCTGTTGCCACCGACCCAGATCGGGATCGGCGCCGTGTCGTAGTCCTCGGTGTCCTTCCAGGCCTCGCGCATGGTGTGCAGGTACTCGTCGGTCAGCGCGCCGCGCTGCCGGAACGGCACGCCGAGCGCCTCGAACTCCTGCCGGGCCCAACCGACGCCGACACCGAGAACCAACCGGCCGCCGCTGAGCCGGTTGAGGTTCGCCGCCATCCGGGCGGTGAGCAGCGGGTGCCGGTACGGGACGATGAGCACCGTGGTGCCCAGCCGAACCCGGCTGGTCACCCCGGCCAGCCAGGACAGCGTGGTGAACGGCTCGTAGAACGGCGCCGGATACTGCTCGGCCACGTCCGAGGTCACCGCGATGTGATCGGAGACCATCAACAGGTCGAAGCCGAGGCCCTCCACCGTCTGCGCCCACCGACGCAGGACGTCGGGGTCGGTGCCCGGGGCGAAGTTCGGTACGTTCACACCTATCTGCACCCGTCCACGCTAGCCACTGTGGACCGGTGTGTGAACGCCGCGGCCCGGCTGAATCAGCTGGCATTCGGCACGAATTGCCGCACGACTCAGGAGCGCCGGATGGATCTGCCCGAGGGACTCGACTGGGTACGCGCATCACCCACCGGTCGCGCCTGGCTGGCCGCGCTCCCGACGTGGCTGACGGAGTGCGCCGAACGGTGGTCGCTGCGGGTCGGCCCGCCCTTCCGGCAGGCGTACGCCTCACTGGCGCTCCCTGCCCACCTGCCCGACGGCACAGCGGCAGTGCTGAAGCTCCAGTACCCCGACGAGGAGAGCCGACACGAGGCCGACGCCCTGACCCACTGGGACGGTGACGCGGCGATCCGCCTGCTCGCCCACGACCCCGGGCGGCGTGCCCTGCTGCTCGAACGCTGCCAGCCCGGCACTCCCCTGCACGACCTTCCGCCGGACCGAGCGCTGGACGTGGTGATCGGACTGCTCCCCCGGCTCTGGCGACCGGCCGGCGCGCCGTTCACGCCGCTGGCACAGGAGGCCGCAGGTTGGATCGACCGGATGCCCCGGGCCTGGGAACGGGCCGGCCGGCCGTACGAGCGGCGGCTGCTGGACGCGGCGCTCGACCTGCTCACCGGCCTGGCGTCGAGCCAGGGCGAGCAGGTGCTGGTCAACCAGGACCTGCACGCCGGCAACATCCTCGCCGCCGACGCCCTCGCCGCCGACGCCCTCGCCGCCGACCGAGGACCGTGGCTGGCGATCGACCCGAAGCCGCTGACCGGGGAACGGGCGTTCTCGGTCGTACCGATGGTGCGCGGCCCGGAGTTGGGCCACTCACCAGCTGCCGTCCGGCACCGGCTGGACCGGCTCAGCGCCGAACTGGGGCTGGACCGGGAACGGGTCCGAGGTTGGACGATCGGCCACACTCTGGCCTGGAGCCTCGCCGACGACACAGTCTTCCCCGAGAAGATCGAAGTGGTCCGCTGGCTGCTCGACACCGATTGAGCTCCGGCTCGGCGATCACGGGGTGGTGGTGCCCGACCCAGCTCCGCGATCTTGCACTTTCTGTCCCGATCTATGGTGCATATCAACCCACTTCGACAACAGAAACTGCAAGATCGGCGCGACGGGCGGGCGCCGGGG
>NZ_QGSY01000038.1 GCF_003857035.1 Micromonospora arida
GGTTAGGGGTTTGGGGTACTCAGGCTGGCGGTGGCGGCGTCTCTGGCGGTTTCGCGGGGCATCAGGCGGCCGGAACGGTAGCCGATGCCGATCCCGGCGATCAGGACGAAGATCGCGCCGAAGGTCTGCAACGAGCCGATCAGGGCACCGCCGAGGCCGAGCAGCGGCGCGGCGATGATCAGCATGACGCCGTCACCGAGGCTGAAGGTGCCCGAGCGGGCCACCGCCCACCCGGTGAGGAACCAGCCCGCGCTGTAGAACGTCGCGCCGAGAAGGACCAGCGACCGCGCGGTGGCGCCGAAGACCGGCGTCTGCTCCTCGAACCCGGCGAACGGCAGCATCAGCACGGTGCCGGCGATGCTGACCAGCAGGCCGGCGGCGGCCACCCGGCGGCTGCGGGTCGCGGCCAGCAGCCCGGTGAGAGCCAGCAGCGCGAGCAGGCCGAGCCACACCGCGGCCACCCAACCAATCAGGTACACCGCCCGGCCGTCGGCCGGATAGGGGTCGTTGCCCACCCCTCCGTCGCTGGCCATCGCCACCGCGCCGTAGAGGATGGCGTACGCGGGCAGCAGCCAGACCGCCGCCCGCGCGAACCGACGCAACGACCAGGCCCAACTGGCGTTCGTGGCGGGGGCGCCCGGGGTCGGCTCGCCGACGAAGGGCAGTACGCCGAACCCGCCACCGCTGCGCCGGGAGCCCAGCGGGGCCACCGGGTCGTGCGCGCCGGGCACCGGGGCCGAGGACCACATCCGATTCACCGGATCCTTCATGCGTCACCTCGCTCGTCGTCGAGCGGTGCACCGACGCGCCGGGGCGCCCCGATTGCCTGGTCACCACCCGTCCTAGGACCGATCGTGGCAGGCGTCGGAGCGCCCCATGAGTCTTTCTCGTATTTAGCCGACCGGGCGGCCGGCGTACGGGATCAGCCGCGCTCGCGCTGGTCGGCCGGGTCCTCGACGAGGCTGGTCGGCGACACCGGCTCCGGTGCGGGCAGCCCCTTCGACCCCTTGCCGCCGGTGGCCTGCGCCTCGGCGACGCGTACCTCGTCGTGGATCTGCTGGGCGGCGTCCGCCGCGGCCTGCGCCGCCTCCGCGGCCTCGCGCTCGACCTGGCTCGCCTGGTCCGCGGCCTCCGGTGCGGGCAGATCCCCCACCATCTGGCTCAGCCCACCGAGCGCGCCACCCATCCCCTCCAGGGCCTTGGTCAGCTCGGCCGGGACGATCCAGACCTTGTTCGCGCTGCCCTGGGCGATCTGCGGCAGAGCCTGCAGGTACTGGTAGGCGAGCACCTTCTGGCTCGGGTTGGCCTGGTGGATCGCGTCGAAGACCGTCCGAATCGCCTTCGCCTGACCCTCGGCCTGCAGGATCCGGGCCTGCCGGTCACCGTCAGCCCGCAGCACCGCCGACTGCTTGTCACCCTCGGCGGTGAGGATCACCGACTGCTTGTGCCCCTCGGCGGTCAGGATCGCCGCACGGCGGTCCCGCTCGGCGCGCATCTGCTTCTCCATCGAGTCGCGGATGCTGGCCGGCGGCTCGATCGCCTTGATCTCGACCCGGGTCACCTTGATGCCCCAGCGGCCGGTGGTCTCGTCGAGCACACCCGAGAGGTGCCGGTTGATCTCGTCCCGGCTGGTCAGGGCCCGCTCCAGATCGAGCGAACCGATCACGTTACGCAACGTGGTGACGGTCAGCTGCTCGATGGCCTGGAGAAAGCTGGAGATCTCGTAGGTCGCCCGGACCGAGTCGACCACCTTGAAGTAGAGGACCGTGTCGATCGAGACCACCAGGTTGTCCGAGGTGATCACCGGCTGCGGCGGGAAGCTGACCACCTGCTCCCGCATGTCGACCTTGGTACGAACCGCGTCGATGAACGGCACCAGCAGGTTGAGGCCGGGGCTGAGGGTGCGCTTGTACTTGCCGAGCCGTTCCACCACGTCCTGACGTTGCTGCGGCACGATTCGCACAGCCTTGGCCAGCGTTATCACGGCGATCAACGCCACCGCGATCAGCACCACCCCGATTAAGGTCATTCCGTTCACCCTCTCGATTCCGGCAGCTCGCCGGCGGAAGAAACATCGTCCTGCCACACCAGGGCGGTAGCGCCCCGGACCTTTATCACCCGAACCCGTTGACCGGGGTCGTAGACCTGTGTCGTGTCGTACGACCGGGCGCTCCACAGCTCACCGTCGATCTTGACGAGGCCCTGCTCGGCGTCCACCCGTTCCAGCACCAGCGCCGTGGAGCCCTCGATCGCCTCCACGCCGAACGGCTGCTCGCCACTCTCCAACGCGGAGCGGCTGTGCCGCCGGATAACCGGTCGGACCACCACCAGGCTCAACGCCGACACCACCGCGAAGACCAGCGCCTGCACGGCGACCGGCGCGCCCAGGGCGGCCGCACCGGCGGCGGCGAACGCACCGACCCCGAACATGATCAGAAATAGCGTCGTCGTGAAAATCTCGGCGACGGCCAGCAGCACACCCAAAACGATCCACACCACGGCGTCCACCACCCAATCGTGACACGCAATTGCACGCGCGACCTCCCCGCGAAGATCAGTAGGCTCTGCGAGACCCTTTCCGGCCCGTCAGAAACACCACGAATCGGCGGCCCGACCCGAGGAGATCCCGTTGACACTGCTCCCCGAGACCGCCCGACAGATCGACACCCGGGTCGCCCAGGCACAGGCCGACGGCCACACCCCGTCGCTGGTGCTGGGCGTGGTCCGCGACGGCACGCTGGCGCACGTGGCCGTCGCCGGCGAAGACCCCCACCCGGATGTCGACCTGCAGTACCGGGTGGGCTCGATCAGCAAGACGATGACCGCCACCCTGATCATGCAGTTGCGCGACGCCGGCCGACTGGCCCTGGACGACCGACTGGAGCAGCACCTGCCGGGCACCGGTGTGGGCGATCTCACCCTGCGCCAACTGCTCGGGCACGCCAGTGGCATGCAACGCGAACCCGAGGGCGACTGGTGGGAGCGGGCGGCGGGCGTCGATCTGACCACCCTGCTCGCCGACGTCGGCGCCGACAAGATCGCCTACCCGCCGCACCGCGCGTACCACTACTCAAACCTGGCGTACGGGCTGCTCGGCGGGTTGCTCGAACGGCTCACCGGGACACCCTGGGCCGACCTGCTCGACGAACGGATCCTCACGCCCCTGGGCCTGCGTCGCACCACCTACGCGGCCACCGAGCCGTACGCCCGCGGCTACGTCGTCCACCCCTGGCACGGCACGCTGCGCGAGGAACCCCGCACCGACACCGGCGCCATGGCCCCCGCCGGGCAGCTCTGGTCGACGATCGAGGACCTCGGCCGCTGGGCCGCGTTCCTGGCCGACCCCGACCCGTCGGTGCTGGCCGCCGAGACGCTGACCGAGATGTGTGCCCCCGTGGTGATCAGCGACCTCGACTCCTGGACCGGCGGGCACGGCCTGGGGCTGGAGCTCTACCGCGACGGCGAGCGCGTGTACGTCGGGCACGGCGGCTCGATGCCCGGGTACGTGGCCGCCCTCGTGGTGCACCGGCCCACCCGCACCGCCGTGGTCGCCTTCGCCAACTCGTACGGCTTCCCGATCACCGGGCTCGGCCGCCAGCTGCTGACCACCGTGCTGGACGCGGAGCCGGCGTTCCCGCAGCCGTGGCGGCCGGCCACCGCCGCGCCGGATGCCGAGTCGGCCGAGCTGACCGGCCGCTGGTGGTGGATGGGCACTTCGCTGGACCTGACCTGGGACGCGGGTGACCTGGTGGCCCACGTACGCGGCGAGCGGGTGAGCCGGTTCACCGCCGAGGGAACGGACCGCTGGCGGGGACGTTCCGGCCCGGAGAACGGCGAGGTCCTGTCGGTGCTGCGCGACGACAGCGGACGGGCGGCGGCGGTCGACATCGCCACGTTCGTCTTCACCCGCAGCCCGGACGAGGTCCCCTGACCCGTGGGAAGGATCGGGCGGGTCAGGGGGCTTCGGTGACGAAGTCGATGAGGCGTTCCATGGCGTTGATCAGAGGGGTCTCCACGTCGGCGAAGCTGTTCACCCGGGACAGGATGTGCCGCCACATGTCGGCCGGCTCAGCCACGCCGAGGGCCGCGCAGACCCCCTCCTTCCACGGGCGCCCCGGCGGCACCACCGGCCAGGCCGCGATGCCCAACGCGGCCGGCTTCACCGCCTGCCACACGTCCACGTAGGGGTGCCCGGTCACCAGCACGTGCGGCGAGTTCACCCGGGCGACGATCCGGCTCTCCTTGCTGCCCGGCACCAGGTGGTCGACGAGCACGCCGAGTCGGCGGGTCGGGCCGGGGCCGAAGTCGCGTACCTCGGCGTCGAGGGCGTCGATGCCGTCCAACGGCTCGACCACCACGCCCTCGATCCGTAGGTCGTCGCCCCAGATCCGCTCGACCAGAGCGGCGTCGTGGATGCCCTCCACCCAGATTCGGCTGGCCTTCGCCACCTGGGCCCGCACGTTGTCCACTGCGACCGAGCCGGACGCGGTCCGCCGACGGGCCGTCGGCACCGCCGCCCGGGTCGGGCGGCGCAGCGTCACCGGGCGGCCGTCGAGCAGGAACGCCGCCGGCAGCAGCGGGAAGTTGCGCCGTTTACCGTGCCGGTCCTCCAACACCACCGCGCCGGCCTCGAAGCCCACGACCGCTCCGCAAAACCCGGAGTCGGCATCCTCGACCACGAGATCCGGTTCGGCGTCCACCTCGGGGGTGACCTTGCGCCGTCGCCAGTCGCCCGCCAACACGTCCTCGCCGTATCGCCCCGCCATGTCGATCACGCTAAACCCAGCCCGCGCCCACCCCGGCCCCCGAC
>NZ_QGSY01000234.1 GCF_003857035.1 Micromonospora arida
CCCCACAACGCCTCACCGTGCGTGTCGAACCCGCCCCCACGCCGCCCTCCCGCGTCGATCTTGCACTTTCCGTGCCGGCAAAACGCCCATAAAGGACGTTCCGCCATCCGAAAGTGCAAGATCGACGGATGAGGGGGTGGGGCGCGGGGCGTCGGCCCGCGGATCAGGTCATGTTGGCGAGGAACTCGCTGTAGAACAGGCCCAGGGCGATGGCCACGCCGATGCCGGCGATGATCCAGAAACGGACCACGATGTTGACCTCGCTCCAGCCGGCCAGCTCGAAGTGGTGCTGGAGCGGAGACATTCGGAACACCCGTTTACCGGTGGTCTTGAAGGAGATGATCTGGATCACCACGGACATCGTGATGATCACGAAGAGCCCGCCGATGATCGGCAGCAGCAGGATGGTGCGGGTGGACATCGCCATGCCGGCGATCAGACCGCCCAGCCCCAACGCCCCGGTGTCACCCATGAAGATCCGCGCCGGGGACGTGTTCCACCAGAGGAAGCCCACACAGGCCCCGGCCGCCGCCCCGGCGATCAGCGCGATCTCCAACGGGTCGCGGACCTCGTAGCAGTACGGCTGGGTGTAGTTCGGGTCGGCGCACCAGTGCCGGTACTGCCAGAACGCGATCAGCGCGTACGCGGCGAGCACCATCACCGACGCGCCGGTGGCCAGACCGTCCAGGCCGTCGGTGAGGTTGACGCCGTTCGTCGCGGCCATCACCACGAAGATGAAGATGATCACCGCGCCGACCTTGCTGACCTCCAGGAAGTCGATGTCCCGGATGAAGCTCAGCGTGGTGCTGCCCACCGTCTCGGTGTTGGTCGCCAGGCCCGAACCGTTGGTCATCGTGCTCGGGAACCACAGCGCGATCACCCCGAAGACCGCACCGACCAGGATCTGCCCGAGCAACTTGCCGCGCTTGTTCAGCCCGGCGCTGTTGCGCTTGCGCACCTTGAGGAAGTCGTCGAGGAAACCCACAGCGCCGGAGAAGACCATCAGCCCCAGCAGTACCAGCGCGGTGATGGTCGGCTCCACCTGGGCGATCTGCTGGTCCGGCAGGGTGGTCAGGGCGAGGTGCCCGGCCACGTACGCGATCACCGTGGCGAGGATGAAGACCACGCCACCCATCGTGGGCGTGCCCTTCTTGCCCTGGTGCATGGCCGGGCCGTCGGACCGGATCGGCTGACCGGCCTTGAGCCGGGTGAACACCTTGATCGCGATCGGGGTGCAGAAGAGCGAGACGAGGAAGGCCACCCCGATGGCGACGATGACCGCCCTCATCGGGTCGACTCCCCACCGGCGTCGGCGCGCAGGGCGTCGGCCACCTCCCAGGTGCGGTACCGGGAGCCCTTGACCAGGACGACATCACCCGGTCGTAGCTCGCTCCGCAGCACCTCGACGGCCGCCGCCTGATCGGTGAGCAGCACCGACTCTCCTCCCCAGTTTGCTACCGCTGTCGCGCCTTCGTGGATCGGCGCGGCCGGCTCACCCACCACGAGCAGCCGGTCGACACCCAGCTCGGCCGCGAGTTGGCCGACCTCGGCGTGGCCGTCGTACTCGAACGGGCCCAGCTCGGCCATGTAACCAAGCACCGCGACGGTACGCCGCCCCTGGCCCATGCTCGCCAGCGCCCGCACCGCTACCGCCATCGAGGCCGGGTTGGCGTTGTACGAGTCGTCGATCACGGTCACCCCGTCGGGGCGGTCGAAGACGTCCATCCGTCGGGTCGAGACCAGCCCCAGTTCTCCGAGGGCCGTGGCCAGCTCGGCCAGCGGCATGCCCAGCTCCCGGACGACCGCCGCCGCAGCGAGCGTGTTCCCGACCTGGTGGCGGCCGGCCAGCCGGAGCCGCACCGGCGCGCGTCCCTCCGGGGTGACCAGGGTGTACGACGGGTGACCCCGCTCGTCGAGCGTGACGTCCTCGGCGCGCACGTCGGCGTCGGGCGCCTCGCCGTAGCGGACCACCCGGGCCTGGGTGCGGCTCGCCATCGCGTCCACCCGGGGATCGTCGGCGTTCAGCACGGCCAGCCCGTCCGGCGGCAGCGCCTCCACCAGCTCGCCCTTGGCCAGGGCGATGGCGTCCTGCGAGCCGAACTCGCCGATGTGCGAGGTGCCGACGTTGAGCACCACGGAGATCCGGGGCGGCACCAGCTCGCACAGGTACCGCACGTGCCCGACCCCGCGCGCGCCCTTCTCCATCACCAGGTAGCGGGTGTCCGGGTCAGCCCGCAGGGCGGTGTACGGGTGCCCCAGCTCGTTGTTGAACGAGCCGGGTGGCGCCACAGTGGCCCCGAGCCGGGAGGTGAGCTGACCGATCAGGTCCTTCGTGGTGGTCTTGCCGGACGAGCCGGTCACGCCGATCACGGTCAGCCCGGGCAGCCGGTCCACCGCGGCGCGGGCCAGTCGACCCATCGCGGTCAGGGCGTCGTCGACCAGCACCATCGGCACCCCGGGCACCTCTCGGCTGCCGAGCACCGCCACCGCGCCGGCCTGGATCGCCGTCGCCGCGTAGTCGTGCCCGTCGACCTTCTCCCCCGGGAAGGCCACGAAGAGCGAACCGGGCCCCACCTTGCGCGAGTCGAACTCCACCGATCCGGTGACGGTGGCGGCCGGGTCGGCGGCCACCAGCCGCCCGTCGACCGCCGCGGCCACCTCGGCCAGGCTCAGCGTGATCACGGCTGACCCGCCAGGTCCCCGAAGCGGGCGCGCAGCGCCTCGGCCAACTCGATGCTGTCGTCGAACGGAAGCACCTGGCCCGCCACCTCCTGGCCGCGTTCGTGGCCCTTGCCGAGCAGCGCGATCACGTCGCCCGGCTGGGCCAGCCGCACCGCCTCGTCGATCGCGGCGCGGCGGCCCGCCACCTCGATGATCCGGGCGGCCGTGCCGGCCCGGTACGCCCCGGCGAGCACCTCGGCGCGGATCTCCCCCGGGTCCTCGGTGCGCGGGTTGTCGTCGGTCACCAGCACCACGTCGGCTCCCTCCGCCGCGGCGGCACCCATCACCGGCCGCTTGCCCCGGTCCCGGTCCCCACCGGCGCCGATCACACAGATCAGTCGGCCGGCGCTCAACTCGCGCAGCGCGGCCAGCGCGGCCACGATCGCGTCCGACTTGTGGGCGTAGTCGACCACCCCGCGCACCGGCGCGGCCACGTCGACCAGCTCCAGCCGGCCCGGGACGCCCCCGCAGGCGGCCACACCGGTCGCCGCGGTCACCGGGTCCACCCCGGCACCGACCAGTGCGGCGATGGCCAGCAGCGCGTTGGCCACGTTGTGCCGGCCGGGCAGCGCGACACCGGCGGACAGGGCCACGCCGTTCGGGCCGTGCGCGGTGAACCGCTGCGCGTACCCCTCGCCACCCACACCGTCGGCCCACCAGGTCGCGCCCTGCTCACCGGCCGCCGAGTAGGTGACAGTGCTCGGCTTGAGCAGCGGCTTCAACGCCGGGTCGTCGTGGTTGAGCACCTCGACCGCGCAGCGCCCGTCGAACAGTTGGGCCTTCGCGGCGAAGTAGTCGTCGCTGTCGGCGTGGAAGTCCAGGTGGTCGGAGCCGAAGTTGGTGTAACCGCCGACGGCGAACCGCACACCGCCCACCCGGCCCATGGCCAGCGCGTGGCTGGAGACCTCCATGACCACTGCGGTGACCCCACGCTCGCGGGCGGTGGCCAGCATGGCGTGCAGGTCGGTCGCCTCGGGGGTGGTGCGGACACTGTCGATCACCAGATCGCCGAGCCGGGTCTCCACCGTCCCGACCAGCCCGGTGGTGTGCCCGGCGGCCCGCAGCCCCGACTCGATCAGGTACGCGGTGGAGGTCTTGCCCGCGGTGCCGGTCACCCCGATCACTGTGAGATCGGCTGTCGGGTCGCCATACACGGCCGAGGCCAGCTCGCCGAGCACGGCGCGCGGGTCGGGCACCACCAGGGTGGGCAGGCCGGTTCCCGCCGCCAACTCCGCGCCGGCCCTGTCGGTCAGCAGCGCCACCGCACCCGCCTCGACGGCGCCGGCGGCGAACTCCGCGCCGTGCCGACGGGCACCGGGCAGCGCCGCGTACAGGTCGCCGGGGCGAACCTCCTGGCTGGCGTGGGTGACCCCGGAGACGACCACCGCGGCGGCGTCCGCCGGAAGGTCGACGGCGAGCCGGACGGCGAGATCACCGAGCCGGACTCCGGTCACGGTACGTGGACGTGGATTGCCGGGCACGGCGTCAGACCCTACCCGGTCGTCCGGTTCCGGCCGCACAGCCGCCCCGGTGGTTCGTCGGCACTCACCGATGATGTCCCGCCATCGCTGCTCAGCGCGGATAGACCACGAACTTGGGCGCGGATCCGCCGGTCGAGGGCGGCACCCGGTAGTGACGCAGAGTGAACTGCATCATGTCGCGGAACGCTGGATTGGCGATCGCCGCGCCCCCGCCGTTGGGCGCGTAGACGAAGACGGCGATCACGTAGCGGGGGTTCTCGGCGGGGGCCATGCCGATGAACGAGGACACCTCACCGGGCTGCTTCTTGCCGTTCACCAGCCGCCACCCGGTGCCGGTCTTGCCGGCGACCCGGTAACCGGGGACCGCGGCGGTCAGGCCGGTGGCGTGGTCGACGGTGGTGACCGCCTCCAGCATGGTGCGCAGGGCCGCCGCGTTCTGCGGGCTGAGCACCGACCGGGTCACCGGGGCCGCCGCGGGGGTGCGCTTGCCGTCCGGCCCGATCACCTCCTTGACCAGGTGCGGCTGCACGTACGTGCCGTTGTTGGCGATGGCGGCGTACGCGGCGGCCATCTGCAACGGGGTGGCGTCGACGCTGTGCCCGATCGGCACCGACCCGCGCGACGACCCGCTCCACTCGTCGGCCGGCAGCAGTCGCCCGCTGGCCTCGCCGGGCATCCCCTCGCCGGTCGGCTTACCCAGCCCGAACCGCTTCTGGTAGTCGATCAACCGGTCCCGGCCGAGCTTCTCGGCGATGGTGATGGTGCCGACGTTCGACGAGTAGGCGAGCATCCCCGGCACGCTCATCCGCCTGCCGTCGGCCGGGTGCGTGTCGGAGAACCAGGTGTCGCCCATCTTGATGTTGTTGGCGATCGGCAACGTGGTGTCCGGCGTGATCACCCCCTCCTGCAGGGCCGCGCCGTAGGTGATCGCCTTGTGCACCGAGCCGGGGTCGACCACGAAGCTGGTCGCGGCGTCCTCCCGGGCGACCGGGTCGCTGGGCACCGGCTTCGCCGCGTCGTAGGTGGGGTTGCTGGCCTGGGCCAGCACCGCGCCGGTGGGAATCTCGATGACCACGGCGGCGCCGGTGCCGCCCGGCGCCTGGGCCATGCCCGCGCTGAGGATCTGCTGCGTCCGGAACTGGAGGTCGCGGTTGAGGGTGAGAGCGAGCGAACTGCCCGGCTTGGCGAGCGTGGTCCGGCTGTAGCCACCCGGAATGGGCGCGGCGAGGTCGCCGAGGCCGGCCTCGTACACCCGTTTGCCGTCCTGACCGGCGAGCACGTCGTCGTAGCGGGCCTCCAGCCCTTCCAACCCGACCATGTCCTGGCTGGTGAAGCCGATCAGGTTGGCCGCCAGGTCACCGCCGGGCACCTCACGGCGCTCGTCGCGGTGCACCCCGATGCCGAGGAGCTCAAGCGCCTGCACCCGCTTGGCGGTGGAGATATCCACTCCCCGCGCCAGGTACACGAATCGGGACGCCTTACCGTCCTCCAGCTTGCGAGGCTTCATCAGCTCCACGAGCTTCGACACCGGGATGCCGAGCAGCGGGGAGATCGCCTTGGCGACGGCGGCCGAGTCCTTCACCTCGGTCGGGTCGGCGTACACGTACCGGGCCTCGACACTGCGGGCCAGCGGCGCGCCGGTGCTGTCGTAGATCGCGCCCCGCGGCGCCGGCAGCTCGACCGTGCGGAGGCGGTCGCTGATGCCACCCCCGGCGTACGCCGGAGCGTCGACCGTCTGGAGGAAGATCAGCCGGATCCCGATGGTGGCGAAGAGAGTCAGGGCGAGCACAGTGCCCAGCCGCAGCCGCAGCCGCGAGTCGGCCAGCTTCGGCGGGCGTCGTGGCTTGCGCGACGGCCGCCGGGCCGCCGGTCGGTCGGTGCGCCGCGGCGCGCGTGGCGTGGTCCGGCGACGCGGCGGCGGCTCGTCCCCACCCGGGCCACGGGGGGTACGCGGCGCGACGGTGCGCACCACCCCACCGCGTCCGGCCGCCGGAGCGTCGCGCCGGCCGGCCCGGGCGGCGGCCCGACCGCCGTCGAGCACCTGCAACGCCGGCCGGAACGGGTCACCGGACCGGGTGCTGCGCGGCGTACGCCGCTGCTCGGCGCCCTGACCGCGCGCCGGCGTACCGCGCTCCTCGCGGACGGTCCGACCTCTCGGGGTGTACGCCCGGGCACCGGAGATGCCCCCGATACCCGGCTCGCCGGTGCGCGGCTCACCGTCGGCGGCCCCGGCATCACGTGCAGAACCGCGCCGGGACCCCGTAGGGTCCCGGCGCGGCTCGTCAGACCTTGGTGGCACCGGTCAGCCTCCCGCGCCCTGGCTGGTCACCGACGGCTGGCCGTTCGCCGGCTGCGGCACACCGATGGTCTTGCCGTCCGGCAGCCGGATGTAGCCCGGCTCGCCGGCGTCGACCAGGCCCAACCGCCGCGCCTCGGCGGTCAGGTTGCCCGGCGCCTCGAAGTCGGCGATCTGCTTGTCCAGTTGCTGCTTCTCCAGGTCCAGTTGAGCCTGCTGCTGCTGCAACCGCTCCAGCCGGAACGCGTTCTCATTGATCTTGGTGTTGACCGCCAGGATGCCCAGCACCCCGCCGACCACCAGCACCACGATCAGTGCCGCGAACGGCGCACGCGGCACCGAGATCGGCGGCGGCGGCGCCACCCGCAGCCGCGGCGGGCGGGCGCTGGTGGCACTGGCGGCCTTCTCGACCGGCCGCAGCGCGGCGGTGCCCTGAGTCGGGAACTCGCGCGCCCCCCGGGCGCGAGTCTCCCCCTGCCGGTTCACTCGATCGATGCGTGGCGTACCGTTTCCGAGGCGCGGAGCCCGCTCCGCCGCGGTCCGGCCCCCCGACCGCGGTGCGCGCTGCCCGCCGCCGGTGACGTCCCGGCGGTCGCGCTTGTCAATGCTCATGTCCCTCCCCCTCACCGTCCCTCTAGCCGTCCCGGTGCCCCTGACCCCCCACGGATCAGGCGGACCCCGTGCCCGGTTGGTGCATTCCCTTCACCCGTCGGCGAGACCGTTCGCGGTCGGTCCGCCCAAGCTCAGTCGCGTTCGGGTCGAGTCGCTCCGCGGCCCGCAGCCGCACCGAGGCGGCCCGCGGGTTCGCGGCGACCTCCGCCTCCCCCGGCAGTTCGGCGCCCCGGCTGAGCAGCCGGAACGTCGGACCGGACCCGGGAAGCTCGACCGGGAGGTCAATCGGGCCCTTACTGCGGACCCGGTCCGTGAGGGCCGCCTTGGTGAGCCTGTCCTCCAGCGAGTGGTAGGACAGGACCACCATGCGACCGCCCACGGTCAGTGCGTCGAGTGCGGATGGCAACGCTGTCTCCAGCGCTGCCAGCTCTCTGTTTACCTCGATCCGTAAAGCCTGAAACGTTCTCTTTGCCGGGTGACCACCCGTTCGTCGGGCTGGTGCCGGAATGGAGTCCCGAACCAGCTCCGCCAGCAGCGCGGACGAGGTGATCCGGGCCCGCTCCCGCTGCCGGATGATCGCCGAGGCGATCCGGCCGGCGAACTTCTCCTCGCCGTAGACCCGCAGCACCCGGGCCAGGTCCGGATGCGCGTACGTGTTGACCACCTCTTCGGCGGTCACACCCCGGGTCTGGTCCATCCGCATGTCCAACGGCGCGTCCTGGGCGTACGCGAACCCTCGGTCGGGCGCGTCCAACTGCAACGACGAGACACCCAGGTCGAACAGGATGCCGTCGATGGCCGGATAACCCAGCCGGTCCAGCACGTCCGGCAACTCGTCGTAGACGGCGTGCTCCAGGTGCACCCGATCGGCGAACCGGGCCAGCCGGACCCGCGCGTGAGCGAGCGCCTCGGTGTCCCGGTCGAGCCCGATCAGGACCGTCTCCGGATGCGCCTCGAGCACCGCCTCCGCATGCCCGGCCAGACCGAGCGTCGCGTCGACGTGGACCGTCCGGCCGCCTCGACCCAGCGCGGGGGCCAGCAGCTCGAGACACCGCTCGAGCAGCACCGGCACGTGCGTGCCGCGCAACTCCCCCATGATGACCCCCACTGGTTGAAACGTCCGTTCTTCTCGTGCGCCTGTCGTCGGACGGCGCTGCCGTCGTACCGCCAGATCCCCATCCGCTCCCGCCTGACACCGGACCGTCGCCCAATGACTGGATCGTGCGCCTGGCACCGGGGAAGTGATGCCAGGAACTCGAAAGCGGCTGGAGATCTCGCAGTACGTCGGGCGCCGTTACCGCCCTACAGACCGCCGGGCAGCACCCCCTCCTCGATGTCGGCGAAGTCGTCTTCGCTCTCGGCGAGGTAGGTCTCCCAGGCGACCTTGTCCCAGATCTCCACCCGTGTGCTCGCGCCGATCACCACCAACTCGCGGTCCAACGCGGCATAGGCCCGCAGGTGAGCCGGGATGGTCACCCGACCCTGCTTGTCCGGAACCTCGTCGTGCGCGCTGGCAAAGAAGACCCGGCTGTAGGCCCGGGCCGCCTTGTGGGTCATCGGCTGTGCGCGCAACTGCTCCGCGATCCGCTGGAACTCAGGGGTCGGGAAGACGTAGAGGCAGCGCTCCTGCCCTTTAGTGACCACGACACCCCCCGCCAGCTCATCCCGGAACTTGGCCGGAAGGATCAACCGGCCCTTTTCGTCCAGGCGCGGAGTGTGGGTGCCGAGGAACATCGGCCCAACCCCCTCGCCCTTGAGCGGCGTTCGCGGCGCCGCTGACCCCCCGGGCCGGTGAGCCCTCCCGGCCTCACCATTGGTCCCCACTCTACTCCACTTCCCTCCACCCGCAACCAAATTCGCCCGCGTGGCGCGCCTGACCCGACGGCAAAACCGCACGTCACAAGGGGTGGAGCGGAGTGGAGGGCTCCGCCCGCCCCTCGGCGTGGTCCGCTTTCCGACATAGATCGACTCCGTCCGGGGGAGGCGGGCCCGGCCGCCAGCGCAGCCACCACGGCCGAACGGTTCACCGTCGGCGGCGATCTGGTGGGGGCGGCGGTCCGGTAACCTCGCTCGCGTGACGGACGCGAAAATGCCCCTACGGGCCAAGGTGGCCAGCTCCGTGTCACGGACCGCCGCGGCGCTCTCCCGGGCGGCCGGCCGTGGCGACGGTTCAGTGATCGGCGGGTGGATCGGCCTGAAGATCGACCCGGACCTGCTGGCCCACCTGTCGGCCGGGCGCGCGATCGCGCTCGTCTCCGGCACCAACGGCAAGACCACCACCACCCGATTGACCTCCGCCGCGGTCGGCGTGCTCGGCCGGGTCGCCACCAACTCGTTCGGCGCCAACATGCCCAGCGGGCACACCTCGGCGCTGGCCAAGGCCGGCAGCACCCCGTACGCGGTGCTGGAGGTCGACGAGCACTACCTGGCGCAGGTGCTGGAGGCGACCGAGCCGCACGTGGTCGCGCTGCTCAACCTCTCCCGCGACCAGCTCGACCGCGCCAAGGAGGTCGCCATGATGGCGCAGCTCTGGCGCGCGGCGCTGGTCCGGCACACCGACGTACGGGTGGTGGCCAACGCCGACGACCCGCTGGTCGTGTGGGCAGCCACCCCACCTGGCGACCCCGCCCGGGGCATCAACCCGCCGCACGTGACGTGGTTCAGTGCCGGCCAACGCTGGCACGACGACTCCTGGGTCTGCCCGGAGTGCGGCTCCACCATCCAGCGCTCCGGCGAGCAGTGGTGGTGCACCGGCTGCCCGCTACGCCGACCGGAGCCGCACTGGGTCGTCGAGGACGAGGGCGTGCTCGACCCCACCGGCGCCTGGCACAAGGTCTCCCTGCAACTGCCCGGCAAGGTCAACCTCGGCAACGCGGCGACCGCGCTGGCGGTGGCCGCCGAGTTCGGCGTCCGCCCGGTCGACGCGGTGTCCCGCCTCGGCATCGTCACCTCGGTGGCCGGCCGCTACGCCCAGGTCGACAAGGACGGGCGCAACATCCGGCTGCTGCTGGCCAAGAACCCGGCCAGTTGGCTGGAGGCGTTCGACATGGCCGACGAGGCGCCGACCCTGCTCTCCATCAACGCGCGCGACCCCGACGGTCTGGACACCTCCTGGCTGTACGACGTCGACTTCGCCCCGCTCCGCGGCCGGCAGGTGTTGATCACCGGCGACCGGGCATACGACCTGGCGGTTCGACTGGACGTCAACGACGTGCCGTTCCAGCACGTCCGCACGTTCGACGACGCCCTCCGGTCGGTCCCGCCAGGGCGGCTGGAGGTCATCGCGAACTACACCGCGTTCCAGGACATCCGAGCGGAGTTGGACCGTGTCATCTGAGAGTCTGCGCATCGTCTGGATCTACCCCGACCTGCTCTCCACCTACGGAGACCGGGGCAACGCCCTGATCCTCGCCCGGCGGGCCCGTCAGCGTGGGATGCCGGTCGAGGTGCTGGAGGTCCGCTCCGACGAGCGGCTGCCCGCGACCGCCGACATCTACCTGGTCGGTGGCGGCGAGGACGGCCCGCAGGCGCTCGGCGCACAGCGGCTGCTGGCCGACGGCGGCCTGCACCGCGCCGTCGCGCAGGGCTCGGTGGTGTTCGGCGTCTGCGCCGGCTACCAGCTGCTCGGCACCTCGTTCTTCGCCAAGGGTGTGCAGTGCCGCGGGCTGGAGCTGCTCGACCTGCGTTCCGACCGGGGCGAGAGCCGGGCCGTGGGCGAGCTGGCCGGTGAGATCGACCCCCGGCTGGGCCTGCCCCCGCTGACCGGTTTCGAGAACCACGGCGGCCGCACCCACCTCGGTCCGGAGGTCTCCCCGCTGGCCCGGGTCACCGCCGGGGTGGGCAACGACGGTGCCACCGAGGGCGCGTGGCGCGGCAAGTTGCTGGGCACCTACTCGCACGGGCCGGCGCTGGCTCGCAACCCGGCCCTGGCCGACCTGCTGCTGCGCTGGGCCACCGGGGCACACCAGCTCCCGCCGTTGGACGACACCTGGTCGGACCGGCTCCGCAACGAGCGCCGCTCCGCGGTGGCCGCCGCCCGGGCATGATCCGTGCCGTCCGGCGGCTGCTCCGGCAGCCGTCGGCCGCCCGGTTCGCCCTGCTCGTCCTGCTGATCGGCGGGTGCGGGTTACTGCTGCTGCTGGTGCCGCGGCCGGATCCGGCGCAGTTGCCGCTGGTCGCCGACCGGCTGGGCGACCTCGCCCCGGTGGCGGCGATCCTCGGTGGCGCGCTGCTGCTGGTCGCGCTGGTGCCCCGGACCTTCATCACGCTCGCCGCAGGTGCGATCTTCGGCCCGCTGGAGGGCGCCGCGTACGCCCTGAGCGCCGCGCTGGTGGCGGCGGCGATCGGTTTCACGGTCGGCCGGTTGCTCGGTCGGGAGTTCGTGGCCGAACGGGTCCGCGGTCGCCTGGCCCGCCTCGACGGCTGGTTCGCCCGGCAGAGCGTGCTCGGTGTGGTCACCGTCCGGCTGCTGCCGATCGCCGGCTTCGGCCTGGTCAGCTACGGCTACGGCACCACCGGCGCCCGGGTGCTGCCGTTCCTGACCGGCAGCGTGATCGCGTCCGCGCCGACCGCCTTCGGCTACGCGGCGATCGGCGCGGCGGTCAGCTCCCCCGGCCACGTCAACTGGTACGCCGCCGCCCCGGCCAGCCTCGGCCTGATCGCCAGCCTGCTCGTCCCCACCGCCGTGCCGGCACCCCCGGCCGTCGCCGCCCCGTCCGGCGGCAAGAAGGTCATCGTCCAGCTCTTCGAGTGGAACTGGCCCTCGGTGGCCAGCGAGTGCCAGAGCACCCTCGGCCCGAAGGGTTACGGCTACGTGCAGGTCTCGCCCCCGCAGGAGCACGTGCGGGGCAACCAGTGGTGGCTGGCGTACCAGCCGGTCAGCTATCGGATCGAATCCCGCAAGGGCACCCGGGCCCAGTTCCAGTCGATGGTGAACACCTGCCACGCGGCCGGGGTCAAGGTGATCGTCGACGCGGTGATCAACCACATGTCCGGTCAGGACAACGGCGGCACCGGCTGGGCCGGCTCGTCCTACTCGCACTACGACTACCCGGGCATCTACCAGACCCAGGACTTCCACCACTGCGGGCGCAACGGCGGCGACGACATCGCCAACTACAACGACAGGTACGAGGTGCAGAACTGTGAACTGGTCAACCTCTCGGACCTGAAGACCGAGTCGGACTACGTCCGCACGAAGATCGCCTCGTACCTCAACGACCTGCTCTCGCTCGGCGTCGACGGCTTCCGGATGGACGCCAGCAAGCACATGCCGGCCGCCGACATCGCCGCCATCAGGGGCAAGCTGTCCCGCTCCGCGTACATCGTGCAGGAGGTCATTTACGGCGCCGGCGAGCCGGTCCAGCCGACCGAGTACACCGGCAACGGTGACGTGCACGAGTTCCGCTACGGCAAGGACCTGGCCCGGGTGTTCCGCTCCGAGCGGTTGGCGTACCTGCGCAACTTCGGCGAGGGCTGGGGGCACCTGCCCACCGGAAAGGGCTCGGTGTTCGTGGACAACCACGACACCCAGCGCGACTCCGGTGGGGTGCTGACCTACCGCGACCGGGGCATCTACGCGCTGGCGAACGCCTTCATGCTGGCCTGGCCGTACGGCTCCCCGACGGTCATGTCCAGCTACACCTTCAGCAACCGGGACGCCGGCCCGCCGTCGGACGGCGCCAACAAGACGCTCAACGCCACCTGCTACTCCGGTTGGGAGTGCGAACACCGCTGGCCGGTGATCGCCAACATGGTCGGCTTCCGCAACGCCACCGAGGGCGCCGGCGTGGCCAACTGGTACGACAACGGCAACAACCACATCGCGTTCAGCCGCAGCGGCAAGGGCTTCCTCACCGTCAACGACGAGGACTCCGCGGTGAACGGCCGCTCCTACTACACGGGGCTGCCCGCCGGTCGATACTGCGACGTCATCCACGGCACCTACGCGGGCGGCACGTGCAGCGGACCGGTGATCACGGTGGACGGTAGCGGCTGGTTCGCGGCGAACGTGCCGGCGCACGACGCCGTGGCCATCCACATCGGCGCGCGAATCTGATTCGCCCGGGGCCTCCGGACGGCGGGTCTCGCCGAACCGGGGGCCCCGAGGCATCAGCCACCATAGAGTGGTTTCGTGCCGTTTGACCGAAAGACTCCGTACCGTCGTCGCGGCCTCTGGGTGGCCGCCGCGATCGGCGTACCCGCGCTGCTGGTGACCGCGCTGCTGGTCGGCCAGGCCCTCACGCCGAGCTCGACGGCCCCCGACGACCGCAACGTGGTGGCAGCCGACCCCACTCCGAGCAGTGTGGAGCAGAGCCCGGAGGAGTCGATACCGCCGGCCGCGCCCGCCCCGGACGGGTTGCCGGTGGTCGACTACGACCCCGCACCCGGAGGGTTCCCCACCGATCCGAACACCATGGACGTCACGCCGCTGGCCGACGGCGTGCACCCGACCAGACGGATCGCCGCGTACGACGCGCCCGGCGGTCGGCCGCGCGCCTTCCTCGAACCGACAATCAGCGGTGTCGAGCTGACCATGCCGATCGCCAAGCGGCGTGCCGGCTGGACGGCGGTCCTGCTGCCCTCGGCCAACCGACGGCTCGCCTGGCTGCCGCCCGGCGGGCTCGAGACGGTGCCGCTGCGCGACCAGATCGTGGTGGAACGCAAGGTCCACCGGCTCACCTGGTACCGGGCCGGCAAGGCGGTGCGCTCCTGGAAGGTCAGCCTCGGCCAGTCGGGCCAGGAGACCCCACTGGGGCGGACCTTCATCCTGGGCCGCACCCCACCGCCGGAGGAGGTCTACGGCGGGGTGGACATCTACGCCCTCGGTTCGGTGCCCGACGACCCGGAGTCGGTGCCGTCCGGGCTGCGCGGCGCGCACATCGGGGTGCACACCTGGTACAACGACGACGAGCTGGGCGAGAACACCACGAACGGCTGTATCCGGCTGACCCGCAGCGGTCAGCGGGAACTGCTCGCCGAGGTCCGTCCCGGCAGCAGCGTCGTCGTGGTCGACCAACTGGCCGCCCCACCGCCGACCGCCTGAGCACCGGCACCTACTGTCACTCGCCGAGCAGCCAGCCGTTCTGCTCGGCGACCCGGATCGCGTCGGCCCGGTTGCGGGCACCGGTCTTGCCGATCGCCGCGGACAGGTGGTTGCGTACCGTCCCCTCGGAGAGGTGCAACGCCCTGGCCAGGTCGGCGGCGCTCCCACCGCCCCGGGCGGTCCGCAGCACCTCGGTCTCCCGCTCGGTCAGCGGGCTGACCCCGGCGGCCAGCGTCTCCGCGGCCAGCGTCGGGTCGACCACCCGTAGGCCGGCGTGCACCCTGCGGACCGCGTCGGCGAGCTGCCGGGCCGGGGTGTCCTTGACCACGAAACCGCTCGCACCGGCCTCCATCGCCCGGCGCAGGTAGCCGGGTCGACCGAAGGTCGTCACCACCAGTACCCGGCAGGTCGGCAGCGCGGCCCGCAACGCCGCGGTGGCGGCGATCCCGTCCAGGCCGGGCATCTCCACGTCCAGCAGGGCGACGTCGGGAGCGCTGCGTCGGGCCTCGGGCACCACCTCGTCGCCCCGGCCGACCTCGGCGACCACTGTCAGGTCCTCCTCCAGCGAGAGCAGGGCGGCCAGCGCGCCCCGGACCAGCGCCTGGTCGTCGGCGAGCAGCAGCCGGATCGGCGTGGAACCGCCGCTCACCGGGACTCCCCCGGCGCGTGCACCCGCAGCAGAAAGCCGTCGCCCGCCGGCCGCCGGCCGACGGTCACCACCGCGTCCAGCCGCCGCGCCCGCTCCCGCAGGCCGACCAGCCCGTGCCCGCTCGGGTCGGGTGTGGACGGGCCACGACCGTCGTCACTGATGTCGACCCGGTCCGGGTACACCCGGATCACGCAGCACCGCGCCCCGCTGTGCCGGACCACGTTGGTCACCCCTTCCCGTACCGCCCAGCCGAACAACCGGTCCCACTCCTCCGGCAGCTCCGGCACCTCGGCCGACACGTCCGCCGCGATGCCCGCCGCGGCCAGCGCGGAGCGGGCGCCCGCCAACTCGGCGGCCAGGCTCACCTCGCGGTACGCCCCGACCGTCTGCCGTACGTCGGCCAGCGCGGCCCGGGCCAGCGCCTCCACCTCGGAGATCTCGGTGGCGGCCCGCTCCCGGTCGACCTCGATCAGACGCCCGGCCAACTCGGCCTTGATCGCCACCACGGTCAGCGAGTGCCCGAGGATGTCGTGCAGGTCGCGGGCAGCGCGGGCCCGCTCCTCGGCGACCGCGAGCCGGCCGATCTCCTGCTGGGCGGCCCGGAGTTCGCTGTTGCGCTGAGCCAACTGGGAGAACCCGAACATGGCGAACGAGGCGAGCAGCACGGCGAAGACGATGCCCTTCTCCGCCTCCCACCCCGGCACCAGCCAGGACGCCAGCACCGGGGTCACCGTGCAGAGCAGCACGGTGGCCAACGCCTCCCACCGCGGCAGCAGGAACACCGCCGCCGCGGCCACGTAGACCACGGTGGCCAGCCAGTCCCCGCCGGTGCCCGGGAGACTGGCCAGGCCCACCGCGAACAGCAGCGCCAACGCGACCCGCGCCCGGCCCACCGGGATCGGCAGCATGGACTGGCGCCGCCTGCGGGCCCACTGGAACAGCAGCACGTAGCCGATGCCGAAGACGACCAGGGCGGCCACACCGAGGATCTGTCGCCACGGCTCCGGTTGGCGCAGCGCGGTGGCGAGCGGCACGTTGAGGAAGAACAGCCAGACCGCGGCCAGCAGCCAACCGGTGAACCGCCAGTGGCGGTTCACCGGCCAGGGCTGCCCGGTGGAGAGGTCCATCGGGTTCACGCTAACGGTCCGGCCGGTCAGACCCGCGCGGTGTCCCGGCGGAACAGCCGGGCCGCGCCGACGCCGAAGACCAGTGCCCAGACGACGAGGTTGACCACCGCCGCCATGCTCACCCCGTCGCCGGTGAGGGGAGCGCGAGCCAGCACGCCCATGCCGTACACCGGGGTGAACTTCGCGACCTGCTGGAGCACGTCCGGCAGCACCTCGACCGGGACGAACAGCCCGCCGAACATGGCCAGCACCGCGAGGACGGGGCCGATGATCTGCATGACGTTCTCGGCCGGCGCCAGGTAGCCGATGAACAGACCGAACGCGGCGAAGACCAGCGAGCCGAGCCAGGCGGCGAGCCCGGACAGCAGCCAGACGTACGCCGGGACGCGGACGCCTGCCGCCGTGCCCACTACAAACTCGACGACCACCGCGAGCAGGCCGAGGCTCATCGCGGTGATCAGCTTGGTCGCCACGTACGCCGCCGGGCGCAGCGGGGTGAGCCGCAGTTGCCGGCTCCAGCCCAGGGCCCGCTCGGTGGCCACCGCGCCACCGACGCTGGTCGTGGCCACCATTGCCGCGTAGACGGCCAGGCTGATCATGATGTACGCCGTCACCGGCCGACCGTTGTCCAGTGACTGCCCGCCCTGGGGCAGGCCGAAGATGAGGAAGAAGACGCCCGGCATGATCAGCGTGAAGGCGAGGGTGCGACGGTTGCGCAGCACCCGGCGCAGCTCGATGCCCAGGGCGCCGGGAGCGAACCCGCCCAGCGCGGGCAGCCGACGGTCCGGTTCGGTGACAGCGGCGCGGGTGGGGGTGGAGGTGGTCATCTCAGGCTCCGGTCTGCGCTGTGGTCAGGGCGAGGAAGGCGTCCTCGAGGTTGCGGGAGGTGATTTCGACGTCCCGGGCGGCGGTCCGGGTCAGCAGGTGCCGGGCGATGGCGTCCGAGTCGCCGGTCCGCACCAGCACGCTGTCGCCGCGTACCTCCACGGCGTCCACGCCGGGCAGCGCGGCGAGCGCGGCCTGGTCCGCGCCGGGCAGGGTGGCCCGCACGGTACGGCCGGCGGCCAGGTTCTTGATCTCCGCGGTGGTGCCGTCGGCGACGATGCGCCCCTGCCGGACCAGCACGATCCGGTCGGCGTACGCGTCCGCCTCGTCGAGGTAGTGGGTGGCGAAGATGACGGTCCGTCCGCGCCGGGCGTCTCGGCGCAGCGCCTGCCAGAAGTCCCGCCGCCCCTCGACGTCCATGCCGGTGGTCGGCTCGTCGAGCACCATCAGGTCCGGGTCGGGCAGCAGGGCCAGCGCGAAGCGCAGTCGTTGCTGCTGACCGCCCGAGCAGCGCCCCACCACCCGGTCGGCGATGTCGGTGATACCGGCCCGCTCCAGCACCTCCGCCGCCGGGCGGGTGTGCCGGTAGAAGTGGGCGGTCATCCGTACCGTCTCGCCCACGGTGAGGTCCTTGAGCAGCCCGCCGGTCTGGAGTACGGCGGCGACCCGACCTCGGGCCACCGCGTCGTCCGGGGTGCCGCCCAGGACGCGGACGGTGCCCCTGTCCGGGCGGGACAGCCCGAGCAGCATGTCGATGGTGGTGGTCTTGCCCGCGCCGTTCGGGCCGAGGAACGCCACCACCTCGCCGGGCTGCACCCGAAGGCTCAACCCGTCGACAGCGGTGACCGCGCCGAAGCTCTTGGTGAGGCCGTCCAACTCGACAGCCGGATGCGTACTGGTCATGCCACTGATGCTCCGGCGCGGCGTACCCCGATGCCCGGAGCGGTCGTCACGCTCCGACCGTGACATTTGTCAGGGGGCCGTTCCCCGGATGGTTTCCCCGCCCGGCAGCGGGTAACCGCCGGGCCGAAGCCGCGACACCGGGAGGACGCGATGGGTGCCACGCCGCAGGGTCAGGTCGACACGATCGTGTTGATCCACGGACTCTGGATGACGCCGCGCAGCTGGGAGGGGTGGGCCCAGCGGTACACCGAACGCGGCATGCACGTCATCGCCCCAGCCTGGCCCGGCATGGACCGGTCCGTGGAGCAGTTGCGCGACGACCCCGGCCCCATCGCCGAGCAGAGCATGGCCACGATCGTCGCGCACTACGACAAGATCATCCGGGCGTTGCCCCGACCGCCGATCATCATGGGGCACTCGTTCGGCGGCCTGTTCGCCCAGGTCCTCGCCGACCGGGGGCTCGGCGCGGCAGTGGTGGGGGTGCATCCCGCGGCGATCAAGGGGGTGCTCAAGGTGCCGCTGAGTCAGCTGCGCTCGGGCTTCCCGATCCTGCGCAGCCCCGCCAACCGCAACAAGGCCGTCCCGTTCACGGAGGACGACTTCGCCTACACGTTCGGCAACACGATGAGCCGCGAGGACTCCGACCGGGCCTGGCAGCGCTACGCCGTCCCCGGCGCCGGGCGGGTCTTCTTCGAGGGCGCGTTCGCCAACCTCGACCCTCGTTCGCCGGCCCGGGTCGATTTCGGGCGTAACGACCGGGCCCCGCTGCTGCTGATGGCCGGCGAGGTCGACCACGTGGTGCCGGCGTCGGTGGTCCGCGCCAACGCCGGGCTTTACCAGAAGTCCCGGGCCCTCACCGCGTACGAGCAGTTCGCCGGCCGATCACACTTCACCGTCGGGCAGGACGGCTGGGAGCCGATCGCCGACTACGCGCTGGACTGGGCGCTGCGTGCGGCGGCCCTGCCCCGGGAGGCGACAATCGCCAGCGAGGCCCCCCGCCGCTGACCCCGGTTGCCGTGATCAGGTGATGAGAAACAGCTCTGGAATGCCTCTGACAGCTGTTTCTCATCGCCTGATCACGCAAGACCACGCTGGCGGTGCGGCATGTCGGCGTCCTGGCGGGGTACCTCTGTGCGATGAGGGCCAGTTTCCGGCTTGGCCGGGTCGCGGGAGTGCCGGTCGGCGTCAACTGGAGCGTGCTGGTCATCTTCGCGTTGATCGCGTGGGGTTTGGCCGCGAACCAGTTTCCCCGTTCGTACCCGGACCGCTCACCAGTGGCGTACCTGCTCGCCGGCCTGGCTGCGGCGGTGGTGTTCTTCGTCGGCCTGCTCGCCCACGAGGTGTCGCACGCGGTGGTGGCCAAGCGCAACGGGCTGACTGTCGACGGCATCACGCTGTGGCTGTTCGGCGGTGTCGCCGAGTTGCGGGGCGAGCCGCGTGACCCGGGCGCGGAGTTGCGGATCGCGGGTGTCGGCCCGCTGGTCAGCCTGCTGATCGGGGCGTTCTTCGGTGCCATCGCGGCGGTGCTCGCGCTGGCCGGGCAGGGCGGGCTGCTGTTCGGGGCGGTGGCCTGGCTGGCGGGCATCAACGTGCTGCTGGCCATCTTCAACGTGCTGCCGGCCGCGCCCCTGGACGGTGGCCGGTTGCTGCGCGCCGCGGTCTGGAAGGCCACCGGGGACCGGACCCGAGCGTCAGTGGTCGCCGCCCGGGCCGGCTGGGTGCTGGGTGTGCTGCTGATCGGCCTGGGGTTGTGGCAGTTCCTGTCCGGGGTCGGTTTCGGCGGGCTCTGGCTGGCCCTGATCGGCTGGTTCCTGATCGGCGCGGCCGGGATGGAGGAGCGGCAGGCCCGCACCGGCACCGCGCTGCGCGGGATTCGGGTGGGCGATGTGATGACCCCGCAGCCGCAGACCGCCTCGGCGCAGATGACGGTCGCGGACTTCGTCGACCACTACCTGTTCGCGTACCGGCATTCGGCGCTGCCGCTGACCGAGGACGGCCGACCGATCGGCCTGGTCACCGTCGACCGGGTGCGGGGCGTGCCGCCGGAGCGGCGGGCGTCGACCACGCTGGCCGAGGTGGCCTGCCGGGCCGACGAACTGGTGCTGGCCCAGCCCGGTGAGCAGCTCAACGACCTGCTCCCCCGGCTCTCCGAGTGCGCCGACGGCCGCGCGCTGGTGGTGACCGAAGACGGCCACCTGACCGGGATCGTCTCCCCCAGCGACATCAGCCGCGCCGTCCAACGCAGCACCCTCCGCACCCCCACCTCCACCCCCTCCCGTTGATCATGGAGTTGGCGGCGCGACACGCCGGCCTCGGCACCGCCAACCTCATGATCAACGGAAGGGGCGCGGGGTCAGCGGGGGAAGTAGCGGTCCAGGGCGTCGGTGCGGAACGTGCCCTTCGGGTCCAGGTCGGCCAGGAGCGCGGCGAAGTCGGCGTAGCGCGGGTAGCGGGCGGACAGCTCGGCCGGGTCGGTGACGAAGACCTTGCCCCAGTGCGGGCGGGCCGCGAAGGGCGCCAGCCGCTCCTCCACGGCGGCCACCACGGGAAGCACCGCTGCGGTGTCCTCGATCCAGGTGAAGTGCAGCACGAAGCTGTCCCGCCGGTAGTTCGGGCTGAGCCACAGCTCGTCGGCCGCCACCGTCCGCAGCTCGGACACCAGCAGCACCGGGGCGATCAGATCCGCCAGGTCGTCCAGCGCGGCGAGCGCGTCCGCCGCCGCCGTCCGCGCGACGTGGTACTCGGACTGCAGTTCGTCACCGCTGCTCGGTGTGAAGCCGAGCTTGAAGTGCGGCAGCCGCTCGTGCCACGGGCCCGGCTCGCCGAGCTGCGGGGTGCAGTTCTCCGCCGGCATGCCGAGCACCGGGTGCCGGGGCTGGTCGGCCGCGGTGGTGCCCAGCCAGTCCGCCGGGGGTGGCGGCTGGTCCGCCAACTGCTTGCGCCACACCTCGCGCAGCCGGGGCTCACGGAAGTCGGTGAAGACACTCACGCTGTACGCCGAGCCGAGCGCCTCGTCCAACGCCGTCCGGTCCAGGTCGAGGCGTACGTACTGGCGCAGCGCGAAGGTCGGCACGACGTCGACTGTGACGCGGGTGACCAGGCCCAGCGCGCCGAGCCCGACCACCATGCCGGCGAACGTGTCGGTGTCGCGGTCGACCCGGAGCAGATCGCCGTCGGCGGTGACCAACTCCAGGCCGGCGACCGTGCTGGCCAGGTTGCCGTGGGTCTGGCCGGAGCCGTGGGTGGCGGTGGCCACCGCGCCGGCCACCGAGATGTGCGGCAGCGAGGCGAGGTTCGCCAGCGCGTACCCCTGGGTGTGCAGCTGTCGGGCGACGTCGCCGTAGCGCATCGCGCCGCTCACGGTGACCTGCCCGCGCTCGTGGTCCACCTCGACGACCGGGGGCAGCCCGGCGAGGCTGACCAGGTCACCGTCGGTGTCGCCGATACGGTTGAAGGAGTGCCCGCTGCCCACCGCGCGGATCCGGCTGCTGCCGGCGACGAGCCGGCGTAGTTCGTCGACGGAGGTGGGGCGGTGGAACGCCTTCGCGGCGTACCGCACGTTGCCGGCCCAGTTGCGGCGCGGAACGTCAGTGGTCGACGCGGCGTGCGATCCCTGCGCGGTCATGTGGCGGTCTCCCGATCGGTGCTCTGGTGGTCGGCCAACGCGGCGACGAGGGCACCCAGGACGGTATCCGTCTGGAACGTGTTGTAGCCACGCTGGGCGATCGGCAGCCCGGCCCTGGTGGCGCGTTCGATCTCCCCCCGGGCCGCCTGCCGGGCTGACGTGTCCCCTGACATCAGCGCGTCCTGGCCACGTCGGATCAACCGGTCGACCCGGTCCATCTGGTAGCCACGCAGACCGACCGTAAGCTCCGGTGCCTCGAAGGCGGCGCGGCGCACCGCGAGCAGGTCGACGAACCGGTCGCCGGCATAGCGGGTCAACGCGGCCGACACCTGCTCGGGCTGCTCACGGACCTGGTCGAGGACGAGCAACTCGACTGCGGCTCGGCCGTCGAGCGGATGGCGGGCGGTCACCAGCTCACGGGGCACACCTTGCACCGGCACCATCAGCAGTCGCGGCGGTTTCGCGTAGCCGTCGCGTCGGGGCGGCTCGTCGAGGACCAGCGCGTCGACCTCGTCCCACCGAATCTCCCGGCGCAGCCCGGGACGCCGGATGCTGAGCCCTTCCGAGTGGATCCTGAACCGGAACGGCCGCATCGCGCTGACCAGCGCCAGCGCGCCGAGCGCGATCGCCCCCACCGCGATGATCGTCCGTAGCAGGGCGCCGTCGCTGGGATAGACCAACAGGAGCACTCCACCGAGTACGCAGACCAGGGCGAGCGCACGGGCCCCCCGATTCCGGCGCAGTTCCACGCTCGGACCCCCGTTTCATGACCGTGGCGTCGGTCCCGACATCTTCCGCCAGACCGGGCACCAAGGGCACCGGTCGATCGGGCACGGTTGTTCTCGTCGTCGTCGGGGAACCCTACGCCCATGAGCAGCTACCGCGATCCGGCCGCACGAGGTGACGTCTTCCCCTCCGAGGAGGAGCTGGACCCCACCGGCACCGAGGTCGAGCAGGCCAGCGCGCCGCCGGCCGGCGGGTTTGCCAGCCACCCGTCGCCCACTCCCGGTCCTCGGCCCACACCGGCACCCGCGCCCGCTCCGACGCCGGTGCCGGCACCCGGCCCGCCACCGCGCGCCCCTGGCGCACAGTCGATCGTGACGCGTCACCTGGACGGCTCGGTGGAGGTGGTCACCGACCTCGACGGTGACGGCGTCGCCGACGTCGTGCAGATCGACGTGGACGGTGACGGGATCCCGGACATCACCTACGTGGACAGTGACCGCGATGGGCGGCTGGACACCGTGCTGGGCGACCCGAAGACGGTCGGGACGGGCGCCCACCGGGCCTGACCGGCGGCAACGTCCCACGGCCACCGGCCGACTCAGAGCTTCGCCATCACCTCGCTGGCGACCAGCTCCAGGTGCTCCAGGTCGCTGAGGTCCAGCACCTGGAGGTAGAGCCGCTCGCTGCCGATCTCCGCGTACCGGCCGATGGTGTCCAGCACCTCGGCGGGTGTCCCGGCCAGGCCGTTGGCCCGCAGCTCGTCGGGTTCGCGGCCGATGGCGGCGGCCCGGCGGGCCACCTCGGCGTCGTCGCGCCCGCAGCAGAGCACCAGGGCGTTGGACCAGACCATCCCGGCCGGGTCCCGGCCGATCTCGACGCAGGCCGCGCGGACCCGGTCGAACTGCGCCGCGGTGTCCGGCACCGAGGCGAACGGCAGGTTGAACTCGTCGGCGTAGCGGGCGGCCAGCCGAGGGGTGCGCTTCGGGCCCGTCCCGCCGAGCAGGATCGGAGGACGCGGCTGCTGCACGGGCTTGGGCAGGGCGGGAGAGTCCCGGACCGGGTAGTACCGGCCGTCGTGGTCGAACCGCTCCCCCGCCGGCGTGGACCAGAGCCCGGTGATCACAGCGAGCTGCTCCTCCAGCCGGTCGAACCGCTCGGCCAGCGGCGGGAACGGGATGCCGTACGCGCTGTGCTCCTCGGCGAACCAGCCGGTGCCGATGCCCAGCTCCACCCGGCCGCCGCTCATCTGGTCGACCTGCGCCACGGTGATCGCCAGCGGGCCGGGCAGCCGGAAGGTGGCGGCGGTCATCAGCGTGCCGAGCCGGATGCGGCTGGTCTCCCGGGCCAGGCCGGCGAGCGTGGTCCACGCGTCGGTGGGGCCGGGCTCGCCGCTCACGTCACCCATCATCAGGTAGTGGTCGGACCGGAAGAACGCGCCGTAGCCGGCGTCCTCTGCGCAGCGGGCGACGGCGAGCAACTGGTCGTAGGTGGCACCCTGCTGGGGCTCGGTGAAGATCCGAAGTTCCATGATCCGAGCATAGGGAGCTGATCGGCGGTGGCGCGTCGGGACGGGGACCGTCGTCATATGCTTTGACAGTCATATGGCGGAGGAGGCATATTGGAAAGGTGCCCACCGACGCCTTCACCGTCCTCGCCGAGCCCACCCGGCGCCGGATCCTCGATCAGCTCCGCGACGCCGAACGCAGCGTCGGCGAGCTGGTCGATGGGCTCGGGGTCAGCCAGCCAGCCGTCTCCAAACACCTGCGGGTGCTTCGCGACGCCGGCTTCGTCACCTGCCGGACGGCCGCCCGACAGCGGATCTACCGCCTCGACCCCGGCCCGCTGCGGGTCGTCGACGGCTGGCTCGACCCGTACCGGAGGCTCTGGGCCCGACACCTGGACGCCCTGGAACGGCACCTCGACAGTCAGGAGCAGTGAATGGACCGCGACGCGTTCCGCCCGAGCCCACCCGCCGACGTGCACGCCGAGCGAAACGACGCTCGCGCGACCCTCGTCTTCGTCCGCGACCTGCGGCATCCGCCAGCCACCGTCTGGGCGGCACTGACCGACCCGGCCCAGCTCGCGCAGTGGGCGCCGTTCCTCGCCGACCGCGATCTCGGCAACGCCGGCGCCGCCGTGCTCACCCTCGTCGACGGCGAGACCACCCAGGAGGACCCGGCGACGGTACGCCGGGCCGAGCCGCCGCACCTGCTGGAGTACACCTGGGGCGACGACCTGCTGCGCTGGGAGCTGAGCCCGCTGGGCAGCGGCACCCGGCTCACCCTGCGGCACACCGTCGCCGACCGGGGCATGCTGCCGATGGTCGCGGCCGGCTGGCACCTCTGCCTCGACGTGGCCGACCGATTGCTCGACGGCGACCCGGTCGGCCCGATCCGCGGCGCGGAGGCCAAGGACTTCGGCTGGCCCGAGCTGCGCGACGCGTACGCCGAACGGCTCGGTGAGGGCTGACCGGTGCAGTTCCGGCGGCCCCGGAGCCCGGAGCCGCCGGAACCCGGTCAGACGTACGGCCGCTTGGCGTACGCCTCGCGCAGCGCGGTTAACCCGGCCGCCTTCGGCACCAGGGTGCCCCACCCGGAGTTGAAGTAGTTGGTGCGCACGATCCGTGGCCCGTGCTCGGCGTTGAGCTGGGCGATCGCCGGCGGGACGGTGGCGATCCAGGCGGCTTGGTTCGGGATCTCGGCGACCCTGACGCCCCACTCCGCGATGATCACGGGTCGGGACAGCGCCACCGGCCCGAGATCCGCCACCGCCCAGTCCTTGGTGCGACGAAACCGGGCCAGCGCGGTGTGGCTGGCGTTGGTGCCGTACACGTTCCACTGGAGGTAGTCGAGGCGCGACATCAGCGACTCCGGGTGGGTGCGCTGGAAGCATTCCCGGTCGAAGCCACCCAACCCCACCGAGAAGGTCGTCCCGGTGGGCAGCGTCCGCGCCTTGAACCACGTCAGGATGTAGTTCATCGCCTGCACCGCGCGAGCGTCCGACTCGGCCCAGGTGTACGCCTTCCCGTCCTCGGTGGTGCCGAACTCGTGATCGGTGTCCAACTCCGAGGCAAGCTGGATGTTCACCCCGAAACCGAGCGCCCGGTACTGCGACAGGGCGCGGGCGAACAACCCGTCGCACTGCCCCTTGATCACCTGGCCGTACCCGTACGCCCTCGGCCAGGTGGTGCCGGGTCGCTGCTGGATGGTCATCGACGGGGCCGGCACCGTGTAGCTGACGCCGTCCACCGTGAAGCTCTGCGGCCCGTAGTTCGGGGCGCCGTAACTCTTCAACTCCAGGACCATGTTCATCTGCACACCGGCCTTGCCCAGGTTGACCAGCCAGGGCCGGTTGTAGCCGGGGAAGATGTAGCCGTCGGCGAAGCTTCGGTACTGGGTGAGCGACCGGAAGTTGCCGCCGGTCATGTCGGCGGTCGGGTCGGCGCCCCCGGAGAGGTAGTAGCCGCCGAGCACGGGTTGGCTCAGGCTGTAGTCGGCGGCGGCCGTCGCGGTGTTGCCGGCGGCGTCGCGGACCTGGACGGTGACCCGGGGCATCACGCCACCGACCGATACACGGCCACGGAGCCGTTGTCGGAAACCCGGGTCCAGGTACGTCCGGAGTTGTCGGTGACGGTCACTGTGAGCGGGTCGATGACCGCCGTGACCTTGACCGGCGCGCTGCTGTTGCCCTGCGCGTCGGTGACCACGATGGTGACGGTCAGCGGTTTGGTGTCGGCGTCCGAGTAGGTGACGGTCAGCAGCATCTGGTCACCCGGCGCGAAGACGGATGCGTTCAGGGCTGCGGTTGCAGTGGGAGCGGCCATGTCGGGCCCTCTCTGGCTCGGTCGCCGGGCCTCGGCGCGCGGTTCAGCGACGTCGGACCCGGCGGGGTCCACAGTGCGAAAGGCCGGCGGGGCACGGGAACGGCAGGCACGACCGGCGGACGGCGCTGCCTGACTGCCGGTGGTGCTGACGTCCGTGTCCCGATGGGCGGATGCACCGCTGCGGGCGCCCGCAGGGGTGTCGGTGACAGCCACGGCCTGTCGTACGCGTGATCGGCACGGCAGCTGTGCCGTGACCGCCACGGCTTCGAGGCCGGGCTGGGTGAGGGCGGCACCGGTGCGGACGATGCTGTCCCCATCGGGCCGGAGGATCGGGATGTGGCCCGCCACCCGTCTACCTCCACCTGTCCCAAGGGTGCTCTACCAGGGGCTTTACCGTCTTGTCCGAATTGTGACAACCTCCGGCAAGGCTCGGCGCGACGGTTACTCGGGCGGCGTGCCGCGTACGGCCCTTCAGTCACCTTTGAAATGCCGGATATCGTTGTTTCGTCCTTGTATATGGAAGAGTGAGCATCGTGACGACGAATCATCCGGCATCTGCGGCCACAGACCCGGGGTACGCCGCCGCGCTGGACACGGCTGAGCGCCTGCTGGGCTTCCGCTTGGAGCGCTTTCTTGGCACCACCCCTGGTGAGCCAGCCAACGGCGCAGACTTCAAACGGATCGCGACGATGCACGCCTTCGGCGACGTCTGGCCGCGCACCGAGCACCTAGATACACGGACGCGGGCACTGGTGTCCGTCACCATCGCGGCGACGCTCGGCGTCCTGGAGCCCCTTCGTGGTCAGCTGCGCATCGCGCTCAACGCCGGCGCCACCAAGGAAGAGATCGCCGAAGTCTTTCTTCAGGTCGCGGCCTACGCTGGCGTAGCACGCGCGTTCGACGGCTACCAGGTCGCGGCCCAGGTCTTCGCAGAGGACCCGGAACGCTCAGGCCCTGGCAAGTAAGGTCCGCCGGGATGTCACCCGGCCTCGTACGCGTCACCGTTCGCCCACACCGGCCGCACCATCCCGGCACGATACGACAGGCCAGGGCCGTCGGTGCTGGCCTTCAGTCGAGATGGTCGGCGGGGGCGGTCTGGAGCAGCCAGGCCAGCGGCATCCGCGCCCGCGTCTCGTAGCTGCCGTCCCCGCCCAGCCGGTGCAGGGTGACCGTCTGGGCGCCGTCCCGATCGACCACCCAGTACTGCGGGATCCCCGCCGACGCGTACTCGCGGACCTTGGTCACGGAGTCCATCGCCTCCGAGCCCGGCGAGACGATTTCCACGACGAGTACGACGTCGGCGACGGCGGCCCAGACGCTGCGGGACGGCGGCTTACGCCAGACACTCACGTCGGGGATGCGGCCACCGTCGCCGTCCGGTCCGGAGATGCGCACACCGACTGCCTGAAGCACCTGCTCGGCGGGCCAACCCGCCACGATCAACCAGGCGAAGAGGCGACTGGCGATCATGGCATGTTCCGAATCGGGGGGCGGCATGACCGACAGGACCCCCTCGGGGCTGGTCTCGTAGCGGTGACCGTTCGGGTCGGCGGCGTTCATCGCCGCCACGTCGTCGAGCGTCACAACGGCGGGCATGTGCATGCCGACAGCCTCAGCGCTCATGAGTCACATCCTAGGTGACCAGCGGCGGCGATCACCGCACCCGTTGGCTCAGCGACGCCGCCGCGCCGGGTCGAGCAGGGCGGGCGGGGTGTCGAACTTCTCGGCTGCGGCGAGGTCGACCCCGGGTGCGACGATCGCGTCGATCGCGTCGAGCACGTCGGCCGGGAGCACGGTGTCCGCGGCGGCGAGTTGGGCGTGCAGGTGGTCGATGGTGCGGGGGCCGATGATCGCGCTGGTCACGGCCGGGTGCGCGGTGACGAACCCGAGTGCGAGCTGGATCAGGGTGAGCCCCGCCTCGTCGGCGACGGTGGCCAGCTGCTCGACGGCGTGGAGCCGGGCCTGGTTGGCCGGAACGCTGAGGTCGAAGCGGGCGGGCAGGAGCGCCGAGCGGCTGGTGGTGATCTCCCGGCCGGCGCGGATCGCGCCGGAGAGCCAGCCCGAGGCGAGCGGGCTCCAGGCGAGCACGCCGAGCCCGTACTGCTCGGTTACCGGCAGGACGTGGGCCTCGATCCCCCGTTGCAGGATCGAGTAGCTGGGCTGCTCCGTGACGTAACGGCCCAGGTGGTGCTCCCGCGCGGCCCACTCGGCCTGCACGATGCGGTACGCGGGGAAGGTCGAGGAGCCGAAGTAACGGATCTTTCCCGCCCGTTGCAGGTCGGTCAGCGCCGACAGGGTCTCCTCGTCGCTGGTGGTCGGGTCCCACCGGTGGATCTGGTAGAGGTCGACGTGGTCGACGCCGAGGCGGCGCAGGCTGTTGTCCAACTCGGTGACCAGCCAGCGGCGCGAGCTGCCCCGCTGATTGCGCTCGTCGCCCATCGGCATGCCGGCCTTCGTGGCCAGCACGATGTCGTCGCGACGGCCGGCGATGGCCTTGCCGACCAGTTGCTCCGACTCGCCCTGGCTGTACATGTCGGCGGTGTCGATCAGGTTGATCCCGGCCTCCAGCGCGGCGTCGACGATCGCCGTCGCCTCGCCCTGAGTGGTGTGCCCCAGTTTGCCGAAGTTCATTGCGCCGAGCACGAGGGTGCTGACCTGGACGCCGGTGCGCCCCAGGGTGCGGTACTGCATGGCTGTTCCTCCACGGAAGGGTGAGGTGACACTGGCCCACAGGCTCTGGCATCCTGAGCAAGTGGAACCACGTTCCGCTAAGAACAATCCGGAACAGTGTTCCGTTTGCCAAGTGACGGAGGTAACGGCTCGGTGGCCGACATCGACAGCGAATCGGGGAGGTCGACTCCGCGGAAGCGGGCCGACGCCCGGCGCAACGAGGCGACACTGCTGGACGCCGCCGCCGCGGCCTTCGTCACCTCGGGCGTGGACGCGCCCGTACGCGACATCGCCGCCCGGGCCGGCGTCGGTGTGGGCACCATCTACCGCCACTTCCCGACCCGCGCCGACCTCATCGTCGCCGTCTACCGGCACCAGGTCGAGGCGTGCGCCGAGGCAGGCCCGGCGCTGCTGGCCGACAGCGGCACACCACACGCCGCCCTCGCCCAATGGATCGACCTCTTCGTCGACTTCCTGGTCACCAAGCACGGCCTCGCCGAGGCGCTTCAGTCCGACAACGCGGCCTTCGAGACCCTGCACGCCTACTTCCTGGACCGCCTCGTGCCGGCGTGCGCCCACCTGCTCGACGCCGCTGCCGCGGCCGGCGAGATCCGCCCCGACGTGACGGCCTTCGAGTTGCTGCGCGGTGTCGGCAATCTCTGCATCGGTGCCGGCGAACCCCGTTACGACGCGCGTCGCATGGTCGAAATCCTCGTCGCCGGGCTGCGCCAGCACCACCAGGGCACCGGGCCGCGATAGCTTATTGATCATGGCGGACTGGGAGCTTCGGCCGGCCTCGGCGGCGGACGTCGAGGCGGTGGCCGAGTTGCGGGCGGTGGTGCTGCGGGCCGATCTGGAGCGGCTCGGGCGGTACGACGAACAGCGGGTGCGGCAGCGCCTGCGGGACGGTTTCGCACCGGCGTACACCTGGGTCGTCGAGGTGGACGGCGCGTTCGCCGGCTGCGTGGCGCTGCGGCCCGCTGCGGACGCCCACTGGCTGGAGCACTTCTACCTGGCCCCGCGGCTACAGGGCAGTGGCATCGGCACGGCCGTGCTGCGCGACCTGCTGGACCGGTGCGACCGCCTCCGCACGCCGGTGCGGCTGAACGTGCTGCGGGGCAGCCCGGCCCGGAGGCTGTACGAGCGGCACGGATTCACCCTCGACACCGAGGATCCGGTCGACGTGCTCATGGTCCGCGCACCCAGGAAGATCACCGCCGAGACCCGGACAGTGTCAATGTAACGTTGACGGATGACGTCGGAGCTGGATCGGTTGGCGGAGGTCCGCGCTACCCGCGCTCGGCTGGACGAGCAGGAGCTGGAGATCATCGACCGCGCGCGCCACGACGGTGCAACGTGGGCCCAGATCGCGACGGCGCTCGGCCTCGGCAGCCGGCAGGCCGCCGAGCAGCGTCGACAACGGCTGGTGGCGGCGCGCTGGTCGCGGCGGCAGCAGCTCGACCTCGGGTTACCCCCGCAGATCGCGGCGCTGCGGGCGGCGGTCGCCGACCTTGGCCGCTGGATCGGCGCCGATCGGCGGTGGGACAGCCGATTTCGTCGAGCGGCGCTGGTGCGGAGCACCGTGGACGCCGCGTTGGACGCCGCCCCGGGCTCGCTGTACGCGTTGGCCCTGCTCCTCGCCACCGATCTCGCCGAAGCGGGTGAGCGACTGCCCGCGCCCGCGCGGACCGCCGCAGCCACGATCGATGCCGCCCTGTCAACGGAGCGTTGACAGGTCTCAGCAGCATTGCCGGCAGTCAACTCAAGGCCGAGGATGTGAGTCACCTCGACTCAACTCGGAGCGCTCATGCGTCGCAACGCGGGCCTGTTCGTGGCGATCTCCCTGCTGTCCGGCTTCGGCAGCAGCGCCATGTCCCTGGTCGCCGGCATCTGGATCCTGGACGTCAGCGGCTCCACCAGCCTCGCCGCCCTCGCCGGGCTCTGCGTCTACGCCCCGGTGCTCGCCGGCCCGTGGCTGGGCGGTCTGCTCGACCGGGCACCCCGGCGGCCGCTGGTCATCGCCGTCAACCTCATGCTTGCAGCCGCCCTGCTTGCGCTCCTCGCGGTACGCGGGCCGGCGCAGACCTGGCTCATCTTCGCCGTCTCCTGCGCCTACGGCGTCAGCTACGTGCTGATCGACGCGGGCGAGACGGCGCTGCTGCCGTCGGCACTCGCTCCGACCGAACTCGGCGACGTCAACGGGTGGCGCTCCAGCGCACAGGAGGGCATGAAACTCGTCGCTCCCCTGGCCGGAGCCGGCCTCTACGCGTGGCGGGGCGGCCACGCGGTCGCCGTCCTCAGTGCGGCCATGCCGGTCCTGGTCGCCATCCTGTACGCGCTCCTTCGCCTGAACCGTGCGCCCACCGACCGGCCCACCGAACGCGGCGACGGCCCGCGTACCGGATTGGTGGTCCTGTTCGGACAGCGAGCGACCCGTCTGGCGGTCGCGCTCGCCGCGGTGTCGATCGCCATGTCCGGCTTCACGACGGCGGGAACCTACGCGATCGTCGTGACCGAGCTACGCCTGCCGACGACATTCCTGGGTGTGCTGGCCAGCGCGCAGGGCGCCGGTTCCATTCTCGGTGGCCTGATCGTGGGCCGGCTCATCGCGGCACGAGGTCCCGTTGCCGTCGGTGTCGCCGGAACGGCGCTGTTCGCGATCGGCTGCCTGGCGCGCTGCCTGCCGTGGTGGCCGGCCACAGTCGTCGGGGCGGTGGTGGCCGGCGTCGGGCTGCCCTGGGCCCTGGTCGCGGCGGTGACCGCCGTGCAGACCCACACGCCGTCGGCGCTGCTGGGCCGGGTCTCCGCGACGGCCAACACCGCGATGTTCGGGCCGCTCGTCGTCGCGATCCCGCTCGGCTCCGCGGCCGTCCACCTCGGCGCCCGCCCGCCGCTCATGGCAGCCGCGGCGATCTGCCTGACCGCCGTGGTGGTGGCCACGTTCCGCCGCCGGTCGACGGCACCCGACGAGACGCCGAGCGCGCTCTCGCCGCGCCGAACGGCTGGGACGGGTCCGGCGAGCCGCTGACCGGGTTCACCCGCGTACCGGATGGGTCGCCTGGAAGGCGAGTCGACGGTCCGCGTCGGCGGCGATCTCATCGAGGATGTCGTCCAGGTCGAGGAAGACCGACCAGCGCTCGCGGCCGGTGGCGTCGGCCAGCCGGTCCACGAGCAGCTCTTCCAGGTCGGTGCCCCGCTTTCCCTTCCACACCTTGTCGGCGACGCTGACCAGCAGGTCGTCGACGTCGATGCCGTCCTGGTGCCAGGACGCGTGGTCGCGCGCGAACCGGGCCGACGACTCGGCGACGCCGTGCTGGAGCAGCAGCTCGTAACCGGCGGGCTCGTGCGCGGAACCGGGCCCGGACAACTCCTCCGGGTGCCGGACCTTGCCGATGTCGTGGGTGGCGGCGCCGAAGAGCACCGCCTCGCGGTCGAACGGGAGTTGCGGGAACCGGCGCGCCATCGCGTCGGTGAGCTGCGCGGCCACCTCGTGCACGGCCCGCAGGTGCGCGGCGAGGCGCGGCGGCGCGTCCAGGACCTCCAACAGGGCGACGACCTGGTCGGGCAGGGGCCGTAGCGGCGGGTCCGCGGGTGCGGTGAGGGCACGGCGCAACGAATCGGACGTCACCGCGCCAAGGGTACGACCACCACGCACTCGACAACCGTTCGCCGCCCGCCCGGATACTGTCTGGTCATGCCGCTCAGTTCGGACGAGGTCGAGGTGTTCGAGCACTCCAGGGCCCGCCTGGAGGCGATCGCCTATCGCCTGCTGGGCTCGGCCAGCGACGCGGAGGACGCCGTCCAGGACACTTTCCTGCGCTGGCAGGGCGCCGACCGGGAGCACGTCGAGACGCCCGAGGCGTGGCTGACGAAGGTCCTCACCAACGTGTGCCTCAACCAGTTGACGTCGGCGCGGGCCAGGCGGGAGACCTATGTGGGCACGTGGCTGCCCGAGCCGGTCCTCGCCGGGGACCGGATGCTCGGCCCGCTCGACACCGCCGAGCAGCGCGAGTCGGTCTCGATGGCGGTGCTCACCCTGCTGGAGCGGTTGTCGCCCAACGAACGCGCGGTGTACGTGCTGCGGGAGGCCTTCGGCTACTCGCACGGTGAGATCGCCGAGATCCTCGGCATCACCGAGTCGAACTGCCAGCAGACCTACCGGCGTGCCAAGCAGCACGTCACCGCCGAACGGGCCCGCGCGGAGGTCGACCGGGCCACCGCCCGGAAGATCGTCGCGGAGTTCCTCACGGCGGCCAACAACGGTGAGATCCAGCGGCTGGTGGAGTTGCTGACCGACGACGCGACGAGCACCGCCGACGGCGGCGGCAAGATCCCGGCCCGGGCCGCGCCGATCGTCGGCGCGCTGGCGGTGGCGAAGTTCCTGCGTGGCCTGTTCAAGCCCGCCGACGTCAAACGTGACCTGGTCGGTGGCAGCCCGGCCGTGTACGTCTCCACCGCCAACGGCGCGCCGGCGGTGGTGGTCGTGATCGACGACCGGGTCATCGGCGTGATGTCGGTGGAGGTGACGCCCGAGGGCGTCGCGGCCATCCACAACCAGGTCAACCCCGACAAGCTCGCCCGTGCCACCCGGCAGTGGTCTGCCTCGGAGCATGAGGAGCCCACTCTCCACGTCTGGTGACCCAGGTCATAGCCGACCCCTGTCAGGAATCGCGTCGCTGTCCGGTTCAGGAAGCGACCACCACCGAGACAGGAGTGCCACCATGAAGCACCGCATCGTCGTCCTCGGAGCGGGGTACGCCGGAGCCATGGCCGCCGGGCGACTCGCCAAGCGGCTGCACCCGGACGACACCGAGATCACCGTCATCAACGCCGACGCGGACTTCGTCGAGCGGGTCCGCATGCACCAACTCGCCACCGGGCAGGACCTCAAACCACGCCCTCTGAGCGAGGTCTACGCCGGCACCGGCGTCAAGCCTCGGCTGGCCCGGGTCACCGCCGTCGACGCCGATCGCAGGACCGTCGCGCTCGCCGACGACAACGGCACCGACGAGATCACCTACGACACGCTCGTCTACGCCCTCGGCAGCGTTACCGCCGACCACGGCGTCCCCGGGGTCGCCGAGCACGCGTACGACATCGCCGGTAGGCCCTCGGCGCTGCGGTTGCGCGACCGCCTCGCCCACCTCGCGGCCGGCGGGACGGTGCTCGTCGTCGGCGGCGGCCTCACCGGCCTCGAAGCGGTCACCGAGATCGCCGAGACCCGGCCGGACCTCGATGTCGCGCTCGCCGCCCGCGGCGGTCTCGGTGACTGGCTCAACGGCAAGGCGCAGCAGCACCTGCGTGGCGTCTGCGACCGGCTCGGCATCACCGTGCACGAGCACACCGACATCGCGCGGGTCGGGGCGGCCGGTGCGGTCACCCGCGACGGTCGGGAGATCCCGGCTCAGGTGACGGTGTGGACGACCGGCTTCGCCGTGCACCCCATCGCCGCCGCCACGACCCTGGCGGTCGCGGAGACCGGGCAGATCATCGTCGACGCCAGCATGCGGTCGGTCTCACACCCCGAGGTGTACGCGGTGGGCGACGCGGCGATCGCCGAAGGACCGGGCGGCAAGCCGCTGCGGATGTCCTGCGCCTCGGGCATCCCGATGGCCTGGCAGGCCGCCGACGCCATCGCCGCACGCCTGACCGGTCGGGCGAAGTTTCCCAAAACCCCGCTGCGCTACTTCAACCAGTGCATCAGCCTCGGCCGCCGCGACGGCATCATCCAGTACGTGACCGCCGACGACCGGGCCAGGCCGGCCCTTCTCACCGGAAAGTTGGCGGCCCGCTACAAGGAGTTCGTCTGCACGGGCGCCGCCTGGAGCATCGCGCACCCGGTCCTGTACCCGGTCCGCCGCCACCGCGTCGTCCCGACCCGGTCGGAGGTCCGCACGGCCGCGTCCTGAACGGACGCGCGCCAGCCCTAGGCTGTCGCAATGGCGGCGGAGCATGTGGTGATCGATCTCGACGAACACGGTCATGAACCGGCCGAACGGAGCGACATCGCCCACGGGAACGTCGCCAACAGGCGGAAGGTGCTCCTTCAACTCGTCGCCGCCTTCGTGATCGGTGTGGTGCTCGGCGGCATCGGTGTCGGTGAGTTGCGAGACTCTCGTGCACAGCGCGAGCGGTCCACTGCGGTCTCCCTCGTGGCCCTACCCGAGTCGGGCTATTCGGGAGGCTCGAACAGCAGAGGAACCGTCGTGCTGGACGGGCAGCTGACACTGATCAACACCGGCCCCGCGCCGATCACGATCCGCGCGGTTCAGGCAGAGAGGCCGGGCGTCCAGGTACGCGGCATGGGCGAGGCCCGGCACGTCCGCCCGGGTGGCACCGGCCAGATCCGCGTCGATCTGCAATTGGAGTGCGCGACGGCGTTCGACCTGGAGCCGTTGTCGGTGCGGTTCTCCGTCGAGACCGAGGACAAGCGGCTCAGAGAGGTGCGCTACCCGGTCGCTCTCGTCGGAAGCGCCTGGCAGGAGAACGCCCTGCACCTGTGCGAGCCCCGGCCCGACTCATAGCAGGGGCGAGGACCCGTCGTCGGCCGGTCACGCTGACTGCGTCTGCTCGACCAGGTGCACCAGCATCAGCGCCGTCCTCTTGTCGGGTTGCACGGAAGCGGTGCGGATCAGGTACGTGCCACGGGCCAGGTTCACGGTGAGGTGGGTGGTGTGCTCCAGCCCGTCGCCGGTATAGCCGGAGTCGAACAACTCGGCTGGCCCGCTGGTCGTCCACGTGCCCGCGTCCTCCCAGTCGGCGATCTCGACCGCCCGGGGTACGAGGCGGACGACCTCTGCCTCGGAGACGGCGTAGAGCCACCGCACGAAGATCCGCCGGTCCGGGAGGTACGTGGTGGAGGCCGGTTCGTCGGCCAGAACGAGCGCCTGGGCAGCACCGACATCGAGCACCCCCACGTAACCGTCGACTTCGCAGGCCCGGTCGTAGTCACCCCAGGAGTCATCGTCGTCGTCCGACGCGCCCTTCCAGTCGCCGAGCGCCGTCGTCGGCACGACGATGAGCGGCCCGCCGCCCGAATCGACCCACTGCAGCAGGCTGACCGGCCTGCGCGTACGAGCGAGGACGCCGGCCAGGTCGGTCATGTCGGTCACGATCGCGTCGGCACCGGCGGCGGTGAGGCGTTCGGCCTTGCCGGGTTTGTTGGCGTACCCGATACAGGCGACACCGGCTGCCCGGGCGGCCTCGACGTCGGTGACCGAGTCACCGACCAGAACAGCGGCATCGGGTGCGACCTTCAGCGCCTTCAGGGCCTGCTCCACCGGCACCGGGTTGGGCTTCAGCAGATCGGGATGCTCCCCCCGCCCGATGACGGCGGCGAAGTAGCGGGCCCGGTCGCGGCGCCCGAGATAGGCGCCGATGGCGGCGGCGGAGTTGTTGCTGACGATGGCGAGGGGACGCCCGGTCGCCAGGCACGCCGCGACCAGGTCGAAGGCTCCGATCGTGGTCTCCGCGGACGCCGCTGCCTCGACCTCCGCCGCCGCAAGGGCCGCACCGACGACGCCGACCAGCTCGGGCGCGACCACAGCGATCGCGCGGAACAGCTCCAGCGGGTCGTCTCCGGCGCGCAGCTCATCGGGCAGGGCGACGCCCCGGCCGACGATCAGTTGACGCAGGTCGGCGGCGATGCGCGGCGCGGCCCTGCTGCCGAACAGACGGCAGATCGGACCGTCGAAGTCGACGAGGACGACTTCGGCCCGCTCGGCGATGTCGGCGAGCCGGTCGGCTGGCCGTTCTGCCTCGATCGTCACCACGCGCTCCCGCAGACCGTCTTCGCCATCAAGGCTGTCGATCCTAGAGACCGACGTCGCGGCGGACCGCAGGCCGGGCTCAACCCGACAGGCTCAGTCCTCTCGTTGTTGACCCGTGGACGGCCCATCGGACTCGGCCTGGCGCTCGGCCTGCCAGATGGCGTGCCCCTTGAGCAGGTATCCGATCCAGTAGATCGCGAAGAGGATCAGGAAGCACGCGAAGAACACTCCCGAAACGATGCTCGCGAGGACGAGCCCTTCCCTGCCATCGGCCAACCCGTGTGCCGCGAAGCCGACGAGTCCCAGGACAAAGAAGATGACCATGTAGAGCGGCAGCGTCGAGCTGTCGGCTGGGTGGGACGCGCGAGGCAGCCACGGGACGCGAGAGTCATTGCTGATCACCTGCCGAGTATCGGGGACGCCCTGGGTCACCGTCTGTCCCTGCCAGACACTCGTCAGCCTGCGGCCCAGTAGCAGGTCCCGCTCCGCCTCGACCGGGGAGATCGAGGCGGAGCGGGACCGTCGGCGGTCTACCCGTTAGAAACCGCCCCACTGACGGGCCGAGCACTTCCAGGTCTTCCCGTTGTCCTGCGAGACGCAGAACACGAGGATCTTGCCGAGGATCGGGAGGTTGAGAGTGAAGAGGTGGCCCTTGGTCTTCGCGTAGACAACGCCTGACTTCTCGGCGATGTCGGCCAGCGCCCACCCGTGGTCCGGTCGGTCCACTGTCGCCACGCGGCGCAACGACGTGATGTCCTTGCCGTCGAGGAGCGTCCTGATCTCGTCCGCCGAGGGCTCGCCATCGCCGATGAGCGTCTGCACGCTGGACGGGCCGTCGACGGCGACACCATTTGCCTTCTCGAAGGCAGCCTTCGTCGCGCCGACCGTGGTGCCGCCGTCGAGGTCGAGGGTGAGGATCAGCTCGCCGGTCCGGCGCGACAGCAGGCATTCCCAGACGGACTTGCCGGACGCGACGCACATGGTCAGGCACCACTCCCGGCCGCCGGAGGTGGACGAGGCGAAGAGCAGGGACGTCGCCGTCCCGCCGTCGCCAGTGCCGTCGTACGCCCCGTCGGCGAGGTCGGCCATTGTCGTGCCGAGCACCTCCCGGCTGCCCGGGATCGTGCCGACGACCTTGACACCGTCGACCTCCTTGCCGGCGGCGAGCGCCGCGAGTTGGTCGCCGGTGAGGTTGCGCCCGCCGGTGTCGACGGCCAGCACCTTGTCCAGGTCGCCGACGGGTCGACCGGTCAGGTCCTCGAGTTGTTGAAGCATCGCGCCCGGGGCGCCGGGGTGATCGGTGATCGTCGTCCGGGCCTCCCCCTCGGCGGCCTGGGACGGAGCGTACGAAGCGGTCAGCCCGACGATCAGGGCGGTCGTGACGATGGTGGCGCGCCTGGTGATGTCCCGCAGAGTTGTCATGCTGTCCTCATTTCCGTGATCGGTGTCGGCGGGGTGGGACGGGCTACCAGCGACACGTGACGATGTCCCCAGTGTTGTTGGGGGATCCCCAGTCGCAGTGGTCGTCGATCCACTCGCCGACGTCGCTGATCGTGTCCACGATCCAGGCGAACACCGACTTGATCGCGCCCCAGAGGCTGAAATAGACGACAGTCGTCTCGGGTGTCCCGCCGGCCTCGTCGATGACGTCCTTCGTCGACATGGCGGCGTTGGGCTTCTCGATGATGTCCAGCACCCGTACGCCGGTGTCGTCCTTGCCGGCCAGCAGCGCCTCGATCTGCTCCGGGGTCCGCTCCTTGCCGTCGTCGACCGCCACGATGGCGCGGTCGACGAGCACCTGCCGGCTTCCGCTGACGGCTTGGGCGATGCCGGCGATCTCGCCCACGGTGAGGTCGTTGCCGAGCGCGGGGCCGGTGAACCGCCGGACCGACACGGCACCCGCCGGGTCGATCTGGATCTCGACGGCCGTGATCATGTCGTCCGCCCCGAAGGGCGCCCAGGCGAACGTCCACTTCCCGCCGACGCAGCGGAACTGGCCGTACTCCCGGCCCTCGGGCGCGGTGTCGGTACGGACGACTTCGCCGCGCTCGTCGACGTGCTCGACCACGCAGTCGGCGCCCTTCTGTGGCGGCTTGTCGGTCTGGGCCACTGCGGCGGAGGACATGGCCAGCACCGTCCCGCTGACCACCCCGACCACCGCGAGGCGGTGTGCCAAACGACTCATCGAACGCTCCATTCCTGATGCGGAAAAGACTGGTGTCCGAAGAGTGCCGGGCCGCGCTGAAGCGGCCCGGAAACGGCGCAGAAAGCGGCGTACGTCAGTGCAGGCGCGTGGCGTCGAGCTGTTCGAGGTCGGCGCGGATCGAGTCGGCGTCGGCATCACCGAGCTCGTCGAGGATCGTCAGGGCTCGGCGCCAAGCGGCACGGGTGGCGCCGAGGTCGCCGAGGGCCCGGTGGCTGCCGCCGAGATTGACGTACGTGCCGGCTTCGGCGTACCGGTCGTTGACCTGCGTGAAGAGTTCGAGGGCGTGCTCGTAGCAGGCGACAGCGCGCCGGTAGTCCCCGAGCTGGTGGTGGGCGTGGCCGAGGCTGTCCCAGGTGTCGGCCTGCCCCTGGACGTCGTCCACCTCCTGCAACATCCGCAGCGCCTCGCCGCACGATTCGAGGGCGTGGTGGTAGTTGCCGAGCAGCGCTTCCTGCCAACCGACAGCGTTGAGGGTGTACCCCTGCCCGGCCCGGTTTCCGGTCCCCCGGAACAGGGCCAACGCCCGCCGGGAGTGGCGCAGCGCCTGCTGGTGCTGCCCCTGCCGCTCGGCCAGTTGACCAAGATTCAGGCAGGTGTGCGCCCGTCCGGCGTCGTCGCCGACGTCGGTGAACAGGTCGAGTGCGCGCCGCAGGTGGTCGTCGGCCTCGTCGTACCGTCGGAGCCGGGAGCAGGCGAGACCGAGGCTGCGGTGTGCGTGGCCCTGCCCCGCCTGATCCCCGATGCGGGACGCGGCGGCCAGAGCGATCTGTTGTGTGCCGAGCCAGTCCTGCCAGTGCCCCTGCCGGTGCAGGAAGCCGGCCATGGCCCAGGCGAGCCGCCAGGCGTGTCCCTCGAACCCGGACCGCGCCGCGAGCGGTACCGCGGCGAGCAGGACGGGGACCTCGGTGGTGAACCACGCCGCGGCGGCCGACCGGCTCCTGGGGCGCTCCGGCGTCACACCCGCCCGGGGCGGCGGGAGGCTGATCGTGCTGAAGTGCGGGTGCAGTGCCAGGTCGGCCGCGTGGGCGGTGTGCAGGCAGTGGTCGAGCAGCCGGTGCACGGCGGCCCGATGCTCGGCCGGCGGCTCAGTCTCGTCGGCGAGGCTGGCGGCGTACGCGCGCAACAGGTCGTGGAACGCGTAGCGCCCGTACGTGTGCTCGGTGAAGAGATTCGCCCGGGTCAGCTCGGTGAGCAGAGGGCCGGTCGCCTGACCGTCGACACCGGCCAGGCTGGCCACGACCGGCGCGGAGACGTCCGGGCCGGGATGCAGGCTCAGCAGCCGGAACAGCCGCGCCGCAGGTGGGCTGAGCGTCCGACACGACCAGGAGAAGACCGCCCGTACGTCGGTAGCCTCGTCGCCTGCGCGGAAGGCGTCCAGGTCGCCCAACTCGCCGGCGACGGCGGCCAACGAGAAGTGCCGGTTGGTGGCGGCTCTGGCGGCCACGATGGCCAGGGCGATGGGCAGCCGCGCGCACCGGTCGGCGATGGTGTCGGCTGCGGCGGGTTCGGCGGCGACCTGGCGCTCCCCGAGCCGGCGGACAAGCATGTCGCGGGCTTCGCCGGGGCTCAGCAGGTCAAGAGGCACCGGTTGGGCGCTTTCCGTGACGACCAGCGGAATGAGCTGGTCGCGGCTGGTGACGATCGCGAGGCAGTCCGGTGAGCCGGGCAGCAGCGGCCGGACCTGTTCCGCGTCGCGCGCGTTGTCCAGCACCACCAGCAGTCGCTTGCCCGCCACCGTCGTGCGGTACAAGCTCGCCATCGCGTCCGGGTCGCGGGGCATCCGGGCCACCGGAACGCCGAGCGCCTCCAGGAAGCCGTGCAGCGCTCGTGCCGGCTCGGTCGGTGTGGCCGCCGGGTCGAAGCCGCGCAGGTTGACGTAGAGCTGCCCGTCGGGGAAGCGCTCGGCCGCGCGGTGCGCCCAGTGCACGGCGAGCGCGGTCTTGCCGACGCCGGCGGTCCCGGACACCACGACGGCGCCGCCGCGGTCGACCAGCGCGTCGAGGGCGGCAAGCTCCGCGGCGCGTCCGGTGAACGTGGGTACGGGGGGAGGCAGTTGCGCCGCGACCCGCGTTGGCGCCGCCGCGGCCGGTGCGGCGATCGCCGTGTCCTGGCGCAGGATGGCGCACTCCAGGTCGCGTAGCCGCGGACCCGGGTCGAGGCCGAGGTTCTCCCGCAGGTTGTCGCGCAGCCGCCGGTACGTGGCGACCGCCTCACCCTGCCGGCCGTCGCGGTACAGGGCGAGCATCAGCTGCGCGTGCAGGTGCTCGTCGAAGGGGTGCTGTCGGACGAGCCGTTCCAACCCGGGGACGAGACCGGCGTGCTCACCGACGGACAGCCTGGCCTCGGCGAGCGATCGTTCCGCCTCCAACCGTAGGCGCGCCAGGTGTTCCGCCTGCTCCTCAAGCCAGGCCGACCCGGCCACGTCGGCCAGCGGTGGGCCCCGCCACAGTGCCACCGCGGCCGTCAGGTGCCTCACCTGCTCGTTGCTGTCCGTCGAGCGCCGGGCCAGCTCGATGAGGCGTTCGGCGGCCTGGACATCCGTTGAATCCGGTCCGGTGTCGAGCAGATATCCGGGCTGGCGCGCGACGATCGACCCGGGCTCGCCGAGCACCCCGCGTAGGTAGGAGACGTGGCGTTGCAACGTGTTCGCCGCGGTGGCCGGCAGCTGGTCGCCCCAGACCACGTCGATGAGCCGGTCGATGCTGACGACACGGCCGGCGTGCAGCGCCAACGTGGCCAGTACCGCCTTGCGCCGCACGCCGTTCACCGCCTGTGGACTGCCGGCGACGACCACCTCCACCGGCCCGAGCAGCCTGACCCGCACGCCCGTACCAACCATCGAAATCACCGAATCAAACTAACGTCCCCAGCCCAGCAAACTCGATCTATTCGTCGCGTAATGGACACGATCCACGGGGCACCAGGAACGGATTCCGGGAGCTACCGTCTAGCGCACTACGGCAGGGAGGTGCGCCGATGAGCCGTCGGCTGCGGCGCGTCGCGATGGTGCCTCGATCCACGATCTGGACAAGGGGTGGCCGTAGGCTGGCCTCTCGCCCACGAGTCGCCAATGGAGAGCGCCGTGACCACACGTAACGGCAAGGTGATCGCCGACCAGACCATCTCCGCCGACGGGTACTCGGCCGGGCTCAACCAGACCGAGGAACGCCCGTTCGGCGACGACGGCGGTGACGGCTGGGGTCGTGGGCTGCACGCTTGGATGTTCGACTTCGGCGAGGAGAACCGGCCCGAGGTCGACCAGATCACATCCGCCTCAGCCGTCATCATGGGGCGCAACATGTTCGGCCCCGTGCGCGGCGCATGGGATCGGCAGTGGAACGGCTGGTGGGGTGACGACCCACCGTTCCACAAGCCGGTGTTCGTGCTCACCCATCACACACGGGAGCCGCAGCCGATGGCTGGCGACACCACCTTCCACTTCGTCACCGACGGGATCGAGGCGGCGCTCGCGCAGGCGCGCGCGGCGGCCAGTGGCGGCGACATCTTGATCCACGGCGGTTCGACCACCATCAACCAGTACCTCGCCGCCGGCCTGGTCGACGAGCTGCGGCTGCACATCGTGCCGCTCACCCTCGGCGCCGGTGTGCGGCTGTTCGAGGGCGTCCCGCCGCTGAACCTCGAACAGGTGACGGCGCGGGCGGCGAGCACGGTCCTGCACGTCACCTACCGCGTGCTCTCCTGAACCGACGGAGGATGCGTTGTCCGCTATCGCCTCACTGACAGTGGTCCCCAGGGACAGCATCACCGAGCTGGCTCGCCTGGCCCGCACATCGCCGTCGTCGTTCCGCGCGTACCTGGCCGAACTCAGGGTGACCCACAGGTGTAGAGCGCACTCCTGCCCCGCGTGGTGGCATCGATCGTTGTAGGGTGCGCGCCGTGGGATATTCGGTGATGCCCTCAGGCCGTCTGCACCTCCCGAAGTCGGAGGACGCAGCTGCGGTCGCCGCTGTCCACGCCGCCCTGGCTGAACGCGGTGGTTGGTACAGGTCGGATGAGTTTCCGTCGGATGGCACCCTCGTCGACCTGGCGGATCCGGCCAGGGCGACAATCGTCCGCGACGGAGACTGGATCGAGTTCGGGTACGACGACGAGGGCGACCCCAAGTGGTCGAACCACACGACGGCCTTCTACGTCGCGATTGCGCCGTTCGTTCGCTCGGGAACCGTCGAGATCGAGGGCGAGGACGGCTCCCGCTGGTCGTACACCTACGGGAACGGGCAGATCACCCAACAGGGTTGGAACGGTTGGGATGGGTCCATCGAACCGTTTGGCGAGTATGTGGACCACCCGTAAGCGCGGTCACTCACCGGCCGCCAGGACTTCGGAGTCTCCTCGCCGCGCAGTCGCCCAGGCCGGCCGCTGGGGCTCGTCGTTGTGCACGACGATGTCGGCGTGCCGGGTCGGGCGGGCCGTGGCGAAGTAGAGCTGCTGCGAGGGGATGTAACGCTCCCGCCAGCGTCGTTCGATGTCGGCCCGAGCTGACACCCGGCGCTCTCGGATCACGGCACGATCCACAGTCCTCTCCAGTGCCGTCGATACGAAGATGCGCAGGTCCCACCGGTCAATCAGTTCCGGGCGCAGGAGGAAGACGCCGTCGAGGACGAGCACGGCGTCGGCCGGGGCGGTCGTGACCGGCGGGGACAGCACGGCATCCGTGGTGCGGTCGTAGACCGCGGGTCGGAAGCGTCGATCTCCGCCCGGCCCCAGCGGGTCGAGTAGGACCCGCTTCAGCGCGTCGTAGTCGTGGGCGTCGTGGTAGCAGCCCTCAGCCGAGTACTCGCCGCGCGGATAGCGCTGAGCGCGGGGGAAGAGGAAATCGTCGATCGTGGCGCGGATGACGTCGCGGCCCTGTTCACGCAGGACGACGGCCAACTCGTCGGCGAGGGTGGTCTTGCCTGCGGCCGGCGGCCCGTCGATGGCAACCCGCGTCGGGTGGGCGACCGTGACGGCGCCAACTGCCTCAGCCAAGCGTTCGAGCAGCTCGTCGCGGGTGCCTTCAACCATGCCCTGCCCCCTCCTCACGTCACCGCTCGCCGGTCGGGCCGGACTGGAGCCCTCGTCGAAGTCGGTCACATCACGTAGGGTCTGCCGATGGTCGCACGGTTTCTGGCGTACCTCCGCCCATTGCTTGTCGTCTGCGGACACCTGCTTGCCCTGGTGTTGCTCGTTTTGGACGCGCGCCGTGAATGGAGTGCGTACGGGCTTGTCGTACTTCTCCTGTTGCTTGGTGCGCTTACCGCGATACCAGCGGCGTTGGTCGACTGGCCAGGGTTCCGGCTGATCAGCCTTATCGCACAGACCGTCGGAGCCGGCGTCATCGTGTTGGCTCTCCATGACTCGGCCGACAAGCGGGCTCTCTGGGTTTACGTGCTGTCCGCCCTGGCGGCGGTGATCTCGCCGATCAGCCGGCCAGGGCTTGGCCGGACGACAGTTGTCGGCGTGGGGACGGCACTGGTGCTCACAATCGGCGTGTCGGCTCCAGCACTGGCCTGGGGTGGTGGTCAGCCCGAGGCGGTGGTTTGCGTGCGGGACGGGCAGTCCGCTGAGGAGCTGGTGGGCGAGAACCACCGCTTCGACCCGAACCACGTGGTTGCGGGCTTCGGGTCAGAAGGGCCGCAAGCGCCGTGCCTGGAGGTGCTGTTCGATCCCGGTGCCACCGCTGGCGACGCCGACGACGTCGTCCGCCGTTACTCCGTAGACCCGAGGGTCTCGTCCGTCAGCCGGACACGCTGACACTCAGCGCACAGGTGCGCCGGACCTCGACACTCCGGGCTCGTGGTGTGCGTGGCGGGGGCGGGGCGCTACAGCGCCACCGGGATCAGTTCGATGCCGCACATCGTCACGTGGGGCTCAACCAGTCGCTTGGCCTCCTCGGCATCCTTCTCGGTGAGGAAGACGCCGAGGTTGTGCCACCTCCGACGGCCGTCCTGCTCGGTCAACGCAGTCAGCAGGTGCAGGTAGCGGTGTCGTTCCCGGCGTACGCCCTCTGGTAGGCCGGTGAGGAACGCCTCCGCCACCTTCTGTGGCGAGGCGATGTCCAGCTCACCGCCGACTCCGCCGAGCGGCTTGACTGGCCACACCGGGTCGTACGGACTGAACGTGTTGAAGAACGAGGGCTGCACGTCCGACAGTTCGCCCTCGCACCACCCGACATTGGCGGTGATGACGTAGCCGGTCACCCCTTCGCTCTCCAGTACGAGCACCCTGGCATCCTCCGAGCGGTAACCGTCGTCACTGATGTCACCGCAGATCCGCGTGGCCTCGTCCCTGGTCGCGCACCGAATCACCAGCCCGCGGTACGCCGCCTGGATCTGCACGGCGTCGACCGGGTTGAACAGCACCTCGGTCGTCGTCGGAAGCCGGCCGTGGCCCTCGGGCATCTGGTCCGCGCGCAGCAGGAGCTGGCCGTACGTCGCCGAGTACGACCACAGCGCGAACAGCCGCTCGCTACGGAAGAGTTCGACACCCGGGCGGAAGTCCTCGTCACGGTGGAGCCAAACCTTCGACGTCATCTGGTCACCCTCCGACACCGCGACGGCGATCGTCAAGATCAGGGTTCCGGAGCTCGGGTCTTGGCTGCTGTACCGCGCCTCTGGTTGCCGACCAGGTCGCCCGGGTAGAGGCACATCTATGGACCCCCGAACCTTTTTCCAGATGCTGTTGGGCGTCGGCGGTTTGCTCCTCACCGGCTACGGTGTTCGCCTTCTGTTGACTGGCCGCACGTCGCCTTTTGTCCTGAGAAGGTGGAGGCACCCGGTCGATGCAGGGATGTGGTTCCTCTGCGCTGGGCTCGCCTTCTTGTTACTCGCAGTGGGGTACCTCGGCCGGCTCATCGGCGCGTTCGGACCCGCAACGACGTGGACGCTTGCGAGCTTGGCGCTCGTGTTCCTCGCGCTCGGCCTCGTCAGGCATCGGCCACGTGACATCGGCCGTGGTAGATCTTCGGACACGACGTAGCCACACTTCCTACGGCGCTGCCAGAGCTGGGCTCATGGTGGCCTGGCGGATCGTGCCGTTGGCGCGAGGGCCCGAAGCGCCGGCCTGAGATCTCTCGATGTCCGGCTGTAGTGTTCTGCCAGTGGGACGGCTAGTGGACCGGCAGCGTGATCTCGCCGGGTGGTTGGTGACGCCGCTGTTCACCCTGATAGCCGCTCCAGTGTTGGCCTGCCTCGTCGGGGTGTTGGGAAGCCTCGGGGACCACAACGGCCCACCGGCGCTGTGCAAGGAGGCCATAGCAGAAAACATGTGCGAGGAGACCAGCCTCGGGGTGGCCGGCGTACATGTGGTCATCTCAGGCGTCATGTGGTTGCTGCTCTGGGTCATTCCATGGTGGCGAGGTCTTCGCACGGTGCGCGTTCTGCTAGCCGTCGCTGCGACCGTCGTTCTCGTACTCCTGCCGGTGCGGATGTTCAACTGGTCCTGACACACCGCCCGCCGCTTGTCGTCTGCGGACATCTGGCTGCCCTGGTGTTGCTCGTCCTGGACGCGCGCCGTGAATGGAGTGCGTACGGGCGGATGCAGTCGACTTCCTGCTAGGCAACGGCGGCGTCAACGTCCGGGAGCCATCTGTGGAAGGCGGCTGGCTGGTGCGCTGAGGGCCGGAGGGACGTTGATGCCGGCTTCCCAGGTGTCGGCTTCACCGGCAACCTCTGTTCGGTGCCGGTCCGAGACCACCGGCGCCTGCGCAGGTGCCGGTGGTCTCGTCGCCCGCCAGCATCGGACGGGTGCAGCAAAGCTATCGCCCGGCCACAGGTTGGAGTTTCGAACTAGGCGCCGTATCCGCCGTCGATCCGGAGTACTGCGCCGGTGACGTAGGAGGCCTCCGGGCTGGCCAGGAAGACGACGCCCGCGGCGATCTCCTCCCCCCTGCCGTAGCGCCCCATCGACGTCGTCGGAAGGAACACGGCTGCGGCCGGGCCGTCAGCCGGGTTGGCGTCGGTGTCGATGAATCCGGACTGGATGACGTTGACCGTGACACCCCGGCCCGCCAGATCGCGGGCCACGCCCCGGCTGAAGCCCTCGAGGGCCGACTTCGTCGCCGTGTAGTACGCCATCCCGGGGAAACCGGCCCGCATTCCCACACCCGAGCTGATGCTGATGATCCGCCCGTCATCCGGCAGCAGCGGCAACGCCTCCCGGATCGCGGCCGCCGGGCTCCTGTAGTTGGCGGTGAGCTGGCGCTCGATGGCGGCCTCATCGGGATCGACCTCGTCGATGCGGCCACCACCACCGATTCCCACGTTGTTGACCAGGATGTCGAGCTTTCCGAACTGCTCGACCACCTGGTGGATCAGGCCGGTCGCCTGCGTCACGTCCGTCTGGTCGGCCCGGAACGCTGCCGCGCGCACTCCCTTCGCCTCCAGGTCGGAGACCACGGCCTTGGCCCGATCCTCCGCGGCCACGTAGCTGATTGCGACGTCGGCTCCCTCGTCGGCCAGCGCCAGCGCGATCGCGGTGCCGATCCCCCGCGATCCGCCGGTCACGATCGCCACCTTGTTGTCCAGCTTTCCCACTGCTGCCCACTTCCCGCGTACGACGAGTTATTGACTGACCGGTCCACCATAATGATTGTGGACCGGACGGTCAAGGATCCGTATCCTGGATCGCATGGCACGTCCGCGAGGGTTCGACGAGAAGCAGGTACTCAACGCCGTCCGTGATCAGTTCTGGAACGCCGGTTACGCCGCGACCTCGCTGGAGGACCTGATGCGGGTCAGCGGGCTGGGCAAAGGCAGCCTGTACGCAGCGTTCGGCGACAAGCGCCGGCTTTTCCTCCGGGCGCTGCGCAGCTACACCGACGACAACCACGACCACCTGCGCAAAGCCCTCACCGAAGCTCCGCGGGCCGTGGTCGCACTACGCACGATCCTTGAGCCACCGATCGGCGACGCGACCGGCGCCGGCAAACGGCGTGGCTGCCTGATGGCCAACAGCACCTTGGAACTCGGCAACGCCGACCCCGAAGTCCTCGATCACGCCCACCGCACGTACGAGACGTCCACCGCGCTGATCGGCGACTGCGTCGCCCGCGCCCAACGCGAGGGCGACCTACCCGCCGAGGCGGATCCGATCGCACTGGCGCGCGCACTCCTGGCCGCGCAACAAGGCCTGCTGTTCATGAGCCGGACCGGCATGGACACGGCGACACTCACCGCCACAGCACGATCACTCGCCAATCAACTCCTGCCGGACCCCCACGACGGCTGAACCGGCCGGGGGGCGAGGGCGAGGAGTCCTCGGGCTGCGGGTCGATCAAGATTTTCCGGGCGAGAAGCTGCGGTTCGTTGCAACCAGGGCTGGCATCGGGGGCTGAGCGGATCTCCTCGTCGGGCAGTCGTAGACCGTCCAGCCTGGTAGCGCGGACCGCCTCGACCGGGCGGCGGGTCCTGCTGCTGCGGACTCAGTGCGGACTGAGGGCCTCGGTCCGGACCTCGATGCGGTTCGTCCGGGTCGTCGGCAGCATCGTAGACAAGGAAAACGGCTGGTGGGGCGGGCGGGACTCGAACCCGCGACCGAGGGATTATGAGTCCCCTGCTCTAACCGGCTGAGCTACCGCCCCGAACGCCGCGCCGGATCTTATCCCGCTCGGCGGTCAGCAGCCAGCACCGAGCCGGCCGGCGCCCACGCCTGCACCAGCACGATGGGCTACAGGAATATAACAGCGTGCTCGGGTACGCCTGTCAGCCGGCGCGCAGCTCGTCCAGCACGGCGCCGGCGGCGCGCCAGCCGCTGGTGAGAGCGCCCTGGATCGATGGGCTGTCCCGGTGGTCACCGGCCACGAACAGGCCCTCCCCCAGCGCCACCGGCTTGCGCAGCCGTCCCTGCGGCGGCGGTGCGGCGGGCAGCGCCTCGGGGATCGCCACGGTGGTGAGGTGCGTCCAGTCGGCGGTGGAGCGGCCGTACAGCCGGGTCAACTCGGCCCGGATGGTCGGCTCGGGTGGGGCCGTCGGGCCGACCACCGAGGTGGCGATGAGGTGCCGTCCGGCGGGCGCGTACGTCGCGGCGGCGTTGCTGAGCACCACAGTGTTGGCGACGAGTTCGCGTCGGTCGCCGTCGACGAGCAGGATCGGCTCGGTAAGCGGCGGCTCCGGCGCGCTGTGGTAGTAGGTGGTGTAGCTGTGCATGCGTACCGTCGCCAGGGCTGGCAGCAGCGCGGCCGCGGCGGGCGGGTCGACGGCGACCAAGACGGCCCGGCAGCGGATGTCGCCGGCCTGGGTGCGGACCCGGCCCGGGGTGACCTCCGCGACCGGGGTGTCCAGGTCGAGCAGGTCGGCGGGCAGCGGCGCGGCGACGGCCCGGGGCAGTGCGGCCATCCCTTCGGCGGGCAGGCCGATCCTGCCGCGGGCGAAGGAGCGCAGCACCATCGCCAGCACGTGACTGGAGGTGGAGAGTTCCCGGTCGATGAACACACCGGACAGGAACGGTCGCAGCAGCTCCTCGATGATCGCGTCGGAGAGGCCGGCGCGGCGCAGCGCCGTCTCGGCGCTGGTCTCCGGCGCGGCGAGCAGCCGGGACGCGGGGAGGGTGGCGCAACCGGTGGCGAGGGCGGCGAAGCGCAGCCGGTCGAGCAGGGAACCGACGCCGGCGAGCGCGGTGCCGGGCCCGCCGGTCGGTTCGCGCAGCGGGTTGACCAGCCGCAGCAGCTTGTCGCCCTTGCGGACCAGCACACCGGAGGTGAAGTAGCCGAGGTTGAGCTGGTCGATGTCGAGCAGCGTGCCGAGCCGGGGGTAGGCGGTGTTGAGCACCTGGAAGCCCCGGTCGATGAGGTGACCGTCGACCACGTCGGTGGCGACCCGGCCGCCGAGCCGACCCTCGGCCTCCACCAACCGCCACGGCACGCCGGCGCGGTGCAGCCGGCGGGCGGCGGCGAGACCGGCCAGACCGCCGCCGACGATGACCACATCGGTTTCAGCCAGCACCGCGCGCCTCCCGCTCACCGTTCGCCCGGGACAACCGGCCCGGCCACCAGATCTTCGGCCCGATGTCGTACGCGAGTGCGGGCACCAGCAGCGACCGGACGATGATGGTGTCGATCAGTACCCCGATCGCGACCGCCGTACCCAGCTCGACGAGCACCACCAGGGGCAGGACGGCGAGGGCGGAGAACGTCGCGGCGAGCACGATGCCGGCTGAGGTGATCACCCCGCCGGTGACGGCGAGGCCGGCGAGCACCCCGGCGCGGGTGCCGCGCTTGACCGACTCTTCGCGGACCCGACTCATCAGGAAGATGTTGTAGTCGATGCCGAGCGCGACCAGGAAGACGAACGCGAACAGCGGGAACGACGAGTCCACGCCGGGGAAGTCGAAGACGTGGCGGAACAGCAGCGCGCAGAGGCCGAGGGTCGCCCCGAAGCTGAGCAGCACGGTGGCGATCAGCAGCAGCGGGGCGAGCAGCGCACGCAGCAGCAGGGCCAGGATGACCGCGATGACCACCAGCACGACCGGAATGATGACGTTCTGGTCGCGCTTGGCGGCGTCCGAGGTGTCCACGTTGATCGCGGTGAAGCCGCCTACCACCGCGTCCGCGCCGGGCACCTGGTGTACGGCCACCCGCAGCTCGCGGATGGTCCGCTCGGCGCCGTCGCTGTCGGGTGGGTCGGCCAGGGTCGCGTCCAGTTGCACCCGCCCGTCGACCACCTTCGGGGTGGCGTTCTCCTCGGGTGGGCCGGTCTGCGGGCCGGCCGTGAGCGGACGGACGTCGGCCACGCCGGGCACGTCCTTCGCCACCTGGGCGACCTGCCGGGCGGTCTGCTCGGTGGTGAAGATGGTGGCCGGGCTGCCGGTGCCGCCCGGGTAGTGCCGGGCGATCACCTCCTCGCCGTCGACCGAGTCGGTGCGCTGGGTGAACAGGTCGGACTGGCCGAGGGTGGTGGCGCCGAGCTGGGTGAGGCCGAGCGTCAGGAGGGCCAGCACGACGGCGGTGCTCAGCCAGATCGGGCGGGCGTGCCGGGCCACGAAGCCGGCGACGCGGCTCCAGATGCCGTGTTCGGCCCGCGGGTCGGCCTGGTCGGCTCGGGGCCGTCGCGGCCAGAACGCCCACCGTCCGCCGAGCACCAGCAGCGCGGGTAGGAAGGTGAGCATCACCAGCAGGGTGGCGGCGATGCCGATGGCGGCGACCGGGCCGAGTGCCCGGTTGGAGTTGAGGCTGGACAGCAGCAGGCAGAGCAGGCTGACGATGACAGTGCCGCCGGACGCGATGATGGCCGGCGCGGCGCCCTTCCAGGCGGTCTTCATGGCGTCCCACGGGCGGTCGTGCCGGTGCAGCTCCTCCCGGTAGCGGGCGATCAGCAGCAACGCGTAGTCAGTGCCGGCGCCGAAGACCAGCACGGTGAGGATGCCCTGGGCCTGCCCGTTGAGCTTGACCACGTCCGCGTCGGCCAGCAGGTAGACGAAGACCGAGGCGAGGGCGTACGACATCCCGGCGGCGAGCAGCGGGAAGATCCAGAGGACCGGGCTGCGGTAGACGATCAGCAGGATGACCAGCACCACGACCAGGGTGACCAGCAGCAGTGGTCCGTCGATGGCGGAGAAGACCTCGATCAGGTCGGCGAGCAGACCGGCCGGGCCGGAGACGTCCACTGTGAGGCCGTCCCGGTCACCGCCGGTGATGTCGCGCAGTTGCTCGACGACAGCGCCGATCTCCTCGCCCTCGGCGTCGTCCGCCGGTACGACGACCTGGAGTGCCTGGCCGTCGTCGCTCGGGATGGGCGGGGGCAGTGGGGTGACCACGCCGGGGATCTGGGCGAACCGGGCGGCGTCGGCGCTCACCCGTTGCCGGTCCGCGTCGGTGATCCCGGAGGGCCGCTCGTAGACGACCAGAGCCGGGATGGTCTGCCGGTCGACGAACTCGCCGGCGAGGTCCTGGGCGCGGGTCGCCTCGGCGTCGGTGGGCAGGAAGGCGGCGTTGTCGTTGGTGGCGACCTCGCTGAGGCGCCCCGCGTACGGGCCGGACACGCCGCCGATCACCAACCAGGCCAGCACGACCGCCACGGCGACCAGCGTGGCCCTGCCGCCTCGTCCGGACATCCGCACTCACCCCAAGGATCGACGCATCAATCGACGCAGCGGTAGCCTCAGTCGACATCGACCATCCTGCCGGGCAAGCAGGTCCAGGGTGGGTGAAACGGGGTCACACACACGAAAACGCCCGTCGGCCGGTGGCTGACGGGCGTACGTGGAAAAGCTCCCCCGATTGGACTCGAACCAATAACCTGCCGGTTAACAGCCGGCTGCTCTGCCAATTGAGCTACAGGGGATCGTGCTCCGCTCGACTTCGGATCTCCCCCGACGCCGTGCGACGGGACAAGAGTACAGGACATCCCCCGGTGGTGGTCCAGTGGGTTGCCTCCCCGCCGTCGCATTGACAATAGGGGTAAATCGCCATCCCGACACAAGCATGCTTGAGCGGAGAGCAGGATGGGTAGTTAGCTGCGGACAGAGGACGCAGGCGCGAACAGGTCGCCTTCCGACGGGGCAACTCGACGGGGCGACGGCGCGTCAGGTACGGAAGGAGCCGCCATGCGCGGAAAGATCATGTTTCTTGGCGGGCTGGCTGCGGGATTCGTCCTGGGCGCCCGTGCCGGCCGGGAAAAGTACGAGGAGCTCGTTGTTCGGGGCCGCAAGGTGCTCGACCACCCGACCGTCCAGGAGGCGGCCGGGGTCGCGCAGGCCCAGGCCAACAAGCTCTACAGCGAGGGCAAGGACAAGCTCGGCCAGACCAAACTGGGCGAGAAGCTGGGCAACGGCAACGGCAACGGCAGCACCGGCAAGCAGGAGCTGACCGCAGCCGACGACGCGTTCGCCGGCACGCCCGCCACCATGGGCGCCAAGGCGGGCACCAGCACGGTCGGCACGACCTCCGGGTCGCCGTCGTCCACGAACCCCCGCACCAAGCCGTCCGGCTCGGGCACGAACGCCAGCACGCTCTGACCAACCGCACGTCGACGGGCCGGTCGCCGCAGGGCGACCGGCCCGTGGTCTGTCCGACGTGCGGTCAGTCCTTGCTGCTGAACGCCGCGTCGAAGGCGGCGCTCGGTGCGTCGAAGGCGAGCCGGCGGACGAACTGCAACGCCTCCGGGGCACCGACCAGCCGGTCCATGCCGGCGTCCTCCCACTCGACTGAGATCGGGCCGGTATAGCCGATCGCGTTCAACGCGCGGAAGCAGTCCTCCCAGGGCACGTCGCCGTGACCGGTGGAGACGAAGTCCCACCCGCGCCGCAGGTCGGCCCAGGGCAGGTGCGAGGCGAGCCGGCCACGGCGGCCATCCCCGGTACGCACCTTCGCGTCCTTGCAGTCCACGTGGTAGATCCGGTCGGCGAAGTCGAAGATGAAGTTCACCGGGTCCAGCTCCTGCCACACGAAGTGCGACGGGTCCCAGTTCAGACCGAACGCGGGCCGGTTGCCGATCGCCTCCAGCGTCCGCTTCGTCGTCCAGTAGTCGTACGCGATCTCACTGGGGTGCACCTCGTGCGCGAACCGCACGCCCACCTCGTCGAACACGTCGAGGATGGGGTTCCACCGGTCGGCGAAGTCCTGGTAGCCGCGCTCGATCATCGACGGCGGCACCGGCGGGAACATCGCGAGGGTGTGCCAGATCGACGAACCGGTGAAGCCGACGACCGTCTTGACCCCGAGCTTCGCCGCCGCCCGCGCGGTGTCCTTGATCTCCTCGGCGGCCCGCTGACGAACCCCCTCGGGCTCCCCGTCGCCCCAGATGCGGCCGGGCAGAATGTCCTGGTGCCGCTCGTCGATCGGGTGGTCGCAGACCGCCTGACCAACCAGGTGGTTGGAGATCGTGAAGACCTCAAGGTTGTGCTTCGCGAGGGTTTCCCGCTTGCGCTCGACGTACGAGTCGTCGGCGAGCGCCTTGTCGACCTCGAAGTGGTCGCCCCAGCAGGCGATCTCCAGACCGTCGTAGCCCCACTCGGAGGCGAGCCGGCAGACCTCCTCGAACGGAAGATCAGCCCACTGGCCGGTGAAGAGCGTGATGGGTCGCGCCATTGTCCTTCTCCCCTGATGTGATGGGGATTCCTTGTGCGGACCGGGGCGAGGGTGACCGGACGTGCGCGGCACCCGAGCGGTCACCGGTGGGTGCGGAACACACCTGAGCCCGGCGGGTTGCGCCTCCCACCGGGTCACCGGCCACCAGCACGGTCGCCGACCCCCACCCTATTTCCGCAGTGCCCCATCGGGGAAGCCCCGCAGTCGGCCGATCATCCGATCATTTCCTCGGGCGCGGGCAGGACAGCCCGTACGGTGAAGCCGCCACCGGCGCGCGGGCCGGCCGAGAACGTGCCGCCGAGCCGCTCGGCGCGCCTGCGTACCCCGAGCAGACCCCGACCGGCGCCCTGGGTGCCGCCGCCGGACGCAGCGGGACCGGCGCCCTCGTCGCGGACCTCGATGGTGATGCCCGCGGCGTCGTAGCGCAGGCGGACCCCGACCGGCGCGCCCGGCGCGTGCCGGCACGCGTTGGTCAGCGCTTCCTCGATGATCCGGTACGCCACCACGTCGACCGGGCCGGGCAGCGGCCGGGGTTGCCCGGCCATGGTCCAGCGCACCGGTTGACCGGCGGTGAAGCCCTCCACCAGCGCGTCGAGACGGTTCAGGCTGGGCGCCGGCTCGGACGGGTCGTCGGGCTCATCGGCCCGGCCCAGCGCACCGAGCAGCTGATGGCCTCGCGCCAGCACCGTCCCACGCCACTGCGCGAACAACCCCATGCAGGTCAAGTTACGGCAGCCACC
>NZ_QGSY01000037.1 GCF_003857035.1 Micromonospora arida
CCTCCGCGGGGGTGAGCGGGTGGGACGGAAGTTACCGGCGGGTTACCGGATGTCGATGAGTGTCGATCAGCTGATCAACTAGGCGGTATGCGCATCGCCAACTATTGGTGACATATGTTGAAACAGACGAATGCCCCGGACGCGCGAGGCGTCCGGGGCATCCAGAGAGACGGTCAGCGCAGGACGAATGCCGGCGGGCTGGCGGGGCTCTCGTTGGCCGACCGGTCCACTGCGGTCAGCTGGTAGGTGTAGCGCCGACCGGGCTCGGCCGAGGTGTCCACCCAGGACTGGGCGTTGCCGGGCGTGGCCCGGACGGTGTCGACCAGGTGCGCGGCGTCGGCCGTGGCGCACCGGCCGGGCAGCGTGGTGCCGTCGAACCGGTAGATCGCGTACGAGGTGGCGGTGCCGAGCGGGCCGACGCCGTCGGCGGGCTGGCGCCAGGTGAGCCGGACACCGTCGGCCTGCCGGGTCGCCTTGGTGACCACCGGGAAGAGCAGCGGCCGGGCCGGGAGGTGGGGCATGGCCGGCACCAGCGCCGGGCGGGAGTAGTGCTCGGCCGCGTAGATGTCGGTGGCGCCGAGCCGGTTGGCCCGCACCTGCACCGCGGAGAAGTGCACGTTGCCCTGCACCTCCGGGTACGACCGGTTGAGCGTCAGGTGGTCGGACAGCTCACGCGGGTTCTGCCAGTACGGCCCGTACGCCGGATCGCCGCTCTTGTAGTCGGCCTGGCCGATGTAGAGCTGCACGCGGGTGCCGCGCACCGTCTCGGCCCACCACGGCACGAGGCGCGCGTAGTCGGCGGCCGGGTACTGGCCGATGTACCAGTAGAGCTGCGGCACCACATAGTCGATCCACTCCTGCTTGATCCACTTGCGGGTGTCGGCGGAGATGATGTCGTACGACTGGCTGCCGGTGGTGTCCGAACCGAGCGGGTCGACGGTCTTGTTGCGCCAGATGCCGAACGGGCTGACGCCGAACTTCACCCACGGCTTCGCCGCCTTGATCTTGCCGTTCATCTCCTGGATCAGCAGGTTGATGTTGTCCCGCCGCCAGTCGGCCCGGTCCGTGAAGCCCCGGTTGTGGGCCTCGAAGGTCGCGTCGTCCGGCACCTGGTAGGTGCCGCTGGGGTAGGGGTAGAAGTAGTCGTCGAAGTGGACACCGTCGATGTCGTACCGCTTGACGGCGTCCATCATGGCGGTCTGGACGAACTCGCGGACCTCGGGGATCCCGGGGTTGTAGTAGAGCCGGCTGCCGGCCACGCCGGCCGGTGGGTAGGCGAAGGTCCAGTCGGGGTGCTGCTGGGCCGGGTGGCCCGGGGCGAGCTGGGTCAGGTCCGCGCCGGCGCCGCCGGGGGCCGGCATGGAGACGCGGTACGGGTTGAACCAGGCGTGGAACTCCAGGTTGCGCTTGTGCGACTCGTCGACCAGGAAGGCCAGTGGGTCCCAGCCCGGGTCCTGGCCGCGTACCCCGGTCAGGTATTCCGACCAGGGCTCGTACGGCGAGGGCCAGAGCGCGTCGGCGGTGGGCCGGACCTGCACCACGACGGCGTTGTGGTGCAGTCGCCCGGCCAGGTCGAGCAGTTCGCGGTACTCGGCCTGCTGGGCCGCGATGCGGTCCGGGTTGGTCTGGGACGCCTTGCTGGGCCAGTCGATGTTGACCACCGAGGAGATCCACATGGCCCGGAACTGCCGTTTCGGGGTGGCCGGGTCGGTGGCGCAGGTGGCGGTGCTGGTGGTGTCGGCCGCGCTGGGTGCGGCGCTCGCGGGGGTGGCGCTGACGAACGTGCCGAGCAGGGCTGCGACCAGCCCGGCGACTCCGAGTCGGGTGGCTTTCATGCGGTCTGTCCCTCCGTTGGGGCTCCCGGATGTTTCGCGCGGTGCGCGGCAAGATTCGCCGTCGATGTCCGCGTCACTGGTAGGAAATTTTCACAGTCTGGCCATCGCCGCAAGAGTTCGTGGTTGACCAATCGCACCGGTGGGTAGCAACGGCGGTCACCGGCCGCCACGGAGGTGGTCGCACGGTGGGAGGGGTGACCGGGTGTCCGTGCTGCGCACAAAACCAATCAAGGACGTGATAGCCCAGGGTGAGGCGGACGGCAGCGACGGCCAGTTGGGGCTGAAGCGACGGCTCGGCGCGACCGACCTCACCGGCTTCGGCATCGGCATCGTGATCGGCACCGGCATCTTCACGCTCACCGGGATCGAGGCCCGGGACAGCGCCGGGCCGGGCGTGGTGATCTCCTTCGCCATCGCCGGCGTGGTGGCCCTGCTCGCCGCCCTCTGCTACGCCGAGTTGGCCTCCAGCGTGCCGACCGCCGGCAGCGCCTACACCTACGCGTACGCCACGATGGGCGAGATCGTCGCCTGGATCATCGGCTGGGACCTGCTGCTGGAGTTCGCGCTCGGCGCCGCCGTGGTGGCCCGAGGCTGGTCCGGCTACCTTGCCGAACTGCTCGACCTGCCGACCCGCTGGTTCGGTGAGGAGGGCAGCACGGTCAACGTGGGCGCCATCGCCATCGTGCTGATCCTCGGCATCGTGGCGATCGTCGGCATCCGGGAATCCGCCCGGATCACCAACCTGCTGGTGCTGGTCAAGGTGGCGATCTGCGTCTTCGTGGTGGTGGCCGGGCTGTTCTTCGTCAAGGCCGCCAACCTCACCCCGTTCATCCCGCCGGCCGAGCCCGCCGGGAGCGGCGACGACGGCATCAAGCAGCCGGTCACGCAGGCGCTCTTCGGGCTGGAGCCGTCGGTCTTCGGCTTCGTCGGGGTGCTCAGCGCCGCCGCCGTGGTCTTCTTCGCGTACACCGGCTTCGAGGCCGTGGCCAACCTGGGCGAGGAGACGAGGAAGCCCAAGCGGGACCTCACCCTGGGCCTGCTCGGCACGCTGCTGATCTCCACGGTGCTCTACATCGGCGTCTCGCTGGTGGTGGTCGGGATGGTGCCGTACACCGAGATCGACCGGGGCGCCCCGATCGCGTCGGCCTTCGAGTCGGTCGGCGCGGGCTGGGCGGCCGTGCTGGTCTCCATCGCCGCGGTCGCGGGCCTGACCAGCGTCATCCTGGTCGACCTGGTGGCGATGGGCCGGATCGGCTTCGCCATCGCCCGGGACGGGTTGATCCCGCCCTCGATCGCGAAGGTGCACCCGCGCTGGGGCACCCCGTACCGGATCTCGGCGATCATGACGGTGGCGGTCGCGCTGCTGGCCGGCTTCCTGCCGCTGTCCGCGCTGGCCGACCTGGTCAGCATCGGCGCGCTCTGCGCGTTCGTCCTCGTGTCGGTGGCGGTGCCGATCCTGCGCCGCAAGCGGCCGGACCTGGAGCGGCCGTTCCGGGTGCCGTTCTCACCGGTGCTGCCGATCGTCTCGGCGTTGGCCTGCTTCTACCTGATGCTCAACCTGTCGGTGGAGACCTGGCTGCGGTTCCTGGCCTGGATGCTGCTCGGCGCGTTGATCTACTTCGGCTACGGCCACCGCCGTAACCGGCTGGCCCAGCACGAGCCCGCCGTCGCCCCGGTGCCTCGGGAGGCGAGCGCCGACAGCTGATCCGACGGGATGGAGGAAGGGCCCCTTGCGACCGCAGGGCCCTTCCTCCATCGCTTGTGCGCCGTCGCAGTGAAGTTGCTGACGGTATGGTGCGCCCGTCACCTCGGGGAGGTTACGGCGTGCGACACAGACTCAAGGACGTGGCCGAACGGGCCGGCGTCTCCGTCAAGACCGTCTCCAACGTCGTGAACGGCCACGTGCACGTGCGACCGGACACCCGTGCCCGGGTCGAGGAGGCGATCGTCGAACTCAACTACCGGCCCAACCTCTCCGCCCGTCACCTCCGCAAGGGACGCACCGGTGTGATCGCGCTGGCGGTTCCGGAACTGGACATCCCGTACTTCGCCGAGCTGGCCCGTCACGTGGTCAGCGCCGCCGCCGAGCACGGCTGGACGGTGCTGATCGACCAGACCGGCGGCCGGCGTGACCAGGAACGGGTGCTCGCCTCCGGTATCACCGACCACCTGATCGACGGGCTCATCCTCAGTCCGTTGGCGCTCACCGCGGCGGACCTGGCCGGTCTGGACGGCACCCCGATGGTGCTGCTCGGCGAGCGGATCGAACACTGCCCGGCGGATCGAGTGGTGATCGACAACGTGGCAGCGGCCGGGGAGATCACCAGCCACCTGATCCAGTTGGGCCGCCGCCGGATCGCGGCCGTCGGCGCGCAGCGCACCGACGAGGGTGCCAGCGCCCGGCTGCGCCTGGCCGGCTACCGCGACGCGCTGCGCGCCGCCGGCCTCGGCTACGACCAGACCCTGGTGGCGTCCGCGTCGGCCTGGCACCGTGCCGACGGCGCGGCCGCGGTGCGGGGCCTGCTCACCTCCGGCGTACGCCCCGACGCCGTCTTCTGCTTCAACGACACGCTGGCCCTCGGTGCCCTGCGTGCGCTGCACGAGGCCGGCCTGCGGGTGCCCGAGGACGTGGCGGTGGCCGGCTTCGACGACATCGAGGACGGCAGGTTCGCCACCCCGACCCTGAGCACCGTCGCCCCGGACAAGGAGCAGGTCGCCCGCCTGGCCATCCAACTCCTCGCCGACCGCCTGGGCGGTGACCCCACCGTCCCCGCCCGGGAACTCCGGGCTCCCTACCGCCTGGTGTTCCGCGAGTCCACCCGGACCCGCTAGTCGAAGAAGCGGGCCAGGTGGGACTGGGGTGCGGGGT
>NZ_QGSY01000036.1 GCF_003857035.1 Micromonospora arida
TTCCCGCCCCCGCCCCCGACCTGCCCGCTTACCGGGCCGCCGTCGCCGACCTCGACCAGCAGGTCGGCGCCCTGGCCGACGCGGCGAGCACCCGGGCCCGGCAGGTGCTCATCGACGAGCGGCTGCGGGAGCCAGCCCTCGCCGCGGTCCTCGACGCCACCCCGCAGGGGCTGATCGGCGCGCGCGAGACGTTGCTGCTGGAGATGGCCCGCTACCAACCGAACGACCGCACCTCGGCGACCGACCTCAGCGCGCTGGTACGGATCTATCTGCTCTCCCGCATCGACGTGCTGTGGTGGCAGGACGCGCCGACCTTCGTCACCGACGACCAGGTCAACGGCAGCCCCGAGCTGGTCGATCTGGAGTGGCTGCGCCGCCGCGACCTGCTGCGCTTCCGCTATCAGGAGCAGCCCGCCACGATGCTGGGCCGGGCCGCCCGCGGGCTGCGTCGCCGACTGCGACCCGACGCCACCCCGCGCACCGCGGGGCTGCTGTTCCGCCGCGCCCGGCGCGAGGTGGTGGCGTTGCTCAACGACATCGGACGGGAGTTCGCCGCCGTCGCGCCGCCGGCCACCCCGCCGCTCTGGGTGACCAGCCTGGTCCGCAGCGCCGAGCACCAGTACCGGCTGCGCCGCCTGGGCTACGCGGCGATGCTGCCCAGCGGGCACTGCCTCGGCTACTCGGCCGACGTCGAGCTGGCCTGGTTCGAGCGGTTCGGCGCGCGCGAGGCCCTGGCGGAGCTGCTGCTGAGCCGGCAGGAGGCCGGTGAGCTGAACGTCATCGACGAGGGGCAGGCCTGGCACCTGTGTCTCGCGCCCACCGCCCGGCGTCGCCTACGCCGGGCGTACGAGGCCGAGATGGGGGTCTGAGCCGTGTGCGGCATCGCGTTGAGCATCGGCCCCGAGGCCGACCCGACGACCTTCCGGCGGATGCTCGCCGCCCTGGCCCCGCGCGGTGAGGTCACCGAGACCCGGTCCGAGAGCGGGCTGCTCGCCGGCACCCGCCGGCTGCGGGTCGTCGACCGGGACCGGGCGGTGCAACCGTGGACGTCGACCGACGAGCGGTGGCTGCTCTGCTTCAACGGCGAGATCTTCAACTACCGGGAGTTGCGGGCGCAGCTGACCCACCTGGGGCAGGCCTTCCGCACCGAGAGCGACACCGAGGTGCTGCTCGCCGCGTTCCAGCAGTGGGGCGAGGCGGCGGTCACCCGGCTCCGCGGTGAGTACGCCTTCGCGGTCGTCGAACGGGCCACCGGCCGGGCGTACCTGGCCCGCGACCCGCTCGGGGTCAAGCCGTTGTACTGGTCCCGTCGACCCGGCTGCCTGCACCTCGCCTCCGAGGTCAAGGCCCTCGTCGGACACGGCGCCCCGATCGCCGAGGTGCCGCCCGGGCACCACGGCTGGGCGGAGGCGGACGGGCACGTGCGACTGAGCCCGTACGTCGACCTGCTCACCATCGGTGACGGCCTGCCGGTCATCGACGACCCGGACGAGGCCGCGCTGCTGGTCCGCGCCGCGCTCAGCGACGCGATCCGGATGCGGGTGGAGACCGATCTGACCGTCGGGGTGGTGCTCTCCGGTGGGCTGGACAGCTCGGTGACCCTGCGGCAGGTGCGCGACATCCACCCGGACTGCGTCGCGGTGACCGTCGGCGTGGCCGACAGCCCCGACGTGGCGTACGCCCGGCGGCTCGCCGCCGACCTCGACGTGCCGCACGTGGTGGTCGAGCTGCGACCGCGCGACATCCGGCTCGCCGACGTCCGCGAGGCCATCCGGATCTCCGAGTTGACCGAGTACGGCGACATCATCAACGCGGTCGTCTCGGTGCCGATCTTCCGGCGGCTCCGCGACCTGGGCATCAAGGTGGTGCTGACCGGCGACGGCTCCGACGAGCTGTTCGGCGGGTACCCGATGTACCACCAGGTCGCCCCGGCGGCGGCCCGCCGACTGTTCCGGCATCGGATCCACAACCTGTGCCGCACCGAGTTGCAGCGGGTCGACCGGGCCGCCATGGCATACGGCGTGGAGGCCCGGGTGCCGTTCCTCGACCTGAGCGTGGTGGAGCTGGCGATGCGGTTGCCGGTGGATCTGAAGCTGCGCCACGGGCAGGAGAAGTGGATCGTCCGGCGGGCGTTCGCCGACGTGCTGCCCGACTACATCCTCCGCCGTCCGAAGAACCCGATGTCGTACTCGTCGGGGTTGCACGAGCGGGTCCGGCTGTACAAGCCGCTCTTCGCCCGGCTGCACCGCTCCTTCGGCTACGACCTGCAGGAGCCGGTCCGTCGGGACTTCGACACCGTGCTCAGCCGCTGCGGCAACGACCTGGACCGGGCCCTCGCCGAGGGGCTGACCCGACCCGACTACACGGTCCTGGAGCACGCCCGCGACCTGGTCGGCGCGGCCAAGTGGAACGCCGCTCCGATGGTCCGCCGGCTGGTCGGCCCGCGCCCCGCCCGCCACTGACGGCCGCCCCGCACACCACGCTTGACTCTGACACGCTGTCAGGGACGAGTGTGAGGGGACCATGTTCACCATCGGAGACTTCGCCAGACTCGGCCGGGTGTCGGTGCGGATGCTGCGCCACTACGACAGCATCGGCCTGCTGCGCCCCGCCAGCGTCGACCCGCACAGCGGTTACCGCTTCTACCGCGCCGACCAGCTCCGTCGGCTCAACCGGGTGATCGCCCTCAAGGAGCTGGGCCTCACCCTGGAACAGGTGCGCGCGATCGTCGACGACGCCGTCGACGTGGCCGAGCTGCGCGGCATGCTGCGGCTGCGCCGGAGCCAGCTAGCTGAGCAGTTGGCCGCCGACACGGCCCGGCTGGCGGCCGTGGAGGCGAGGCTCCGGATGATCGAGTCGGAGGGTCGGATGACCACCCAGGACGTCGTACTCAAGGAGATCGCACCGGCCCGCGTCGCGGAGCTGTCCGCCGTCGCGGCCAGCTACCAGGGCGAGGACATCGGACCGGTGATCCAACCGCTCTACCCCGAGCTGTTCCGGCGGTTGTCGGCGGCCGGTGTCAACCCGACCGGGCCCGCCATCGCCTGGTACGAGCCCGCCGACGCGGGCGGTGACGCTGTCGTCGTCCACGCCGGGGTGCTCGTCGACGCCGAGCCGGCCGCTGCTCCCGACGTCACGGTGCGCGACCTGCCGGCGCTGCGCAGCGCGGCGACCATCATCCACCACGGTGCGATGGACGACGTCGAGCCCAGCATGCAGGCGCTCGCCCGGTGGATCGAGGATAACGGCTACCGCACCGACGGTTTCGCCCGGGAGGTCTACCTGGACTACTGCGCGGACACCCCGGAGAAGGGCGTCACGGAGCTTCAGCTCGCCGTGTACCGGGACTGAGCCGAACGCCGCGCACTGGATCGTCCCGCCGGGATCAGCTCACCAGCAGCAGCGCGCCGACCGCGCCGAGCGTGCCGGTGACCGCGAGCAGGATGCTGGTCAGCACGAACCGGGTCAGCGGCACCGCCACCCCGGCCGCCCGGCACCGCTCGAACCACAGCAGGGTCGCCAGCGACGCCCAGGGTGCGGCCAGCGGGCCGACGTTGGTGCCGATCAGCAGGGCCAGCAGCCGGGTCGCGTCGCCGGCCGGCAGCACCGACTCGCCGGCCAGGTAGGCCGGCAGGTTGTTCAGCGCGTTGGCGAGCAGCGCTCCGGTGCCGCCGGCGCGTAGCGCGCCGAGCGCACCACCGTCGGCCCCGAGCATGGTGCCCACCACGTCGTCCAGCCCGTGCCGGCCGAGGGTCTGCACCACCAGGAACAGGCCGGTGACGAAGAGCAGTAGGCGCACCGGCACCAGCCCCGGGCGCAGCGTGGCGGGGGAGCGGACGACGAACCCGACCAGCACCAGCGCCAGCGCGACGGTGGAGGCGAGACCGATCTGCACGCCGGCGAGGATCCCGCCGATGAAGAGCAGGCAACCGGCGAGGGCGGTGCGGTGCAGCACCGGGTCCGCCGGCACGTGCGCGGCCGGCGGGACGAAACGCCCGCCAGTCGGTTGGTCCCGTCGCCACCAGGTGAACCAGAGAAGCGCCATGGTGACCGCCACCGCCACCAGCTGCGGCAGCGCCATGCGGGTCGCGTACGTCAGGGGCGCCAGCCCGACCCGGTCGGCGGCCAGCAGGTTGGTCAGGTTGGACACCGGCAACAGCAGGCTGGCGGTGTTCGCCAGCCAGACCGTGGTGACCGCGAGCGGGGCGGCGGGAACGCGCAGGGTGCGCGCCAGCGCGAGCAGGACCGGGGTGAGCAGCACGGCGGTGGTGTCGAGGTTGAGCACGAGGGTGGTCAGCGTCGCCAGGCCGCCGCAGAGCAGGAACAGCGCCGCCCACCTCCCCCGCGAGGCGATGGCCAGTCGGCTGGCCAGCACGTCGAACACACCGGCCACGGCGGTCAGCTCGGCGAGCACGATCACGGTGCCGAGGAAGAGCAGCAGCGGCAGGATCCGGTGCAGTGTGGCGGTGGTCTCCGCGCGGGGCAGCAGCCCGCTCAGCGCGCAGGCGGCGCCGACCACGGCGAGGACGACCGCCACCAGGTCCAGCGGGTGGGGTCGCCAGCGGGTGGTCGGCGCGGGTGGGGCGGGCGGTGCGACGCCGGCA
>NZ_QGSY01000323.1 GCF_003857035.1 Micromonospora arida
GGCCGGCCCGGTTGCGGAGTCCGGCCCGGCGGGTGCGGCCGGCCCGGTTGCGGAGTCCGGCCCGGCGGGTGCGGCCGGCTCCAGTGCGGTGTCCGGCCCGGCTGGGCTCGCCGAGCCGGCCGGGCAGGCCCGGCTCGCGGGGCGGTCGCTGCTGCGGGTCGGCCCGGTCAGCCTGCTGATCCGCCGTCGCGCGGTACTGGTGGCCGCCGTGCTGACCGTGCTGCTCCTGCTGGCCGTCGTGCTCAGCCTCTCGCTGGGCACCCCGTACGTCGCCCCGGCCGACGTGCTGCGCGCCCTCTCCGGAGCTGGCACCCCGTACGACCTCGTGGTCTTTGATCTTCGGTTGCCGCGGGTCGTGCTGGCGGCCGTGGCCGGCGCCGCCTTCGGCGTGGCCGGCACGCTGATCCAGAACGTGGCCCGCAACCCACTCGCCAGCCCGGACGTCATCGGCATCACCCAGGGCGCCGGCCTCGCCGCGACCGTGGCCCTGACCAGCGGGATGGCCGCGGTGCTGGTGGCACCCACCGCGCTGGTGGGCGGGCTGCTCGCGGCGGTGCTGCTGTTCGCTCTCGGTGCCCGGCACGGGCTGGCCGCGCAGCGGTTCGTGCTCGCCGGGGTGGCGGTCGCGTTCGGCTTCCGGGCGCTCACCGAGGTGGTCATGCTCACCGCCGACCCGATCGACGGACTGCGCGCGCAGATCTGGCTGATCGGCACCCTGGCCGGCAAGGGTTGGACCGAGGCCGCCTGGATCGCCGGCACGCTGCTGGTACTGCTGCCGGTGCTGGCCTGGGCCGGCTGGGCGCTGAACAGCACCGCCCTGGACGACGACACCGCCCGGGGCGTCGGGCTGCGCCCGGTGGCCCGTCGGATCGGCCTCGCCGGCACCGGCGTACTCGTCGCCGCGATGGTCACCGCCCAGGTCGGCGCCGTCGACTTCGTGGCGCTGGTCGCCCCGCAGGTGGCCCGTCGCCTGGTACGCGCCGAACGACCACCGCTGGTCTGCGCGGCGCTGCTCGGCGCCCTCCTGCTGGTGCTGGCCGACCTGGCCGGCCGGCGCCTGTTCGCACCCACCCAACTACCCGCCGGTGTGCTGACCGCCGCGATCGGCGGCCCGTACCTGATCTTCCTGCTGCTGCGTGGCCGGCGGCGGTCGTCGTGACGCCTCAAGGAGTCGTGTGATGCTCTCCACCCGCGACCTGGTCGCCGGCTACGACGAGCGGACCGTGCTCGACGGGCTCGACCTCGACCTGCCCACCGACGCGTTCACCGTGATCGTCGGACCCAACGCGTGCGGCAAGTCCACCCTGCTGCGCACGATGGCCCGGCTGCTCACCCCCCGCCGCGGCACGGTGCTGCTGGACGGCACCGCCATCCGCGAGCTGCCGACCCGGGAGGTCGCCCGCCGCCTCGGCGTCCTGCCGCAGAGCCCGCTGGTGCCCGAGGGCGTCACCGTGGCGGACCTGGTCGGGCGCGGCCGACAGCCCTACCAGCGGTGGTGGCGGCAGTGGTCGTCGGAGGACGGCGCGGCGGTGGACCAGGCGATGGCCCTCGCCGACGTCACCGACCTGGCCGACCGGCCGGTGGACAGCCTCTCCGGCGGTCAGCGGCAACGAGTGTGGATCGCCATGACCCTCGCCCAGGACACCGACGCCCTGCTGCTGGACGAGCCGACCACCTTCCTCGACCTGGCCCACCAGGTGGAGGTGCTGGACCTCCTGCACCGGCTGCGCTCCGAGCGGGGCCGAACAGTGGTCGCCGTCCTGCACGACCTGAACCAGGCCGCCCGCTACGCCGACCACCTGGTCGCCATGCGCTCCGGCACGGTGGTCGCCGCCGGCCCGCCCCGGGAGATCCTCACCGCCGACCTGGTCCGCGACGTCTTCGGGCTGGCCTGCGTGGTCGTGCCCTGCCCGGTGACCGGCGCGCCGCTGGTGGTGCCCGCGTACACCGGTGGCAACGCTCCCGCTCCCGCTCCCGCTGCCGCGTCGGGCGGCCCGGTCGCGTCGCCCGGTGGCGCGGGTGACCTGATCGCCGCGTCCGGTGGCGCGGGCGGCCCGGTCGCCGCGTCCGGTGGCGCGGGCGGCCCGGTCGCCGCGTCCGCTGGCGCGAAGGACCCCGATTCGTCGACGGCGTCCGTACCGGACGCCCGACCCTCCACCGGCGACGCGGCCAACCCGCTCGCCGGCTCGCACCCCTCGAAAGGACTCTGATGCGTCGTCTCGTCGCAGCTCTCGCCGCGGCCGTCGCCCTCGGCGCCGGCCTCACCGCCTGCGGTGAGAGCGACCCGGTCGCCGGCTCCACCACCGGGGACACCCGGGAGATCACCCACGCCATGGGCACCACCAAGGTCCCGGCCGAGCCCAAGCGCGTCGTCGTGCTCGACACCGACAAGATCGACACGGCGCTCTCGCTGGGCATCACGCCCGTCGGTGCGGCCACCGCCGGTGAGGCGAAGAGCTGGCCCACGTACTTCGGCGCGGACAAGCTCGCCGGCATCAAGGAGGTCGGGGTGCTCACCGAGCCCGACCTGGAGGCGATCAACGCGCTGAAGCCGGACCTCATCCTCGGCAGCAAGTTCCGCCAGGAGAAGTTCTACGACGAGCTGGCCGCCATCGCGCCGACCGTGTTCACCGACAAGGTGGGCATCACCTGGAAGGACAACCTCCTCCTCGACGGCAAGGCCCTCGGCCGCGAGCAGCAGGCCAAGGATCTGCTCGCCGCGTACGAGAAGCGGGCCAAGGACTTCGGGGCGACGCTCGGCGACGCCGCCGCGCGCAAGGTCTCCATCGTGCGGTTCCTGCCCGGCAACATCCGGGTGTACGGCCCGGACTCGTTCTCCGGCATCGTCATCGGCGACACCGGCCTGGGCCGCCCCGAGCGGCAGCTGCTCGCCAACAAGGAGGACAAGCGCTTCGACCTGGTCAGCCCCGAGCGGATCAACGAGGTCGACGGTGACGTCATCTTCGTGACCGCGTACGGCGACAAGGCCGCCGCCGAGCAGACCAAGGTCGCCGGCGGGACGCTGTGGAAGGGTCTCGGCGCGGTCAAGGCCGGCAAGGCGTACCCCGTCTCCGACGAGGTCTGGATGACCGGCATCGGCGTCGGCGCCGCCAACAAGATCCTCGACGACCTGACCAAGTACCTCCCCGCCGCCTGACACCCCGCCGGGCGCCGCCGCGCGAAGGCGCTCACCCCGCGCACCCGCGCGAGGCGCACCCCGCGCACCCGCGCGAGGCGCACCCCGCGCACTCGTGCGAGGCACGCCCCGCGCACTCGTGCGAGGCACGCCCCGCGCACTCGTGCGAGGCACGCCCCGCGCACTCGTGCGCCGGCCATGATCGTGCTTGATCCAGGAAGTAGTGGCCTCCCAGGACGGGGGAGGCCACTACTTCCATGTTCGAGCGCGATCATCGTCACCGGGGGGAGCGCGAGCGTGCTCGTAGGGCGGCTCGGACCTCGGCGAGGAACCCGTCGAAGTCGTCCCGGAGGCGCTTGGCGGTCAGGTGCAGCACGATCCAGTCGCCGCCGAGCAGTCGGTTGAGGCGTTGGCGGTCCCGATGGAACTGCTCGGGGTCGTCGTGCCAGAGTCCGTCGTACTCCACCGCGACCTTGAACTGCGGCCAGGCCAGGTCCAGGCGGGCCACGAACCGGCCCTGATCGGCCACGACCCACTGCGTCTCCGGCCTCGGCAGGCCGGCGAGCACCAGCCCGACCCGGGTGCGGGACTCCTGGGGGGACTCCGCACCCGCGTCGGCCAGGTCGACCGCGCGTAGCAGCGATCGCCAGCCGCGTCGACCGGCCCGGCTCAGCGCGTACTCGCGCAGGGCTGGTGCGGTCGTCAGCCTGTTGGCCAGCATGGCGTCGATGACGACCACCGCCTCGATCACATCGAGCCAACGGGCCAGGTCCCAGCAGGTACGCGCCGGGCTGGTCACCGTGACCCCGGCCCGGTCCACGGTGTCGCCGGAATCGATCTCTCCGTGGTGGACCCGGATGCCGGCGGTCGGGCCGATCCGGGTGGCGGCGGGAACGAGGACGTCGACCGGCTCGCTCGCGCCGGGCTTCGCGCAGCCGTACAGGCCGGCGGCAGCGCGCCCTGCGATGGCCGCACCGGGTGGTACCAGCCAGCGTCCGATGGCGGTGCATCTGATGGTGTGGGTGACTGCGATCTGGGCATCGGCGTAGACGTCGCGGAAGAGCGGTCGCCACGCCGAGCTGCGTAGCTCGTTGCGGGTCAGTAGGCCTCGCGAGATCGCGGTCGAGCCACGGAAGATCCGACCCCGCAACTGCGGCGGCCGACGAGGAACTTTCGGCATGGCCTCAGGCTGGCCGAACCTCTTCGCGTCACGCTGCCCCTGTGGATAACAACAGTCACCACACCGGCGCCGATGCGCGTCGTTATCCCCATGATCACGCTGGAACATGGATGTAGTGGCCTCCCGAGAAGCGGAGGCCACTACATCCAGGATCGAGCGCGATCTTGCCGGGCAGGCGCGTGGGGCGTGGGGCGTGGGG
>NZ_QGSY01000247.1 GCF_003857035.1 Micromonospora arida
GGATTTCCGGATGCCCGTACCGAGCCTGACTTTGCTGCGCTGGCAGTTCGACCTGACGTGGTCGCTGTTCGAGTACCACCTTGAGCGACTCGAACCCTCGGACTTTCTCTGGGAGCCGGCCGACCACTGCTGGTCGGTGCGGCAGAGCACCGACGGCACCTGGACGCCGGACTGGGTCGACACCGAACCCGACCCGGTCCCGGTGCCGACGATCGGCTGGCTCACCTGGCACGTCGGCTGGTGGTGGACCGTGGCGATGGACCATCTTCGGGGTGGATCAGCGCGGCAGCGCACGGCCGTTGTCTGGCCGGGCGCGGGCGAGCCCAGCGTCGCCTGGCTGCGGGGCCTGCGCACCGAATGGCTCGGTCTGCTCGACCAGCTCGGCGACAGCGACCTCGACCGCATCTCGACGTACCCCTGGCCGGACGGGACCGACCACACCGTCACGCACACGATCGGTTGGGTCAACTCGGAGCTGATGAAGAACGTCGCGGAGATCGGCCAGCTCAGGCTGCTCCGCGCCGCAGGGACCGATCGGTACGGCCCGACCTGACGCCCCGGGCGCCAGGGGAGGGATGGCGGGGTTTCGGGCGGAGCGGAAGCGAGAGGCGCAGGAGTGGTAAGTCCTCGCGACACCACGAGACGCGGGACCCTCCCGATGAGTGTTTCCATCTAGCATCTTCGTGCTTCCTTACTCGATTCCGGCGCCGCTGGCTTTGCAGAACTACGCTGAGTCATTTCCTCCCGCTGCTTGGTCCTTGCTTGGAACACCTCCAATGTGATAGAAATTTATGCATGGAGATGCCCTTATGCATCGCCTGCTTTGTTGCGCAGCCCGTTGTCCATTTCTAAATCGGGGAGACTGTCTTGCGAGCTCGAAGTGTCTTAACTGCTCTGGCCATGATGATTACTGTTTCAGTGATCGGCACGGCACCCGCTCATGCCGAGTCAAGCAGCAGATTCGATGGCAACTCGTTTGCAAGCCAGGCGCGGGCCGGAAAACTCTCTGAACGACAGGCGGAAACTCTCCAGGAGAAGGTTGACGCATACCTTCAGAAGACTGGCGGGAAGCAAATCTCGCTCAACGAGATCGAGATCGATAATGGCAAGCTCAAGGTCGCTCTCCCTGGCGAGGCGCACCCGAGGGATTTTGTCAACGCCCCGACCAGTGTGGCGCTTGCCAGTCGGTGCTTGGATGATCAGTACAATGGCTGGTTCTGCGCGTTCCGCTCCACTGGTTTCTCCGGCGACGAGCTTGAATGGTACAACTGCGGAACCTACAATATGCCGTGGACTGGTTACGGGTCCTGGCGCAACAATCAAACCAGAGGCACGGTTGCCAAATTCATCAATGCTTCCGGTGGCGTGATTTACTCGACGCCTGGCGCCTACTCCAGCAGCCTTAGCTACAACTGGACGCCCGTCTTCAAGGTCAAGCCCTGCTGAACGGTCGGCTTTGCTCTAGCTGATCAGCGCTGCTACCGCTTACCTTCCAAGGGTGAGCGGTAGTCGCGCTTGTCTGGTTGAGCCTGTGGGGAGCCGTACGTCTTCCTTGACTGGTGAGAAACTAAAGCTCGCCGTGTCTCTGTCAAATAGCACCGCTGTGCCGGCCCGTCGGCTCCGGGGTGGCGGAGGCGACTGCGCAGACGCGGAGCAGATCTCTGCGGCTGGGCGGATTCATGCCGCCGATCCTGTCGCCGCCGGTCGGACGACGTGCAGTACTTTCGTCACACGGAGTGCCGTGACGAAACCGGAGGCGGCGTGCTCAATGCCCGGTGTGTCGAGTGCCAGGCGAACCTGCCCGTCGGCGCCGGCCGGGGGCGCCCGCGCCGCTACTGCTCCCGGCGCTGCCAGGCCCGCGCGTACCGCAGGCGTCGTGAGCACGGCCCCACCAGCACCCTGCGTCGGATTCAGGACCTGCCCGCGCCGATCGGCGGCGACCCGCGCCACCGGTTGGTCTCCCTCGCGGTCGAGCTGGCGGACGTCGGCGGCCTGGACGCCGTCTCCCTGCGGGTCCTCGCCCAACGCGGCGGCCTGCCCGCCCACGCCGTGTACCGGCACGTCCGGAACCGGGCCGACCTCCTCGCCGCGATGGCCGAGCAGATCACCGCCACCCGCCCGCCCGGCACCGCACCACTACCGCGTGATCCGCGCCAACGGCTCGAACGGTTGGCCGGGCACGAGTGGGCGATGTACCGCCGCCATCCCTGGCTGCTGGCCATCCTCGCCACCGACCGACCGCCGACCGGGCCGGCGGTACTCGCCATGGTCGACCGGGTGGTCGCGGCATTCACCAGCGCCGGATACGACCCGGCCGAGGCGTTCCGCGCCTACCTGGCGCTCAGCGGCTACATCCAGGGGATGGCCCTGCTCATCCGGCGTGACCCCGGGGACACCACCTACCACGCCTGGTGGTCGGCGACCGTCACCCGGCTGGAGCGAACCGGCCGTACCCGGGACCGACAGTGGCTGGCTGCGGCCGGGCAGACCAGACCCGACACCGACCTGGACACCTGGTTCCAGTTCGGCCTGCGCGGGCTGCTCGACGGCCTGTTGCACGGCCCGGCTCGGTAGGGTGGCCGGCGTGGCACGACTGGTGAAGGTCACTCAGGACAATGTGGAGGCCGCGTGCCGGGTGAGCGTGCGGCCCGACCAGGAGAAGTTCTCGTCTCCGGTAGCCTGGTCGCTCGCCGAGGCGTACGCGCAGCCCGAGATCGCGTGGCCGCGTCTGATCGTCGAGGATGACGAGATCGTCGGCTTCCTGATGGGCTTCTTCGACATCGTGTGGGATCCGGCCCAACCGGACGACAAGCGCTCGGGGCTGTGGCGGCTGAACATCGCCGCCGAGCACCAGGGCAGGGGGTACGGCCGCTTCGCGGTACAGGCCGTCCGCGACGAGGCCCACCGACGTGGGCACGATCGCGTCTACACGACGTGGAAGCCGGGGCCGGACGGCCCGGAGCAGTTCTACCTGAAACTCGGGTTCCAGCTGACCGGGGAGACCAGCGAGGACGAGGTGGTGGGCGTCCACCCCACCCACTGACCGGACGCCACCGACCACCCCGGACCGAGTGATCAGCAGTGCGGCGGGGCCTGCGTACGATGCGGGGTCGAGTTCCCCTCGTCGCGGCGGAGGTATCGGGCAATGGCAGGCCAGCACGAGGGTTTCGCTCTCGGCATCGACCTCGGCACGTCCAACACGGTCGCGGTGCTGCGCTGGCCGGACGGGCGGACCCGTCCGCTGCTGATGGACGGTCAACCGCTCAGTCCGTCCGCCGTCTACGCCGACCCGGACGGCACCCTGCACACCGGCTGGGACGCCCGCCGGTTGGCGCAGGCAGACCCGGCCCGGTTCGAGGCGAACCCGAAGCGTCGGGTGGACGAGCCGACAGTGCAGCTCGGCGACCGCGCGTACCCGCCGGCCGACCTGCTCGCCGCAGTGCTGGCGGCGGTCGGCCGGGCGGCGGTGGGCGCTGTGGGTTTCCTGCCGCCGGCCGTGGTCACCTGCCCGGCCGCCTGGGACGAGACGCGGCGGCAGGTCCTCGCCGACGCGCTGCTGCGGGCGGGCTGGCCGCAGGCGGTCGAGCACACCCTCGCCGGGCCGACACCGCCAGGCACCCGGCTGCTGCGGGAGCCGGTGGCCGCCGCCCGCTACTACACGCAGGTGCTGCACCGTCCGGTGCCGGTCGGCGGGGCGATCGCGGTCTTCGACTTCGGTGGCGGGACGCTCGACGTCGCGGTGCTGCGCAACGAGGGCGCGGACCCCTGGGGTGACTCCGGCTTCAGCGTGGTCGCCGACGGTGGCCTGCCCGACCTGGGCGGTCTGGACCTCGACGCCGCGCTGGTGCGGCGGGTCGGCGAGTTGGTCGGTGAGCGGCACGCCGCGCAGTGGGCCCGGCTCACCCGTCCGGCGGATCCGGCGCAGCGCCGCGACCAGGTCCGGCTCTGGGACGAGGTACGCGGTGCGAAGGAGACCCTGTCCCGGTCCGCGGTCGCCCCGGTCGCGGTGCCGGGAGTGGCCGAGACGATCCAGCTGACCCGGGCGGACGTCGAGCGGGTGGCCACGCCGCTGCTGCGCCGGGCGGTGCAGAGGGCCCGGGAGGTCATCGCCGCCGCCGGCCTCAGACCCGATCAGCTCGACGGATTGTTCCTCGTGGGCGGGTCGTCACGGATCCCGCTGGTGGCCCGCATGCTGCATGCCGAGCTGGGGATCGCGCCGACGGTGCTGGACCAGCCCGAGTTGCCGGTGGCCGAGGGCGCCCTGACCGACCTGCCGCTGCGCAAGCCGCTGCACGCCCCGGCGTACGCGGGCGCGCCGCTCGCACCACCACCGCCAGCTCCGGTGAGCCCGCCCGCCCCGGCCGGAGCCCCCGCGCCGGTCGTACCGTCGCAGCCCTGGCCGGGAT
>NZ_QGSY01000240.1 GCF_003857035.1 Micromonospora arida
ACCAGGCCGGCCTCGACCACGTCGCCGACGAACTCAACGACCGTCCCCGCATGACCCTGGGCTGGGCCACCCCAGGTGAGAAGATGACCCAGCTACTCGGTGTTGCAACCACCGGTTGAGCCCGCCGCGTGAACGGAAACTGTCCAAGATCTCGTGGGTTGTGGCCGAAGCGCGGCGCGATGGCGAGCGTCGTGGTCGCGAGGCGACCGGCGTGCAGCAAGCGAGGGGACCCGGCGGCGGGACGGCCGGACGGTGATCGGATGGGTGGGCCAGGCGGGGTGCGGGAACAACGTCGGGTGTGGGCTGGTTGTGGAGGGTGTCGGTGTGACTCAGTGTCCCCGGGCCTCACCTAATATCGCCTTCGCGGAATACCGTTCGGCTGGAGCCGCGTCGTGCCACTCGCCGAGAGGCGACCTGCACACCGACACCAGCGCCGCCCTCGGCCCACCGGCCGGGGGCGGCGCTGTCTGTGCTCATCCGTCAGAGCCTCGCGGCACAATGTCCGGGTGACTGACGCACAGCCGTGGTCCGCGCAGTCGGGCGTACTCGTACTCCCCAGTGGGGCGACGGTGCGCGGACGCCGCGTCGCTGCCGCGACCTCGCCCGCCGACTTCGCGGTGCTGCTGGCACCTGGTCCGGACCCGGCCTGGCCGCACCGGCGGATCCGGTGGCCCGATTTCTGGGTGCCGCTCGACCGCGCCGACGCCCTCGACGCCCTGCGGGAGGCGCTGCGGCGCGCGCACGACGGGGAACGCGTCGAGGTGGCCTGTCGGGGTGGGGTGGGTCGCACCGGAACGGCCCTGGCCGCGCTGGCGATCCTCGACGGTCTGCCGGTGGAGCGGGCGGTGCCGTGGGTTCGGGCCGGCTACCACCCGAAGGCGGTGGAGACCCCCTGGCAGCGGCGCTGGCTGCGCCGCGTCACCTGACCGCCGCCGCTGCCGGATCACCGCCGCTCGTGCCGACCCGCCCGGGGCGACGCATGCCGGTGTCAGCCGTGGTCGACCATCGCCGGGCCGGTGACGTACTCGCGGAGGTGGGTGGCGGTGAGGGTGTCGCCGGTGGCGACCAGCTCGGCCGGTGTGCCGGTGAAGACGATGCGGCCACCGTCGTGACCGGCGCCGGGGCCGAGGTCGATGAGCCAGTCGGCGTGTGCCATGACCGCCTGATGGTGCTCGATGACGATCACCGTGTTTCCGGCGTCGACCATCCGGTCGAGCAGGGCCAACAGTTGGTCCACGTCGGCCAGGTGCAGGCCCGTGGTGGGCTCGTCCAGGACGTACGTGGTGGTCTTCTCGGCCAGGTGGATGGCGAGCTTGAGTCGTTGCCGCTCCCCGCCGGACAGGGTGGTCAGTGGCTGGCCGAGGCTGAGATAGCCCAGCCCGACGTCGACCAACCGGCCGAGGATGAGGTGCGCCGCCCCGCTGGGGAAGAACGCGTACGCCTCGGTGACCGACATGGTCAGCACCTCGTGGATGTTCTTGCCGCGCAGCGTGTACGTGAGCACCTCGTCGGTGAAGCGCCGCCCCTCGCACCGTTCGCAGACGCTCGCGACGCCGGCCATCATGGCCAGGTCGGTGTAGATGAGGCCGATTCCCTTGCAGTTCGGGCAGGCGCCCTCGGAGTTGGCGCTGAACAGCGCGGCCTTGACCCCGTTGGCCTTGGCGAAGGCGGTGCGGATCGGGTCGAGCAGCCCGCTGTAGGTGGCCGGGTTGCTGCGTCGTGAGCCACGGATGGGGGACTGGTCGACGATGACGACCCCGGACCGCCCGCGCAGCGACCCGTGGATCAGTGAGCTCTTGCCGGAGCCGGCCACGCCGGTGACCACGGTGAGGACCCCGAGGGGGATGTCCACGTCCACGTCGCGCAGGTTGTGCAGGTCGGCCTGGCGGATGGCGAGCTGCCCGGTGGGTTGGCGTACGGTCTCGCGCACTGTCACCCGGTGGTCCAGGTGCCGCCCGGTGAGCGTGTCGGAGTGGCGCAGGCCGGGGATGTCGCCGGTGAAGCAGATCCGACCTCCGTCGGTGCCGGCGCCCGGTCCGAGATCGACCACGTGGTCGGCGATGGCGATGGTCTCCGGTTTGTGTTCCACCACCAGCACGGTGTTGCCCTTGTCGCGCAGCCGCAGCAGCAGGTCGTTCATCCGGGCGATGTCGTGCGGGTGCAGGCCGACTGTCGGCTCGTCGAAGACGTACGTGACGTCGGAGAGGCTGGAGCCGAGGTGCCGGACCATCTTCACCCGTTGCGCCTCACCGCCGGAGAGGGTCGCTGACTCACGGTCCAGGCTCAGGTAGCCCAGGCCGATCTCGACCAGGGAGTCCAGCAGGTCGCGGAGGTTGGCGACCAGCGGTGCGGCCCCCGGGTCGTCGACGGTGCGGACGAACGCGGCCAGGTCGCTGATCTGCATGGCCGAGCAGTCGGCGATGGTGTGCCCGGCGATCCGTGACGACCGGGCCGCCGCGTTGAGTCGGGTGCCGCCGCAGTCGCCGCAGCTGGTGAAGGTGACCGCCCGGTCGACGAAGGCGCGGATGTGCGGTTGCATGGATTCGCGGTCCTTGGCGAGAAGGAGTCGCTTGACCTTGACGGCCAGACCCTCGTACGTCCAGTTGTTGCTGCCCACCTTGATCTTGGTGGCCGGCTTGTGCAGGAAGTCCTCCCACTGTTGCGGGGTGAAGTCCTGGAGTTTGACGTCCGGGTCGAACAGGCCGGAGCCGACGATGGTCTGCCAGTACCAGGAGTCGACAGCGAAGTTCGGCACGGTGATGGCGCCGTCGTTGAGGGAGCGCTCGACGTCCACCAACTCGTTGATGTCGAGGTCGGAGACCCGGCCCAACCCTTCGCAGGTCAGGCACATGCCCTCGGGCAGGTTGAAGCTGAACGCCCCGGCGCCGCCGATGGACGGCTGGCCGAGCCGGCTGAAGAGGATCCGCAGCATGGCGTACGCGTCGGTGGCGGTGCCGACGGTGGAGCGGGAGTTGACGCCCATCCGTTCCTGGTCGACGACGATGGCCGCGCTGAGGTTGCGCAGCGAGTCGACGTCCGGACGGTTGAGGTTCGGCATGAACGACTGGAGGAACGCGCTGTAGGTCTCGTTGATCATGCGCTGGGACTCGGCGGCGATGGTGCCGAAGACCAGCGACGACTTGCCCGATCCGGAGACACCGGTGAAGACGGTCAACCGGCGCTTGGGAATGTCCACCGAGACGTCGGCGAGATTGTTCTCCCGCGCCCCGCGTACTTCGATCATGTCGTGGCTGTCGGCGGCGGACCATGCTGGCTGCGACATACGAACCCTTCACGGAATCGTGGCGGGACTTTGCCCCGCCGAGCACTGGCGGGTTCAATTGTCTCATTCATCCTCCCGTAGAGACTTTTACCGACAACTGAGCGTGCACTGAGGCAGCACGTCCAGGAAAGTCTCAAATCACGTCGTAAGCGGTACGGTGGCTCGCGTGGACGTCGCCTCGAAGGATCGGCTACGCGCCGTGGACCTGGCGGCCACCGTCGGGATCTCGGTGCAGCAGGTGCGCAACTACGTCGAGTTGGGGGTGCTGCCGCCGGTGCGCCGCACCGCCAGCGGCTACCGGATCTTCACCAACGAGCACGCCCGGGCGCTGAACGTGGCGCGGCGGTTGGCCGAGGGGCACGGCTGGAGCCGTACCCGGCAGATCATGGCGGCGGTGCACTCCGGTGACCTGCCGGCGGCCCTGGCGGCGCTCGACGGCGGCCATGCCGAGCTGGACCGGGAACGCGCCGAGATCCGCCGGGTGCTCGGCGCCTTCGAGACCGTGCTGGCCAGCCCACCGGCGGTCCGGCCCGCGCCACGCCACGGCGCCCGCATCGGCGAGGTGGCCGCCCTGGTCGGGGTCCGGACCTCGCAGCTGCGGCTGTGGGAGGAGCGCGAGCTGCTGCGGCCGGGCCGCACCCCGGGCACCAACTACCGGGTGTACGACGAGGCGGAGCTACGCGCGGCGCAGGTCGTCGCGTTACTGCGCAGGGGCGCGTACCCGTTCGAGATCATCGCCGCGGTGCTGGGCGAGCTGCGGACCACCGGTAGCGCCCAGCGGGTCCGCGCCGAGCTGGCCCGCCGCGAGCAGGAGTTGCACACCCGCAGCCTGCGCCGGCTGCGGGGCAGCGCCGCGCTGCACGACTACCTGCGCGGTCGCGGCGACGCGAGTTGACCGGCATCCCGGCCCGCCGGGCGATCCTCCTGACTAGGGTCGGGCACATGAGAGCTGCGCTGCTGGCGGCCACGACGTCCGCCGTCCTGCTCGCTCCCGTGCCGGTCGGTGCGACGGGAGCGTCCGCCGCGCCGACGGTGCGCTGCCCCCGGGTCCCGGCGCCGGCGGCGTCTCGCCC
>NZ_QGSY01000160.1 GCF_003857035.1 Micromonospora arida
CCAGCGGGCACGGTGCGCGGCGGCCGGATCGACGGTGGAGTGTGGGGCGGGGCCCGGATCGGGCTCGACGGCAGCCTGCTCCGTCGGCGGTGCGGGACGTTGGGCGGGCACCACGAGCCGGTCGCCGGCCGCCCCGGGGCGACCCTCGGCGGGCAGCCCGGGCGGGGCGCTCACCGGCGTGGCGCGGCCCGCGGGCGCTTCGAGACCGGGGTGGTGGACGCCGTTGACGTCGTCCGGGTGGTGCGCGCCGTTGACGTGGTGGCCGTTGGTGCGGGCCGGCGACTCGGGGTCACCCGAGCGCCCGACCAGCGGCGATGGCAGATCGCCGTGCCGTGTCGAGGAGGTCCGCCAGCCCGACGCGGGGTCGGGCTGCCAGCGCGGCGCCTCATCCCGGGCGTCCTCGCGGTCGGCGGCTCGAGGCCACCCACCCGCCGGAGGCGCCCACCCACTGACGGAACGGCTCGGGTCGTCGTGCTGACCCGCTCCGTCACCGTGCTCTCCCGGGGTGGCGGCTCCGGGTTGCCCTGTTTCACTCACCGCGCGCTCCTTGGTCGCCCCCGCTGAGGCTACCGTGTGCCGAGAGTGGCGATAAGTTACAGCGGCGGGCCATTTCCACGACCGAGGTCACGGGCCTCGCCCGGTCTGGGGGGAAAATGCCGGCTCGTACGGAGAACTCGGAGGATCCCATGACCGCTGCGGGGAACGGTGCACAGACCGCTGGCCGGCCCACCCGCCTGCCCCGCTCCGCGCGTCGTAAGCAGCTTCTCGCTGCGGCGCAGGAGGTGTTCGTCGCGCAGGGCTACCACGCCGCCGCGATGGACGACATCGCCGAGCGGGCCGGGGTCTCGAAGCCGGTGCTCTACCAACACTTTCCCGGAAAGATGGATCTCTACCTGGCGCTGCTCGACACGCACTGTGACGCCATCGTCGCTCAGGTGCAGGACGCGATGCGCGGTACCAGCGACAACAAGGAGCGGGTCAGCGCGTCGGTACGGGCGTACTTCGACTTCGTCGACCACGAGAGCGAGGCGTTCCGGCTCGTCTTCGAGTCGGATCTGCGCAACGACCCGGCCGTGCGGCAGCGGGTGGAGCGGGTCGAGCAGGGCTGCATCGCGGCGATCACCGACACCATCATCTCCGACACCGGGGTGAGCCGGGCGCACGCCGAGCTGCTCGCCTCCGGGCTGGTCGGCGCGGCGGAGACGGCCGCGCAGTTCTGGCTGGCCGGCGGCCGGCAGGTGCCGAAGGCCGAGGCCGAGGCGTTGGTGGCCGCGCTGTCGTGGCGGGGCATCGCGAGCTTCCCGCTGCAAGGTGAGTCAGCCTGACCGCCGGCCCCGTGATCGGATAGCCTTCGCAGGGCGGTTCTTTCGCCCCAGTTGAGGAGGCACAGTGGAGGTCAAGATCGGCGTGCAGTACGCGCCACGCGAGCTGGTAGTGGACAGCGCGCAGTCGCCGGCCGAGATCGAGCAGATCGTGACCGACGCCTTCGCCGGCAACGGCGGCACGCTCTCCCTGACCGACGAGAAGGGCCGGCGGGTCATCGTTCCGGTCGAGAAGGTCGCCTACGTCGAGATCGCCGAGGCGTCGTCCCGGGCGGTCGGGTTCACCGTCCGCTGACCGGTCCGGCCATCGCGGCAGGTCGGCAATCGGCCCACCTGCCGCAGGCCGGCACCGGCCGACCCGCCCGGGTGGTCAGTTGTTCAGCCCGGCGGCGGCCATCCGCGCGGTGTGCGCGGTGGTGAGCCTGCCGAACAGCCCCGACACGTCGACCCGGCCGTCGCGTGCGATCAGCGCGGTGAGGGTGGCCCGCTCGGCGGCGACGCGGCCGGCCTGGGACAACGCCTCGCCGACCAGCCGGCGGGCCCACATCGAGAGCCGACCGGCCACCCGGGGGTCGTCGGCGACGGCCACCCGGATCTCCGCCGCGGCGAAGTCCGCGTACCGGGAGTCGTGCAGGACGTCCAGCACCAGCGCCCGGTCCGGTTCCTCCAGCGCATCGGCGATCTCGCGAACGAAGTCGTCGGTGATCGCGTCGCCCACGTACGCCTTGGTGACCACTTCCGCCCAGTCCCGTGGCTCGGTCGAGTCGTGGTACGCCTGCAACGGCTCGACATAGGGCGCCATCGCATCCTCCGGCGGTACGCCCAACGCGGTGAGCCGGTCGGCGAGGCGCCGGTAGTTGGCGATCTCGGCAGCGGCCATCTCGTTCAGTGCGGCCCGGCGGCGCAGGTCAGGAGCGAGCCGGGCATCGCCCGCCATCCGCTCGAAGGCGAGCAGCTCACCGAAGGCGACCAGACCCAGCAGGTCGGCGTACGCGGAACCGTAGGCGGTCACGAGCGGCAGGCTATCGCGTGCCGGCCCTCGCGCGTGTCCCGCGCACTTCGCACCCCGGCCCAACTCCACGGTCAAGGTCGACGGGGTGAACGGCGCACAATAGGTGTGGCGTAGGTCACATTTACTTGCCCCGCGTGGCTGGTGACCGACAGGGAATCGGGACGGGGGCATGCCTGTTCAGGTAACATGGAGCAGTTGCCGTGGGCGCCGATCTGATCGAAGCTCAGCCCGCGGCGCGCGTGCGGCCCGGTCCGGCTCGGCAATCTGCCGCCGACCGTGTGGCCCGCGTCATACCGAACGCGCCCTGAGGACATGACGGGCGCACCCACGAGAGGGCACCCCCACATCCACATGAGCGACCTGACTCAAGATTTGCTGGACGGCCAGGAACTGGCCCCCACCGCCCCGGTTCGACCGGAGGCCCCCACGTTCGCCGCCCTCGGCGCCCGCGCCGAGACCGTCGAGGCCCTGGCCTCGGCCGGCATCACCCGCGCCTTCGCCATCCAGGAGTACGCGATCCCGATCGCGCTGCGCGGCGTCGACCTGATCGGTCAGGCGCCCACCGGCACCGGCAAGACCCTCGGCTTCGGCGTACCGCTGCTCGACCGGGTCTTCGCCCCGGGCGAGGGCAGCGACGGCGTCCCCCAGGCGCTGGTCGTCGTCCCCACCCGTGAGCTGGGCATCCAGGTCGCCAAGGATCTGGCCGCCGCAGGCCGGACGCGTGGCGTCCGGGTGCTGCCGATCTACGGCGGCGTGGCGTACGAGCCGCAGATCGACGCGCTGCGCAAGGGCGTCGAGATCCTGGTCGGCACGCCCGGCCGACTGATGGACCTGCAGAAGCAGAAGCACCTCCGGCTCGACCGGGTGCACGCACTCGTCCTCGACGAGGCCGACCGGATGCTCGACCTGGGCTTCCTCGACGACGTCGAGAAGATCCTGGCGATGCTTCCGGAAGACCGGCAGACGATGCTCTTCTCGGCCACCATGCCGGACCCGATCGTCACCCTGTCGCGACGCTTCCTGCGCCAGCCGATGACGATCCACGCCGGGCACACCGCCGAGACCGGCCCGTCGCCGCAGACGCAGCAGTTGGTCTACCGCACCCACTCGATGAACAAGGTCGAGGTGGTGGCGCGCATCCTCCAGGCGGAGGGGCGTGGGCTGACCATGATCTTCACGCGTACCAAGCGGGCCGCCGACCGGGTCGCCGAGGACCTCGACTTCCGCGGGTTCGCGGTCGCCGCGGTGCACGGTGACCTCGGCCAGGGCGCCCGCGAGCGGGCTCTGCGGGCCTTCCGGGCCGGCAAGATCGACATCCTGGTCGCCACCGACGTGGCGGCCCGTGGGCTGGACGTCACCGGCGTCACCCACGTCATCAACTACGACTGCCCGGAAGACCAGGACACCTACACCCACCGGATCGGTCGTACCGGCCGGGCCGGCGCGACGGGTGTCGCGGTGACCTTCGTCGACTGGGACGACATGCCGCGCTGGCGGATCATCGACAAGACCCTCGGTCTGGAGATGCCGGAGCCGCCGGAGACGTACCACACGTCGCCGCACCTCTACACCGACCTGCACATCTCCACCGAGGTCAGCGGCACCCTGCCCACGGCCGAGCGCACCCGGGCCGGGTTGTCCGCCGAGATCGAAGAGGATCTGGGTGGGACGACCCGCTCCCGCCGGGGCGACAGCGGTGGTCGGGGCCCCCGACGCGGCGAGAGCCGTGGTGAGGGTCGCGGCGAGCGCCGTGGCCGGGGCGATGGCCGCCGCGACCGCTCCGACGCCGGCACGCCGGCCGTCGCCGAGGCACCCGCGGCCGACGCCGCCGACGAAGGCACCCGTACCCCCCGCCGCCGGCGTCGCCGCCGGGCCGGCGA
>NZ_QGSY01000035.1 GCF_003857035.1 Micromonospora arida
GATGTCGCCGGTGCGACAGCTGTCAACCGTGGAGGTCAGGCGATGGCGACGCGTACCCCGGACGGTGTGCACGCAACGCGGGCCCGGCGGCGTGGCGGTCTGCTGGTCGTCGCCTTCGGCCTGCTGGCGTACACCGGGACCACCGCTGTCGACGCGCCGACCCGCGCTCTGGGGCTGTCCTGGTCGATCATCGGAGCGGCCGGCGCGCTCGGCGTGCTGACCATCATGGTCGCGGCCCGCCGCCGGGCTGTGCGCCTGGAGGACGCCGCCCGCCTGGCGATGGCGATGGCGGCGCTCGCTGCGCTGGCCGTCGGGGTCGCGTTCGCGCCGGAGGGCGCCGAGCGAGGGTTCGTGGTCGCGGTGACCGGGGTGCTGGCCGCGTCGCTGGCGGTGTACGCGTCGCTCGCCGGTGACCTGCGGCGGACGGGCCGGGGCGCGGCCTGACCCGCCGGTCAGACCGCGCCCCTTTCGTCCGAGGTCAGCCGGTTACCCCGCTACTGACCACCCACTTCTGGTGTGCGCCGCCCGCGTACGTGCCGAGCTGGATCTGGGTGCGGTCGGCGCTGCTACCGCCGGCGGCCTCCAGAACCTTGCCCGACTGCGGGTTGCGGATCGACCCGTCGGCCTGCGGCTGCCAGACCTGCGCGGCGGTGCCGTTGCAGGTCCAGAGCTGAACCTTCGTGCCGTTGGCGGTGCCGCCGTTGTCCACGTCCAGGCACTTGCCCAGCACCCGGTACGTGTCGCCGACCTTCGTCCACGACTGCGCGGTGGTGCCGTTGCAGGTCCAGAGCTGGATCTTCGTACCGTCGGCGGTGCCCGCGTTGTCGACGTCCAGGCACTTGCCGCCGACGCCGGTGATGGTGCCGCCGGTCGGCGGCGGGGGACTGCCCGGGATGGAGTTGAGCGTGTACCACGCCTCGGTGCTCCACAGTGACTGGCCGCTGGTCGAGGTGAACGGGCGCGGTGACCGCAGGTGCACCACCCGGCCGGCCTTGCGACCGGGCACCGTGAGGCTGACCTTCTTGCCGTCCGCCGAGAGGGTGGCCGAGGTGACGGTCAGGGTCTCCTCGTCGATCTTCGGACCGCCGTAGTTCGACGTCGCCACGTACCGCCACTGCTTGAGCTTGTAGCGCGCGGCCAGGTCGGTGGCTGTCGCCGTCGACACCGGCTCGGTGTACTCCACCTCGAAGCCGGTCGTGGTGGCGCGCATCGCGAGCATCTCGAACGTGGTGGCGGTGTTGGGGGTGAGCTTCTGCAGGCCGTACGACAGCTTGCCGGTCTGGCCCCAGTTGCCGCCCGCGCCGAGCCCGCCGACGTAGATCGCGCCGTCCGGGCCGACGTTCACCTCGGAGACGCCCGCCTCCAGGCCCTGGGTGAGCCGGAACAGTGCGCCCTGGTACTCGCCGTTGACCTTCTCCACATTCGCCCGTTGCAGGCCGCCGTAGGTCACGTCGCCGATGACGAACTGGCCGGCGTAGCGACCGCCGGTCAGGTAGAGCGGCGTGCTGGGCGAGTTGGAGATCTCGTTCTGCGGCATCCAGAGCACCGGCTGCGTGACCGGAGCGGTGTCGAACGGACCCGCCGGGTTCGTGAAGTGGTTGAAGAACCGGCCCTGCTTGACGTGCACCAGCTTCGACGAGGGCAGCCAGCCACCCTGGTTGTCGGTGACGAAGATGCCGCCCTCCGGGCCCCAGCCGATGCCGTGTGGCGTACGCAGACCACCGGCGACGTAGCTGACCGCGCCGGTGTCCTTGTTGACCTTGAGGGTGGTGCCCCGGTTGGTGGCGGGCTGCGGGTTGGTGGTGGCGCCCCCGGAGTTGATCGACACCGACAGGTTCAGATAGAAGAACCCGTCCTGGTAGAGCAGGCCGAACGCGAACTCGTGGAAGTTCCCGCCGTACGGCCAGGTGGCGACGGTCTCCAGACGCTCGGCCACCTCGTCACCGCCGGTGTTCACCAGCCGGGTCAGCCGCTGCTTCTCGGTCACGTAGACCACCCCGTCGACGACCTTGAGCCCCATCGGTTCCTTGAGGCCGCCGGCGATCTTCTTGGTGGTCACGTTGCCCGGGGTTGTCGACCCGCCGGTGTTGCCGAGGATCCAGACCTCGCCGTCCTGGGAGGTGCCGGACTGGTCGCTGCCGCCCCAGGTGCTGATGACCAGGCGGCCGTCGGCCAGCCAGTCCATGCCGGTGACCTTCGGCTGGAAGCCGCTGGGCCGCAGGTTGGTCAGGGTGTAGCCGGGGTGCACGCTGGTCAGCGGCAGGCCGTCGCCGGGGGTGTCGGCGATCCCCTCGCACTCCTTGCGTCCGGGTGCGGTCACCCGTACCACGCCGGCGTCGGTGCTCAGCGTCGAGTTCGGTACGACCACGAAGGTCGACGAACCAGGAGTCTTCCACTCCAGGGTGATCTGCTGCCCGCCCCCACGCTCGAAGTGGTCGATGCGCAGCGGATGCAGGCCGGCGGCGAGGGTGACAGCGCCCTCCTTCGGCGGGGTGGCGCCGTGCAGGCCGTCATGGTTGATCACCACGGCGTTGTCGATCGACAGCTTGGAGCCGTCGTCGCTGCTGAGCCGGAAGGTGTAGCTGCCGGCCTGGGTGGTGGTGATGTTGCCGAGCACCTGCGAGACGAAGTTGTCCTCGAAGCCGAAGTCGGCCGCCGAGGTCCAGTTGATGGTGGACATCAGCTTGTCCACGTTCGGGGTCTGGGCGGGCTTGAGCGTGCACAACTCGGACAGCGCCACCTGCACGTCGAAGACGCGCAGCGTGACGCCCGGTTCCTGCGCGGGGGCGGCATTGGCGGGGACGGCCCAGAGACCGGCGGCGAGGACGAGTGCCAGCGCACCCAAGACGGGATGGTGGAGTCGGCGTAGCAGGCGTGTGCCCATCGTTCCTCCAGGAGGCAGTGGAGTGTCCGACGGCCGGCGTGGATCAGCGGTGAGGATGACCGTCGGCCCGGCTCCGTAACGTCCTCGACGCCGACGAGTGACGTTGCGGAAACACCGGGTGGATGGCTCGGAACATTAAGGCGTTTCGATTGGACTGTCCATGGCTTCGCCTCGATACATCAAAAGTTTCCTATGTCCGTGCGAAAGTTCGCGAGGGTACGCGAAGAATGCCCGGCTATTGCGGCGGTCTACCGCCGTCCGCGTCGGGCCGGACCGCTGGACCGATTGCCGGGCTTGCGGGCCGGCGTGGCGGCCCTGCGGCCCGGGGTGCCGCCCTTGCCTGCCGAGCCGGCCGGCCGACGGCTCGGCGTGGTGGCTCCGCGCGTGGCGGGTCGACGGCGGGCCGCCACCAGCACGATCGCCGAGACCACGACGACGATCAGAGCCGGGACCAACCAGGCCGGGAACCCGCCGCCGCGTTGCTCCTGCGCGGCGCCGGCCGGGTCGTCCGCCGCAGCGCCGGTGGGGGCGACCGGGCTCCCGGTGGCACCGGGGGTGGTCGATCCCTCGCCCTCGGCCTGGGCGAGCAGCGCCGGATCCGGCCCCGCCGTGGGTGCCGACCAACCAGCCGGGGCCGGCGTGCCCGGACCCTGGTAGTCGAAGGTCACCTCGCCCCGCACCGCCTCGCCGTCGGAGGCGACCGAGAGGTAGCTGGCGGTGTAGCGGCCCTTCGCCGGCCAGTGCGCGACGGTCACCATGGCCGGGAAGCCGGTGTGGTAGAGCCGTGGCTCGAACACGCCGTTGACCATGAAGTACTCGGTGACCGGCTTGTCCAGTCGCTTCGGCTCACCGTAGGACCAACCGTTGTCCACTCGCGACCCGTCCGGACCGCTGATGGCGAAGTGCGCGTTGGACGCCGGCTTCTCGGTGAAGTACAACGCCAACTGGGTCAGCGGCTCGCGTACGACGGTGCCCTTCAGCGGCGTGGAGGTCGCCAGCTGGCCGTGCGCGGACGCCGGTGCGACCGGCAGCAGCAACGACACCACCAGGGTCGCCGCCAGCGCCGCCACGACGCGGCTCAGGACCTTACGCACAGTGACCAGCTTCGATCGCATTGGTTCATCATGGTCATTTCCCCGGCACCGAACAAGACGTAGAGTTCTCCTCCCCGACGATCAACCCGACACCCGTCCCCCTCGCGTCGTTCGGAGTCCGCCCGTGTTCGTCCGTACCCCCGCCGCCCGGACCGCCGTCGCCCTCCTGGCTCTTATACACATCTCCGAGCCCAC
>NZ_QGSY01000222.1 GCF_003857035.1 Micromonospora arida
ATTCCGGGGTGGCCCACCTACCGGGCACCCTCACCGTGGTGCCTGCGGTCGTTCGTGGGGACTGTAACGACCGGGCGGAGGCTGGCATTCCAACCTGCGCGACCAGACCCCCAAGGGTCGGGCGGCGGGTCGGTGGTGCTGCGATCGTCAGGGTATGTAACGACCCCGGCCCGGCCATGATTCCGGCCCACGAGTGCGCCCGGTCACCACCCACAAACACCCGCCACCAGACAAACCACCCACCCACCGCCGGGGCCACAGCGCCAAACCGGCGCCCGCCGGCGTGATCCACTCGGGTTCACGGAAGTCGGGGCATCCCAGACTCCCAGACACCGCGACATCAAGGAACCCGAGTCGATCACGAATGAAGCGACCGGCGCACAACGCCCAATGCGGTCAACGTTCACGCACCGGTCGGCCGGCGGGAAGGGTGGACGGAGGTGAGCGGGCGCTACGGGACGGTTATTGGCCCGTCAGGCGGGAGCGCACCTTTGCGGCGCAGGTGTCCAGAGCCGTCTGCGCGTCCAGCCCGAGGCTTTCGATGGCCACCAACGCGGTGAAGGCGACGTCGGCCAACTCCGCCGCGACGTCCTCGCGGGTGTGGGTGACACCCTTGCGCGGATTCTGCCCGAGCAGACCGATCCAGGCGGCCGAGGCCTCCCCCGCCTCCTCGGTGAGCTTGAGGATGCGGCAGGTCAGCTCGGTCTGCCCGGTGCCGTTCGCCGCGTCCAGCCAGCCGCGTGACGCTCGGGCCGCCGCCCAGATCGACTCGTCCACGACGACCAGTCAACCCGATCGACCCACCGGCCCGAACGACCGGGTAGGGCTGGACGATCGAGTTGACCGGCGGGTCAGCGAACCCATTGACACTGGTCGACAGCGGTTCTAGGTTCAGGGCGCTACCGGCCGGTAGGCAACCGTCCCGCTGGTCGCCCCCGGGCGACAACCGTCCGATGGGGAGCATCGATGCTGTCCACACCCGTTCGTACCCTCCGCCGCCTGCTCGCCGCCGCTGCGACGCTGACCCTCGCGGTCGGACTGGCCGGTGCCGCACCGGCCAGCGCCACCGGTCGCGACGCGAGGGGCGGCGAGCCGCTGCCCGGCTACACCATCGAGAATCCGCCGTTGGCGCCGCTGATCGTGGGCGGCAAGCCGACGACGGTACGCCAGGGCGTGCACCGCCACGCCGGGTACATCATCGAGGTTCCCGCCCGGTGGAACGGCGACCTGGTGTTGTGGGCGCACGGCTACCGCGGCCAGGGCACGGTGCTCTCGCCGGAACCGCCGGCGTTCGGGCTGCGCCAGCGCCTGCTGGAGCAGGGGTACGCCTGGGCGTCGTCCTCGTACGACCGCAACGGCTTCGACATCCGCTCCGGGGTGCTGGGGACGAAGGATCTCGCCGACCACTTCGGGCGGACGGTCCGTCGACCGCAGCACACCTACGTCGCCGGGGTGTCGATGGGTGGGTACGTCATTGGTCGTTCACTTGAGCAGTACCCCGGCTTCTACGACGGCGCGATGCCGATGTGCGGTGTGCTCGGTGATCAGACGCTGCTCGACTTCTACCTGGACTACAACCTGGTCGCGCAGTCGCTCGCCGGAGTACCGGCCTATCCCACGCCGGCTGACTATCTGACCAACGCGGTGCCCCGCATCCAGGTGGCGCTCGGTCTGGCCGGGCTGGCCCCCACCGGGCCGGACACCACCACCGAGCGGGGCAAGCAGCTGCGGGCGATCACGGTGAACCGGTCGGGCGGGCCGCGTCCGGGAGCCGACGCCGCGTTCGCGGTCTGGAAGGACTTCCTCTTCTCGATCAGCGTGCCCACCGGGAGCGGCAACTCCCCCGCCCAGCGGCCGGGTCAGCTGTCCACCAACCTGCTCACCCGCTACGCCCCGAACAGCCCGGTGAACGTCAACGCGACGGTGCAGCGGGTCGCCCCGGAAAACCTGCGGCAGCGGCTCCTGCCGACGCTGACCGAGGTGCCGCGGATCGCCGGCCGCCCGACCGCGCCGGTGCTCAGCCTGCACGGTCTCGGCGACCTGTTCGTACCGTTCAGCATGGAGCAGGCGTACGCCAGCGACGTGGCGCGGAACGGTCGCAGCAGGCTGCTGGTCCAGCGGGCGATCCGGGCCACGCAGCACTGCGAGTTCACCCCGGCGGAGGCCGGCGCCGCCTGGGACGACCTGGTGTCCTGGGTACGCACCGGCAAGCGCCCGGCCGGCGACACCGTGACCGACCCGGCTGTGGTGGCCCGACCCGACTACGGCTGCCGTTTCAGCGACCGGGACGCGTACACGGCCGGGGTCGGCACCCGTCGCCTCTACCCGGCCTGCTGAGGTACGCGGACACGAAAAACCGGCCGGCTCCCGTGAAGGGCCGGCCGGTCTCGTGTGCGGGTGTCACCAGATCTGCTGGACGATGTCCGCCGCCTGCTCCTCCCACTGCGCGTACGCGTACGGGAAGGCGGAGACCTGCACGGTCTGCGCGGCGGCGGTCAGCGGCAGGTCCTGCCAGCCGCCGACGTTCTTGAGTGCGGTGAAGAACGCCGTGGCGGCGTACTCCGGGTCGGTGATCTGGTCGGGCGTGCCCCAACCGGACGACGGACGCTGCTGGAACAGGCCCTGCGAATCGTGGTCGTTGTACGCGCCGAGGTGGCCGAGGTTGTACAGCTTCGACTCCTGCAGCGAGGTGGCGATGCCGATCACCGCACCCCGGTCACCGACGCCGGTCTTCTTGGCGGCGTCGACGATGGCCCGGGCGTTGGCCAGCTGCGCGTCGTCGAGCGGTACGCGCGACTGCGCGCCCTCGATGCCGTGCGGGATCAGCTGGGCGCGGCTCGGCTTGCCGGCCGGCGGCTTGCCGGTGGCGGAGCCGGTGGTCAGGCCCGACTCGACGGGCTGCTCATCCTGGCGTGCCGAGGTGGCGGCCTTGCCGGTGGCGAGGTCGATGGCGGCGACGGCGCCCTGGTGCGGTCCGGAGGTGACCGGGGCGGCGGCTGCGGTCGGCGCGAGCGCCAGACCGCCGAGGGCGGCAACACCCGCCACGCTCAGCGCGGTCTTGCGGTACGAGTCCTTAGCGATGGCGGGGAGCCATCGAGTGAAGTCGGCCTTCACGATGGTTGCCCTTTCGATCGTGCGAAGCGCTCCGGGGTGAACGCTCCTCGGGAGATGACCGCGGACAGGGTTTGGGCTCCGGCGGTACGGGGGACACAACCGGGTTCACCTGTCGGGCATTCCGGAATTGCCCGAGGCTCCGCCCGGTGGGATCCCGGTCACACGCAGAGTCGGACATGGCGGCCCTGCGAACATCAGGCCAGACGGCCGTGACGCAGGGTGTTTTCGGAACCGGGGCGCCAATATCCGAACGCCACCCTTTGCTCTGCTTACTAATACGCACCGGTCACGTTCCGTGACTGCGGTGAGAGACCTCCGCGGCTGGTGGAAAGTGCCCATTCGCAGCTCGTGGGACATGGCGCATATAGGTAAGCAGAGCAAAGGGGCCATGCAGGGTGACGGGAGGCAGACAGCGAGCGGTTCGTCGCTACCGTGGGTGAGCCGTCTAGGTCAGCACGCGGTTGACGTAGCCGTGCGGCTCGCCCTGGCGGACGAGAACGCGCCAGAGCTGTTCGGGGTGCCGGAGGGTCTCGATCGACAATGTCCCGGGCCGCCCACTGCCGAACTCAGTCAGCTGTCGCCGTCACCTTCGGGCTCCGCATCCCGCGCCCCGACGCCCTCGTCCGGCCTGAGGAGTTCCTGGAAGATGGTGATCTGGAGCCCGGCGGGGGCGTCGAGGCGGGAGTTGAGTGACTGCCACGGCGTACGCGTCGGCGGCGCGATCTCGCTCGCACCGGCGGCCACCAGTCGGGTGGTCGTCGCCTCCGTGTCGTCCACCTCGAAGGCCACCCGGATCCGCGGCGCGACCTGCCGACCCACCTCGACCTCGTCGATCAGGCGTTTCTGAGCGGGGTTGGCGATCTCCAGGGTGGCGCGGCCGGCGTCCAGGATCACCACCCGCGCATCCCCCTCGCCGCTGAACGCCGCCTCCTCCGGCAGGCCCAGCGCGTCGCGGAAGAACGCGACGGCGGCCTCGTGGTCGGTGGCCTCCACCACGAGGCGCAGTTGACGGACCGCGGCGGCGGGGGCGGGCGAGTCGGCGGGGGCGGACGAGTCGGC
>NZ_QGSY01000162.1 GCF_003857035.1 Micromonospora arida
AGATGTGTATAAGAGACAGTGATCAAGTGATGAAAAGTAGGTATGGAGGGCCTGTGGGACCTATTTCTCATCACTTGATCATGGCGCGGGTGCGGTTGGCGAGAATGGCCAGGGTCTCCTGGCGGACCTGGACCGGATCCGTGGTGAGGCGACGGTGGCTGAAGCGGACGACGACGATGCCGACGGTCGCGAGCAGGGCGTCGCGGCGGAGGTCGATCTCGCGTTCGGCCGGGTCGCCGTGGCTGGTCGCGCCGTCCAGCTCGATGTTGACCCGTTCCGCCTCGGCGAACATGTCGAGGTAGATCGTCCGGGCACCGACCTGTACCCGCGCCTGCCGAATGAACGTCGGCATTCCCGGTCCGGTGAAAACGTGGTCGTGGCCCCATATCTCCAACGGGCTGCGGCACCCGGCCGCGAGCCGGTCCAGCAAACCGCTCAGTGCCCCACGGCCGGGCATTCTCGCCACCTCGGCAAGGGCGGCGGCCAGGCGCCGCGGCGTGGTCATCCGATCGTTGACCGCACGGATGAGCAAACTCGATCGGTCGATCGGCGGCAGCAGCGGCCAACAGTCCACCAGGGTCCGGTCGAGCCGTATGACCGGCAACTCTCCCCGTGTCACCACCTGCGGCGGCGCGACCGCGAAGTCGGAACGATGGGCTACGACGAGATGCGGCCGATCACGCAGGCCCGACCCTCGCGGCAGGTCGAGATACACCGGCTCTCCCGGTGGCTGGCGGCGTAGGCCCCACACGTCGAGCGCGGTCAGGCGGCTCAGCGCCCCACGCCCGTCGACGTAGGCCAGCGCAGCGCGTCGGGCGACGTCCCGCTCCACCCGGGCCAGCATCGGCACGTCGACGTTGGGATTGCGGATCAGCGCGGCGTCGCCGTAGACACCGGGTAACAGCCGCATCAACCGGTCCGCGCGCCAGGCGGTCTGAATCGTCCACGCCGGGGCCACCCGCAGCATGTCCCGTCGAGTGACCAGCCCGCCTCCGCGGACGAGGAGGGATTGTAGGCGCGCATCCACCGGCTCCACCCTGGCGTGAAGCGCAGCCCTTGCGAGGGCTGCTGTGGACAGCGGAGGCACCTGTGGACAGCCGTTCGGGCCGCCGTCGATTGTGGTAAGCGTCCGTGAAGGCCCTTGGCACAGCGTCCGGTTCTCTCCCAGACCAGCCTCAAACCAGTCCAACAATCGCCGCCCAGGCGAGGGATGCAACGCCCCTGCCCCGGTGCCGACCTCCGCCTGCGGCGAGGTCCGGCTGGTTCACGAAAGCCCGCCCTCGGTCCTGGGACGGGGGTCCGTAGCCCACAGGTGATTGGCAGGGTCCAGGCGAGCGAGGTCGACTGACTGCTGCCGATTGTTCCTTAGCTGCCAGACGGCTGCGCGGGCCGCCTGCATCTGTTGATGGTGTCGGATTCCTGATGGACATGGCTGAAACGATCTGCGGGCCCGGTGCCGACATGCGCCTGGGCGATTCCGTTCCAGGGCTTGACGATCCGTTCCAGGGCTTACCGGAGCGAAGATGTCCCGCACGGGGCGTTGCGAGCGGCGAACGCTACCTCCTCGACAAGTCGGCGCTTGCCCGCGGGCGCTGGGGACAGCCTGGGCGGTGCGTTCTCTCGGGATCTAACCGCCGAACTTCAGCGCCTGCCGCAGGTCCACGTCCAGGCTCTCGTCGTACTGCGGATCGGGCTCAGCCCCGGCAGCGCTGAGGACGGTGCTGAAGAAGCATCTGCCGCCAACGGCGAGGATCACGTGGAAGATATCCGTGTCATCGAGACCGTGACCACGCAGGCCCGCGACGTCGGCCTCGGTGACGGAGTTCGCATCGGCCGCGACCTTGCCGGCGAAGTCGACGACTGCGGCCTCCTGCGCGGAGAGATTGGCGCTGCCACTGTCTGACGCGATGGCGGCGACGGTTGGCGCGTCGAAGAACTTGTCGCGTAGGACCTTTCCATGCGCCAGGCCGCAGTAGGACGATTTCAGGGCCCGTGCTGCGGCGAGGGTCACCAACTCATAGCGGCGCACGTCCATCCCGGCCTTCACCGAACCGTTGAGCTGCTGCCATGCCAGGTACACCGCTGGGCTATGGGCGAACAACCTGGTGTAGTTGGGAAGGTAGCCCATCGCCTTCGTGTCGGCATCGAACATCCGCTCAGTGTCCAGCGACTGTTCTGCCTGCTGCAGGAAACTCATCCGGCTCCTCCCCACGCTTGACCCCGGACGGTACGCCGTTTGGGCTGCGGACGGTGTCAGGAAATCGGTCGTGCACGGGGCCCGACATTCGACGATCGTCAGGTGACGGGCCTTCTCACACCCGATCCACACCTGGTCGCGGACCCGCTCGGGGGTCCGCTTGTCGAACCACCGGCGCATCTACACGATGCCCGCTGCCGGTAGCCTCGCGCCCGCACCGACGAATCAGCTGCGTAGCGACCTGTTCCATGCGATTGGCCGCCGCCGGCTGGTCGACCCGGCGGCGGCCAATCGGGCCCGAGCGCCCGTCCAGACAGGTGCTCGCGCTAGTAGGTGAAGGTCCAGAGGAAGTAGAAGCCGGGGGCGTTGGGGCCGTACTGGCGGTACTCGCAGTAGTACCAGCTCCAGAGACCGGTCCGAACACCCTCACTGCCGTAGCTGTTGCAGAACTGGCCGTCGGAGTAGACGTTGCGCAGCGTGCCGCCCGGCGGATCCGCCGCAGCCGGAGTGCCGCTGAACCCGACCAACCCGCCCAGTGCCAGCGCCACCGCCGTCACCAGGGTCGCCCATCTACGTCCGCGCATGAAGCCTCCTCAACACCGTCCACGGCGCATGGCGGCTCCGCGTTGAACCGAGACCGGGACATCGAAGTTCGTGAAAGTAAAGGCTCGCATGGGCGCGTGTGGTTCGGCTCCCGACAACGGGCGGCGCTACCGCGATGATCCGCCAGCGCGATCTCCATCGAATGGGCATCCGCGCTGAACAGGCGTCAGCCGCCGTGCCACATCGGGGCGCTGCGGTTGACCGTCTGCACCACGATGGCCGGCTCGGTCAGGACGGCGACCAGCCGTCGGGACGCCGCGACCGCGAGTGGGCCCAACGTCTGGTGCTCGATCACGGCGTGACACAGCTGAAGGCCCAGCTCGGCCAGCTCACGTCGACCCAGCTCGATCCGCCGTGGGTGCTCTCGCCGCCCGGCCAGCACCGCTCGGATGCGGCGGCGCAGTTCGGCCTGTTCGTCGGTGTCGCGTCGCATCACCTCGACCGACCAGCGCCACGTCTCGGCGAGGAGCAGCAGGTCGACCCGGTCGGGCGGTTGATCGGCGAGGAGCAGTTCCTGGTGGCAGACGACCAGGGCCGTGGCGGGTTCACCGTCGTCGACGAGCAACCCGGCGAGTAGTCCCGCACCGATGGGTGCCGGCTCGCCGACGTCCTGGCTGGCCGCCGTACGTAACAGGTCCAAGCGGCTGTGTGCGGCTTCCTCGTCCCCGCTCAGGTGGTGCAGGACGGCCAGGAACTCCTGCACTCCAGGAGCGGCCGGGCGGGTCGCGGAGGCGAACTCCGGTGTGATGCCGTTGGCGGCCTGGCTCAGTTCCTCGGCCGCGACGAGCAGTTCTGTCACCGGCGCGTCGTCCGCGATCAGCCGGGCGAGCCGCTGCCGCTGCACCGCCAGCGGCGTCGGCTCGGTGGGTGCTGGGATGAGCGCCAGCAGGCTCGCCAGCCGGGTCCACTCGCCCGCTGCCGCCCCGGCCAGCAGCGCCCGGCGCAGCGCCGCCACGGTGAGGTCGTCGGCGTGCCCGATGCTCGCGGCCCGTGCCTGCGTGACGTCGGCGAAGACGCCCAGCGCCTCCGGCCAGTAACCGGCGCGGGCGAGCTCAACTCCGAACTCCTCACGCAGCCGGCTCCCCCGTCGCGCGCTCACCGACCCGCCGGCGAGCCGGCTCTGCAGGCGGCCGTGCCGGAACCGATAGGCCCCCGCGCCGTCGCGCAGCAGGCCGACGGTCTCGGCGTAAGCCAGGAAGGCGAGCAGTCGGTGCGGTGTACGGCCACGGAGGGCGAGGGCCGCGCGGGTGAGGGCGAAGCGCATCCACGCCCCGCCCCCGCGCGGCCCTCGCCCTCCGTGGCCGTACAC
>NZ_QGSY01000034.1 GCF_003857035.1 Micromonospora arida
CCCCGCAAATAACCCCGACCCACACCCACACCACCGAGGTACAGCTCCCCTCGCACGCCGACCGGCACCGGCTGGAGTTCGTCGTCGAGCACGCGCAGGGTGAGGTTCGGGAAAGGGCGCCCGAGCGGTACGCGAGACAGGGCGGCAAGCTCCTCGGTGGTGCAATGCCAACTGGTCACGTCGACGGTGGTTTCCGCCGGCCCATAGGTGTTGTGCAGTTCGCAGTCGGGCAGCGCAGCCAGGAACGCCCGCGCCACGTCGACCGGCAGTTCCTCACCGCCGACCGCCACCGACCGCAGCGAGGTGCACCGCTCGATCCCCTCGGCGAGCAGCGCCGACAACATGCTGGGCACGAGCTCGATCGAGGTGACCGACTCGGCGATGATCAGGTCACGCAGGTACGCGGGGTCACGGTGCCCACCCGGGCGGGCCACGACGATCCGCGCGCCCGTCGACAGGGCGGCGTACACCTCGGCCGGTGAGACGTCGAAGCCGATCTCGGTCTTCTGCAGGATCACGCCGTCGGCACCGAGGCGGTTGATGGTGGGTGCGACGTGGGCGGTCCGGTTGACCAGGCCGGCGTGGGTGACCACCGCGCCCTTCGGCCGGCCCGTCGACCCCGACGTGAAGATCACATAACAGGCGTTGTCCGGACCCACCACCACCGGCACATCCGCACCCGACTCACCAGCCCACAACCCCGGCCGATCAACCAACACCACCTCAGCCGCCAACCCCGGCAACCCCGCCAACAACCCAGACGACGTCACCACCACCGACGCCCCCGCATCGGCAACCATCAAACCCAAACGCTCAACCGGATAACCCGGATCCAACGGCACATACACACCACCGGCCTTATGCACCGCCAACATCGCCACAACCTGCTCCACCGAACGATGCAGACACACACCCACCAACACCTCGGCACCCACACCCACCGACCGCAAATACCGAGCCAACCTGTTCGCCGCCGCATTCAACTCCGAATACGACAACGACACCCCACCATCACCAATCGCAACCGCCCCACCAGCAGAAGCAGCCCTCGCCTCGAACGCCGAGAACGCCACACCCTCCACCGGCACCACCGGCCCCACACCCACCCGGGCCAACCACTGCGCCTCATCGGATGGCACACACACCACCCGCGAATCCCCACCCGGATCCGCCAGCATCAACTCCAACACCACCCGGAACATCCCCGCCAACCGCACCAACCCCGCCGCACCAAACACCCGCCCATCAGCCACGAGGCGGATCACGGTCGGGCTGGCACCGACGGACAGGACGAACTCGGTGGCGGCCACGTCACTGGCGACCCGGGCGGGCGTGGTGTGGCCGTCGGGCGTTGGCGCGTCGCCCGGCCCGGCAGCGCCTGCCCCACCGGACGGGTCGGTACGGGGTTCGGTGTAGTCAAAGACGACGTCGATCGGGTGCGTGTCGACACCCGTCAGCCTGCGCACCGCCGGCAACGGGAACCGCCGATGCGGCCACAACTCCACCTCACCGTCGAACACCGACCGCACCAGATCACCCCACGAACCCCCACCCCGCTCATGACCGAACGGCAACACATTGATGTACATCCCATGCACACGCTCCGCACCCCGCACCTCCGGCCGCGCATCACACACCAACCCCGTGTAAAAACGCCGCTCATCAGTCAACTGACTCATCACCTTCAAATGAGCCGCATGCAGAACAGCCTTGGGTGACACCTCGAGCGTCGAGGCCAGGGCGCGGATCCGTGGGTCGAGGTCCTGGTAGCTGATCCGGTGCCGCAGCACCGTCCCGGGAGTCGCGGACGCCTCGCCCCAGCCCGACGGCGGAACGAACCTGGCGTACTCGGAAGTGATCTCCCGCCAGTACGCCTCGTCGCCCTCCGAGGCGAGCGCCGCCCGCTCGCCGGCAACGAAGTCGGCGTACCGGACCGCGGTCGGTTCCGGCGCCTCCGGCGCCATGCCCACGCACCGCCGCTCGTAGCAGCTGAGCAGCTCGGCCAGCAGGGTGTTGAGGTCCCAGCCACCTGTTACCAGGTGGCTGATCGCCACGGTGAGCCACCATCCGCCGTCGGCGCCGACATGAGCGCTGACCCGCAGCAGCGGGGCGGGGTGCTCGGCGTCGAACGGTCGGGCCCGCTCGGCCTCGACGTAGCCGCGCAGGTGCGCCTCGGCCCGCTCCTCGTCCAGACGCAGGATCCGTACGTCGACGGGGGCCTGGGCGTGCACGAGTTGCAGCGGCACCGAGTAGGTGTGCGGGTCGAACGACGTACGCAGGGTTTCGTGCCGGTCGACGGTGTCGTGCACCGCCGACGTGAGCGCTTCGGCCGAGAAGGGCTGGCGGCTGTGCACCCGGAAGCAGCGGACGATGTGGTACAGCGACCGCGTCGGGTCCTTCTGGATCTCCACCAGCATGCCGAGTTGCACCTGGGCGATGGGGTACGCGTCGGTGAGGCCGGCGGGCAGGGCTGCCCGGTCGGCGTCGTCGAGCAGCGCGAACGGGGCGACCGGCTGGAACTCCGGTGCGACCTCGGCGGCGTCCTTGGCCGTCAGGTGCGCGGCGAGCGCGGCAACGGTGCGGTGCACGAAGACGTCTCGGACGCCAACGGGGAAGCCGGCTCCCCGGAGGGCGCCGACCAGGGCCACCGCGCGTAGTGAGTCGCCGCCGAGGTCGAAGAAGCTGTCCACGACGCTGACCGTGTCGAGGGTCAGCACGCGTGCCCAGATCTCCGCGAGCTGCTGCTCGAGTTCGGTGCGGGGAGCCACGTGCACCCGGCCGGATGCTCCGACCGACGCGGCGAGGGCGGCGCGGTCGACCTTGCCGTTGGTGTTCAGGGGGATCGACTCCACCACGACCAGGTCCGCCGGGATCATGTACTCCGGCAGTCGACTGGCGCATTCCTGCCGCACCCGGGCGGCCAGATCGGCGTCCGGTCCTCCGGGGACGTAGAAGGCGAGCAGCCGCGCCTCTTCCGGATCGATCAGCGCCACCGTCTCGCGGACGCCGGCCACCGAGCCGATCACCGACTCGATCTCGCCCAACTCGATGCGGTAACCACGGACCTTCACCTGATGATCGACCCGGCCGACGAACTCCACCGCACCATCGGCCAACCGACGAACCAGATCCCCCGTCCGATACAACCGCGACCCATCCGAGGCGAACGGATCCGGCACAAACCGATCCGCCGTCAACCCCGACTGACCCACATACCCCCGAGCAACACCCACACCACCAACAAACAACTCACCAACCACACCCACCGGCACCAGATTCATGAACGAATCAAGCACGAACATCCGCATACCCGGCAACGCCCGACCAATCGGCACCACCGGCAACGTCTGCTCCACCCGCACCGGGAAAACACACGTACCCACCGACGCCTCCGTCGGCCCGTACTCATTGATCAGATTCCCCGCACCCAAAATGCCCAACCACCGGTTCGCCAACGCCGCAGGCAAACCCTCACCCGCAACCACCACCACCGGCGCCAAACCCGCCAACCGCTCATCCGACAACTGCCGACCCAAAATCTCCAAATGACCCGGCGTCAACTTCAAAAAACTAAACGGAGCAGCCGCCGACAACGACTCCCCCAACTCCGCCAAATCCAAATCCTGATCCACCATGAACACCCGCTGACCCACCACCAACGGAGCCCACACATTCGGCACCTGCAAATCAAAAGCCACCGACGAAAACACCGCCGACCCCGCCGAACCACGACCAGCCAACTCCACCGACGCCCAACGAACATGATTCGCCAAACCCCGATGCGTAACCTGCACCCCCTTCGGCCGACCCGTCGAACCCGACGTGAAAATCACATACGCCAAATCATCCAGATCCACCACACCCGGCAACACCACCGACTCCACCTGCGGCACAGAGTCGACGGTCAGCACCTCCACGCCGGGCGCGAACCGATCCGCGTAACGCGCCGAGGTCACCACACGAGACACACCGGCATCGGCCAGCATCGAGGCGATCCGACCGGCCGGATACGACGGGTCCAGCGGCACGAACGCCGCCCCCGCCTTCCACACCCCCAGCAGCGCCGCCACCAGATCAACACTCCGGTCCAGCAGCACCCCCACCAC
>NZ_QGSY01000134.1 GCF_003857035.1 Micromonospora arida
GTTTGGGGGTGACGCCCGACACGGCGTCACCCCCAAACTTCCCCCTTGTACGTGCAGCGCCGGACGAGGTGCTCACACCCTGCCGCCGCCCCCCCTTTTTGGCGGTCGGGTGTCCTACCCCCGAAGGAGCTACCCCTCATGAACACGATCTTCCGTAAGAGCGTCCTGTCTGTTGCTGGCCTCGCGTTCGCCGGTGGTGTCTTCGCCGGCCCGATCGCCCACGTGGCCAACCCCGTCGACGGCAAGCCCGTCGCGGTAGCGGTGCAGGCCGACAAGCCCGACACCAGCAAGCTGATCCCGCACGGCACCCAGGGCGAGCAGTCCCGGATCAGCCTGAACGACGAGCAGGCCGCCAACGTGAAGGCGATCATCGCCGCCACGAAGAAGGCCGGTCTGCCGGAGCGGGCCGCGGTCATCTCGATCGCGACGAGCCTGCAGGAGTCGAAGTTGGAGAACCTGGGTCACCTGGGCGATATGAACGACCATGACTCGCTGGGCTTGTTCCAGCAGCGCCCGAGCTCGGGTTGGGGTACGCCGGAGCAGATCACCGACCCGGCCTACTCGACGACCGCGTTCCTCAAGGGTCTGAAGCAGGTTGACGGGTGGCAGGACATGCCGCTGACCGACGCCGCGCAGACGGTGCAGGTGTCGGCTTACCCGGACGCCTACGCCCAGTGGGAGCAGCAGGCCGCCGACCTGGTTGGTCAGTACTGGAACAGCTGACCTGCGGCACAGCACCATCGCAGAACCAGCGCACCTAAGCACCACCGCACGACACCGACCGCTGGCCGGCACCCGCAACCCGGGGTGCCGGCCAGCGGCATTTCTGCTCTAGCCGGTCGCTGGTCCGCCGTTCACCAGTCGCCGTTCTCGTTCGCTGGCCGCCGTCCTCGTTCGCTGGCCGCCTCGTTCGTTGGCCGCGGGGCCGTCGACTGCCGGCCGTGGCTGCTGGTCGGCGTTGTTCGTAGATCTTGGACAGTTTCCGTGCTGTGGGCGGGCCGCGCGAACGGAAACTGTCCAAGATCTACGTTGGCGATGTAGCGGAGTGACGTGATCGGCGCCGAGTGATCCGATCGGCCGGCGGGTACGTACCCCTGGACGGGGACCGGCGGAGGGATACAGGCATGGCCGCAGTGGGGTACGGCGCGGATCGCGAACCGGAGTCGGAGCCGGAACCGTCCGGTGCGGCCGCGCCGCGACGGTGGTCCACGGGCGCTCGCCTGTTGGTGGCCGCTGCCGCCGTCGTGTTGCTCCTGGGCGCGGCAGCGGTGGCCGTGGTCGTTGCCGATCCCGACCACCTCGGCATGACCTACTCCGGTCAATCCGACGGCACTCGCCCCGACGGCACTCGCCCCGACGGCACTCGCCCCGACGGCACTCGCCCCGACGGCACTCGCCCCGACGGCACTCGCCCCGACGGCACTCGCCCCGACGGCACTCGCCCCGACGGCACTGGCCCCGATGACGGCGGCCGTCCGGGGGGCGTCGCTGACCTGGACGCGGCTGAGGGTCGCCGCGGTGGTGCGGGTGCTGCTGCCGAGCAGACGTTGACAGCGCCGCTGGCGGGTCGGCAGGAGGGCACCTTCGTTCTCGCGGATGGGCTGTCCTCGTTCGAGCTGCGGGTGGCCGAGTTGGGCGACGACCTGTACCGGATCAGTACCCCGGCCGGCTCGGGTGTGGCGGGCAGACCTGCGACACGGGGGAAGACCGTGCGGCTCGACCTCGTGGAGTCCGGGACGCGCGGGCCACGGGCCGTGCGGGTGTTGCTCAACGAGCGGGTCGCCTGGCGTCTCCATCTCGTTGGCGGGGTGAGCAGTCAGGTGCTGGACCTGACCCGGGCCCGGCTGCTGGGCGTGGAACTCGCCGGTGGTTCCAGCCGTACCGAGATTCTCCTGCCACCGATCACCCCTGCGCGCCCCGGCGACCCCACGGGCCCGCGCGCAGACCAGCCCGCCAGCATCCTGACCGTGCGACTCACCGGTGGGACCAGCCAGCTCGACGTCCGGGTCCCCGGGGAGACTCCGGTACGGGTTCGGGCGGGAGCCGGTGCCGGCTCGGTGGTGGTACGCGACGCTCGCTGGGACGGGGTGGCCGCGGGCTCGGTGCTGGGTACGCCGGGTTGGGACCGGTCGGCGGAGCGCCTGTACCTGGACCTGATCGCCGGTGCCAACAGCGTGCTGGTCTCCTCCAGCCACCGGTAACCCACGCCGGGCCAGTCCATGCCGGGCCAGGCCCCACCGCCACGAGCTGGTGAACCCCGGCCGCCCTGGCTGGAAGCACCGCGGTCGCGAATGGGCGTGCGCGTACAGTCGGGCGGTGGAGCGTACTGAATCAATGCTGGCGCAGACCCGACCGCCTGGCGTGGCCGACGTCGATCCCGGCAGTGTGTTGTTGCCCGGCCACGACGTGCCGTTGGGTCGGTACACCACGGTGCGGCGGCTGCTTCCGCAGCGCGCCCGCCGGATGGTCGGCGCGTGGTGTTTCGTGGATCATTTCGGCCCGGACGATGTGGCGCAGCGGCCCGGTATGGAGGTGCCGCCGCACCCGCACACCGGGCTGCAGACGGTGACCTGGCTGCTCGACGGCGAGATTCTGCACCGGGACAGCCTCGGCAACGTGCAGCCGATCGTGCCCGGCCAGCTGAACGTGATGACCTCCGGGAACGGTATCGCCCACTCGGAGCGCTCGCCGGCCATTCACCCGCCGGTGATGCACGGTGTGCAGCTCTGGGTGGCTCTGCCGGACCCGGCGCGGGCCGGAGCGGCAGACTTCGCGCACCACGCCGACCTGCCGCGCTGGCGGGACGGCGATCTGGACGTCACCCTGCTGGTCGGCGAGTTCGCCGGGGAGCGGTCACCGGCGGTGGTGCACACCCCGCTGGTGGGGGTGCAGCTGGAGTTGGGCGGGGAGGCGCCGGCGACGATGGCGTTGCGGCCGGATTTCGAGTACGCCGTGCTGGCGATGTCCGGGTCCGCGGAGGCGGCCGGGGTCGGGTTCGAGCCGGGGGCGCTGCTGTATCTGGGCTCGGGGCGCCGGGAGCTGACAGTGCGTGGCGGAGCCGGGGCCCGGCTGCTGCTGCTGGGCGGTACACCGTTCGAGGAGCCGTTGGTGATGTGGTGGAACTTCGTGGGCCGGTCACACGAGGAGATCGCCGCCGCCCGGGAGGACTGGATGGCCGGCGACGGGCGCTTCGGTGTGGTCGCCGACGATTCGGCGCCGCCGCTGCCAGCGCCCGCCCTGCCCACGACCCGCCTCAAGGCCCGCGATCGCACCGGCGGCCTGCACGGCTGACGACAACGCCCGCCCAGGGTGGTGGTGTGTGGCCGGGGGTGGCGCGGGTAGTCGCCGGCATGGCGACCAGTTTGATCACTCCGGTGGAGGACCGTAAACGTCTGGCGCGCCGGCTCGCCGGTAGCGGGCGGGGCTTCGCCGAGCAGTACGGGTTCCGGGTGACCAACAATCCGGCGAGCCTGTTCCAGGTGCTGTACCTGTCGGTGCTGCTGGCCCGTCGCGGTGACTTCCGTCGGGCGTTGGACGGGGCGCGGGCGGTGCGCGACGAGGGGTGGGACAGCGCGGCCCGGCTGGCGCGTTCGCTGCACGAGGACCGGGTCCGGGTGCTGCGCGCCAGCGGCCAACGCGGTGACGTGGACGCGCTGGCCGCTGTGCTGGGTGACCTGGCTCTGACGGTGGTCGAGCGGTACCGGGGTGATCTGCGCCGGCTGCGGGCGGTGGCGCACCACGACCCGGTCCGGGAGCGGGCGCTGCTGGCCGAGCTTCCGGGCGTGGACGATCAGGTCGTCGACCTGTTTCTCCGCGAGGCGCAGGCGTTGTGGCGGGAGGTTGCCCCGGTCGCCGACCGGCGGGCGCTGGCTGCCGCGCGTCGGCTCGGGCTGGGCAGGTCGGCGGACGACCTGGCCGGCCTTGCCACTGGCGAGTCCGAGCAGTTGGCCTGGCTGGTGGGGGCGTTGGCCCGGGTCGACCTGGAGCATCGGTACGCGGAGGTGACCGGTCGGCCGTGACGTGCCCTGGCCCACACTTCCCCAAATTCTGACCAAACGGAGGATGTTCTGCCGTATGGTTGGACCCGGCAGTGCTGGCCGCTCGGTTCGAGCGAGCCTCCACCGCCTGGTGACCGCGACCGGTTCGGGTGCGGTTCACCGCCTGGGCAGGCTTGCGTGGCGCCCTGGGTCGCGGTTCGTGACCAGGGGCGCCCGCCTGTCCCGGCCCTTCGATCGGCCCCGCCCCGTGTCGCGCTCCGGGGGACTGTGCGGCCTGGAGCGTAAGTAGCCTTCACCGCGCCAGGCCCGCCAGCAGGTTCACGGTCACGGCGATGATGAACGCGCCGAACAGGTACGACACCATCGAGTGGCGCAGCACCGTACGACGCATCTCGTTGCTGGTCAGGTTGGTGTCGGAGACCTGGAACGTCGTCCCGATGGTGAACGCGACGTACGCGAAGTCGGAGTAGCGCGGCGGTTCGGGCTGGTTGAAGTTCACCCCGCCGTCCGGACCGGTGTAGTAGATCCGGGCGTACCGGGCGGCGAACACGGTGTGCACCACGAACCAGGAGAGCACCACGCTGAGCACGCCCACGCCGCTGTGCAACTCCCGGGCAACCCCGGGGGGCGCGCTCTTCGCGCTGGCCACGACCAACCCGACAGCCAGCAGGCTGGCCAGGCAGGCGACGAGCAGCAGGGCGTCCCGGATCGCCCGGTTCGGGTCCTCGTGCACGGCCAGTTGGGCGGTCCGCTCGGCGTCCATCGGCCAGATCTTGTGCCAGACCAGCACGAGCCAGCTCAGCGCGCCCACGTCCCAGCCGGCCAGCGCGGCGAGCGGCAGGGGCAGCAGCAGCGCGAAGACGCAGCCGGCGATGATGCCGACCACCGCCACCACGGCGAGCTGCACCACCGCGGCCGGAAAACGCACGTCCGCTGGCCGGGACGGGCCGCCGGTGTAGGTCATCGGCGACGATCCCTTCGCCGCGCGGTGGGCGTCACCGCTGGGTCAGATGCCGCGCAGGTGCTGCGAGACCCTGTTGTGCTTCTTGTCTCGGGCCTGCTCGGCCCGCTGGGCGGGGCCGACCTCGGGCGCCGCCTCGATCCCGGCCGACCGGGCCACCTCGGTCCCGTTGGCGTAGTCGACCGGCGGCAGGGCGCGCAGCGCCTTCAGCACGTCCGGCGGGGCACCCTCCCGTTCGGCCTCGCGGACCACGTCGTCCTTCTCGGCCGGGTAGTCCAGGCTCGACAGGTACTGCAGGACGTCGGCGTAGCTCGCCATGGCGTGGGCTCCCTCGGGCATCGGTGTGGTGACGACCGGCGGCGGTTACCCGCCCGCCGGCCGGTCACGCCCGCCCGGCGGAGGAAACCGGCGCCGTTTCTCCTCGGCCGCCGCGGGTACCCGCAGACGCCGACGCGAGTCCAAGGGAGTACGCGATGAACTACGACACCTTCATCGACCAGGTTTCCCAGCGCACCGCCACGTCGTCCGAGCGGGCGGTCGAGCTGACCCGGGCCGTGTTGGAGACGTTCGCCGAGCGGTTGACCGGCGGTGAGGTTCTGGACCTGGCCGCCCAGTTGCCCCAACCGCTGCAACTCGTGCTCAAACCGAGCCCGAGCACCGAGCAGGCGGACCGGTTCGGCGCGGCGGAGTTCGTCGCCCGGGTCGCGTTGCGCGCCGGTGTTCGGGAGCGCGCCGCCGAGGACGCCAGCCGGGCGGTCTTCACCACCTTGCGGGAGGCGATCACCGGCGGTGAGTTCGATGACGTGGCGACGCAACTGCCACGTGACTATCGGGGCCTGGTCGAGCAGGCGATGGCCCCGGGCGCGACGTTGCGCCGCGGCTGACAGCGCTCGTACCACGCACACACAGCGGTTTACCAGGGCAACCATCGATGTCCCGCTTGGCGTGGCGATTCCACCTGGCCTAACCTTGTCGTGCGAGGGGAGTACTTCCCACGAACCATTCCGGTCAGTACGGCGCGCCCGGCGCGCCTCGGGTGGTTGCCCACCAGGTGGTGGGTGAAGGAGACCTCGAACATGACGGTGTTCGAGGAGACCCACATGAACCACGTGTTGTATCTGTCTGCCGCCAGTGACCTGTCGTCGGTAGGCACGCCCACGCTGTGGGCGGTCACCATCCTCGGGGTCCTCCTGCTGTTGGTGCTGGACTTCCTGGTCACCCGTCGCCCGCACGAGGTTTCCATGCGGGAGGCCGTCGGCTGGTCGGCGTTCTACATAGCGCTGCCGCTGGCGTTCGGCGCCTGGATCTGGTCCCGCTTCGGCTCCCAGCAGGGCGTTGAATACCTGACCGGTTACCTGGTGGAAAAGTCGCTCTCGGTCGACAACCTCTTCGTCTTCATGTTGCTGTTGGCGGCGTTCGCGGTGCCGGCGGTGCTCGCCCAGCGGGTGCTGCTCTACGGCATCGCCGGCGCGCTGGTGTTGCGGGCCGTCTTCATCGCCCTCGGCGCGGCGGCGTTGCAGACCCTCGACTTCGCCTTCCTGCTCTTCGCGATCATCCTCCTCGCCACCGCGGTGAAGCTGCTGCGTGATGCCTTGTCCGGGCATCAGCAGGAAGTCGACATCAACAAGATGCGTTCGGTGAAGCTGCTGCGCAAGGTCATGCCGGTGGTCAACGACTACCACGGCACGAAGATGACCGTCCGGCAGGGCGCGAAGCGGGCGCTCACGCCGTTCGCCCTGGTGGTGGTCGCGGTGCTCGCCACCGACGTCGTCTTCGCTGTCGACTCGGTGCCGGCGGTCTACGGCATCACCGAGGACCCGTACCTGGTGTTCGCCACGAACGCGTTCGCCCTGCTCGGCCTGCGGGCGCTCTACTTCGTCCTGCACGCGGCGCTGAGCCGGCTGGTGCACCTCAGCTACGGCCTGGCCATCATCCTGGCGTTCATCGGCCTCAAGCTGGGTCTGCACTGGGCGCACGGCATCTGGGACAGCGTGCCGCAGATCCCCACCCTGGCCTCGCTCGGCGTGATCATCGGTGTGCTGGTGGTGGTCACGGTGACCAGCCTGCGCGCCACCCGGGGTGGCAACCTGCCCGGGGACCGCGAGGTCGTCGCGGAACGGCACTGACCGCGCCGCGCCGGCTGACGACGGGGTACGCGGGAAAGCTCTCGCCCCGGCCGGCGCGGGTGGTACGACTGTGCAATGGGAATCGTGTCACCGGGCTTTCAGGGTCGGCCCCGAACGCAGGAGCCGGCCCTGCCACCCGGTCAGTATCTGACCGAGGACTTTCCGGTGCTCTCGGCCGGCCCGACGCCCCGGGTGTCACTGGACACCTGGGAGTTCGTCATCTCCGCCGAGAACGGCAGCGAACACCGGTGGTCGTGGCAGGAGCTGATGGCCCTGCCGCAGGAGACGCCGATGGTGGACATCCACTGCGTCACCCGCTGGTCCAAGCTCGGCACCAACTGGCAGGGCGTCTCACTGGACACGCTGCTCGCCGACGTCGACACGGGGGCGCACTTCGCGCTGGCGCACTCCTACGGCGGGTACACCACCAACCTGCCGCTCGACGACCTGCGCGGCGGCCAGGCCTGGGTGGTGCACACCTTCGACGGCGCACCGCTGCCCGCTGAGCACGGCGGGCCGGCGCGACTGCTGGTGCCGCACCTGTACTTCTGGAAGTCCGCCAAGTGGGTGCGGGGCCTCCGACTCAAGACGATGGACGAGCCGGGTTTCTGGGAGACCGCCGGGTACCACGACTACGGCGACCCGTGGCGCGAACAGCGGTACCAGGGTGACTGAGCGCGCCGTGGCGACGAGCACCCAACGCCGTACGCCCAACCGTTGGCAGGTCGGCCGGCTGGTGGAGCGCCGGGTGGAGACACCGACCGCGCAGACCCTGGTGCTGGAGGTGCCGGACTGGCCGGGGCACCTGCCCGGGCAGCACGTCGACCTGCGGCTCACCGCCCCGGACGGCTACCAGGCGGCCCGGTCGTACTCGATCGCCGGGCCGGCCGTGGACGGGCCGGGAGGACCGCGCATCGAGGTGACCGTGCAGCGGGTGCACGACGGCGAGGTGTCGCCGTACCTCATTGATGTCTTCGGGGCCGGCGACCCGATCGAGGTACGCGGACCGCTCGGTGGCTGGTTCATCTGGCGGCCCGAGGAGACCGCGCCGGTGCAGCTCGTCGCCGGTGGCTCCGGCGTCGTGCCGCTGATGGCGATGATCCGGGCGCGGCGGGCGGTGGGCAGCAAGGCGCCGTTCCGGCTGATCTACTCGGTGCGCACCCCCGGCGACGTGATCTACGCCGACGAGCTGCGCCGCCGGGTCCGCGACGACTTCGGGCTGGACGTCGCGTACGTCTACACCCGTGAGGCGCCCGAGGGCTGGCGCGGTGAGCCGCACCGGATCGGGCTCGCCGACGTCAACACGCACGGGTGGCCACCGGACCTGGAACCACTCACCTACGTCTGTGGCCCGACCGCGTTCGTGGAGACCGTGGCCGACCTGCTGGTGGGGCTGGGTCACCCGTCGCGCCGGGTCAAGACCGAACGCTTCGGCCCCACCGGCTGACCACCCGCTCACTCACGCAGTGTCGAGGAGATTTCGATGACCGAGATGTCGTACCTGGACGGCAACATGCTCGACGGCCCGATGCGTGAGCTGTTCACCGTCGACCTGAGCAGCGCGATGGGCCGCTGTGAGAACTGCGGGACGACCGGGTCGATGGCCAGCCTGCACGTCTACTCGCACGCCCCGGGCCTCGTCGCCCGCTGCCCCTCCTGCGAGGAGGTGATGGTGCGCCTGGTGCGCGGGCCGGACCGGGCCTGGCTGGACATGCGCGGCACCACCTACCTCCAGGTGCCGATGCCGATGGAGCAGACGTTCCCCGGCCCGCTCTGACGGACCGCTTGCCCGGCGGGCGGTGTCACCCCGGGCCGGTTCATCGGCTCTTGCAGCCGAAGCGGCAGGCCGGTTCAGACACGGAGGAGATCGTAGGCCTGGGCGAGGTCGTCGGCCCAGGGCGAATCGTGGTCACGTTCCCAGGCGCGGTGCAGACGGTCGCGGGTCGCCTTTCGGCGTAACCAGACGCCGAGGACGCTCGGCTTCGGCTTGGCGAAGTCGAGTCTGGCGACCATCTCGGCCAGGTGACGGTCCGCCGACGGGGTGGGCGTGGCGTCCCAGACAGCGAGGAATCGTTCGACGCGCTCGCCGGCCGCGCGAGCCGCGTCGAGGAAGGTCGCCGGATCGGTGAACGACCCGAGCCGCGGCGGGTGATCCGTCAGCAACGACCGCCACACCGCGTCGAGGTACGCGTCGACGGCCTCCTGCTCGACCCGCGGCCAGGTGCGCCACTCCTGACGGGGGAGTTTGCCCAGGACGATGGCCGGGTCCAGGTCGTCGGACCCGAGCAGGCGCTCAAGGAGTACGGGGAGCAGGGCCTTCACGTCCGCCCGGCTGCCGACCGTGTTGCCGAGGCTGATGGTCAGTGAGAACAGGTCGTGCTCGTCGACCAGCACCGAGCCCCGGCAGTGCGGGCAGCCATCGAGCACCGCACGGCGCGGGTACCGGGCGAACGCGTCCCGTACGCCCGCCAGGGCCGTCGTCAGCTCCTTCTCCACCGGCCGATTCTTGCATCGACGGCTCACTGTGCGGTGCCCGCGAGCAGCCACCGCCGGACGGGGATCTCCAGCAGCACCCGCTCGCCGTCCGGGTCGACCTGCCGGCCGACGTCCCAGCCGTCGTACTTGCGCGCGAACGCCTCGACGACCGGGCTCGGGAATCCACTTCGGTGCACGTGGGCGGCGCCCTCCGCCACCACTGGCGCGTCGCCGCTCTCCAGAGCCAGGGACACCCGTGGGTCGGCCACGACGTTGCGGGCCTTCACGCTGCGGCTCTCGCAACCGACCCAGAACGTCGCGGAGAGGTAGACGAACCAGACCGGCGTCAGGTGCGGGGACCCGTCGCGTCGCACTGTGCAGAGCCAGATGTTCAGCTCCCGCGACAGTCGCTCCTGGACGTCGGCCGGGGGGATCGAGGGGGTTCGGCTCACCGGGCAAGTGGATCACAACGCCGCACGTCCCGACGACAGTCTTTCACCCCACGCAGGGGGTGGGGTGTGGCCCCGCCCTACCGGGGATGAACCGCTGAAACTCGGGTGCGGTCGACCTGGCGCAGCCCTAGGCTCCCGCTCCGACGGCTGTCACGGCGTCCGGTCCGATGGGAGATGAGCGCAGCGATGACTGCACACCTGTTCGCGATCAGCTTCGACGCGAGCGAGCCCCTGCGGCTCGCGCAGTTCTGGTCCGGGCTCCTGGGGCGGGAGATCGTCGACGATCCACACGACGGCGTCCTGCTGCTACCCGCCAACGACAACGGGTACCACATCCGTTTCGCCCCGAACCAGCAGCCGAAGGTGGTCCAGAATCGGATGCACTTCGATCTGACCAGCAGTTCGCTGGAGGACCAGCGGCAGACGGTGACCAGGGCACTGGAGCTCGGTGCGCGGCACACCGACATCGGGCAGGGCCCGGAGATCGATCACGTGGTGCTCGCCGACCCCGAGGGCAACGAGTTCGACGTCATCGCACCGGGCAACAACTTCCTCGCCGGCTGCGGCTTCGTCGGTGCGCTGGCCTGCGACGGGTCGCAGGAGGTCGGCTATTTCTGGAGTGCGGCGCTGGGCTGGCCGCTGGTCTGGGACCAGGACGAGGAGACCGCGATCCAGTCACCGAACGGCGGCACGAAGATCAGCTGGGGTGGCCCACCGCTGATGCCGAACGGGGGTCGGGATCGGGTGCGTTTCGACCTCGCTCCGGCTGTCGACGTCGATTGGCAGTTCGAGGTCGACCGGCTGCTCTCGCTCGGAGCGACCCTCGTCGAGGCCGGTCGGGGCGAGACCGGTCGGGTGGTGCTGGCCGACCCCGACGGTCAGGAGTTCAGCCTGCTGACGCCCCGCTAGTCCACGGTCAGTCGAAGATGGACACCCGGGTGCGGTGATGCCGTGGGGCTTCGATCTCGTCGATCACCGCGACGGCGAGATCGGCGTACGACAACGTCGTTGATCCGGACGCGGTCACCGTGTCTCCGGCGAGGCGGTACCGGCCCCGCCGTGGGGCGGCCGCGTCCAGCATCGCCGGCGGGGTGAGCATGAGCCAGTCGACAGTGGTGTCCGCCGCGCGGAGCCGGTCCAGGCCGGCGGTGTGCGCCAGGGCGAAGGGGCGCAGGTGACCGGGGAACGACGCGGGGTCGTCCAGGATCAGGCGGCCGTGCTCGTCCTGAAGGTTGGCGAACAGGCCGATGAGGATGAGACGAACCACTCCGGCCTCGGTCATGCCGTGCAGGAGCGCGTCGGCGGCGTTGACGAAGAACTGGTCGTCGAGGTGGCCGAGGGCGGCAAGGGCTTCGGGGCTTGACGCGGGGGTGACGGCGCTGACCACCGCGTCATGATCATGCAGGATCGTGGCTGTCGAGCGCGGGTCGGTGACGTCACCCCGGACCACCGAGATGCCGTCCGCTGTGGTGTCGCCTGCCTTGCGCGGATCCCGGACGGCGGCGGTGACCCGATGGCCGCGGTCACGCGCCTCGGCGGTGATGGCCCGTCCCGCTCTGCCGCCTGCTCCGAAGATGGCGATGCTGCTCATGGGCTCGTCCCCCGTTCCGCGGTCTTCCTCGACGTCAGGGACGGTATCCACGAGATACTGGTTACTGCAAAGATACTGGGATGACGGATCTCGATGCCGAGATGTTCGATCCGATGTGCCCGTCCAGCGCCCTGCCGTTCCAGATCGGTGACAAGTGGACCGGGATGGTCGTGCTCTGTCTGGAAGGCGGCCCGCGTCGCTTCACCGAGATCCGGGTGCCACTTCGCGCCATCACGCCCAAAGTCCTGACGCAGACCCTGCGGGCGATGGAGCGCGACGGCCTGGTGGCGCGGACGGCGTACCCGGAGAATCCGCCCCGCGTCGAGTACGAACTCACCCCGCTGGGGCGCAGTCTGTTGACCCTCATCGCGGCAGCGCGGGCCTGGAGCAGGGACCATCTCGCCGCGTTGCTCGCGGCCCGAGAGGCACACTAACCCTCGCGCGCTCACGGCGCGCCACCACACGCACGCCGCGGCCGGTTGGACAACGGCGGCACCGGTCGGTCAGAGTGATCCGCCGTGAGATACCTGCGTACCGGTGGTCCCGCCGCGATCCGGCGACCCCGGCCCACCGACTCGGACGAGTTCGTCGCCGCCGCGCGGCGCAGTCGGGACCTGCACCACCCGTGGTTGAACGCGCCGGCCAACCCGGAGGAGTACGAGCTCTATCTGCGTCGGATCCGTCGCCGCGACAGCGCCGGCTACCTGATCTGCGACCGGGCCAGCGGCGAGATCGCCGGCTACGTGAACATCAGCGGGATCGTGCTCGGTGCGCTGCGTGGTGGCTTCCTGGGGTACGCGGCGTTCCTGCCGTACAGCGGGACCGGGCACGCCTCGGCGGGCGTCGCCCTGGTGATCGACCACGCCTTCACCTCGGTTGGGTTGCACCGGCTGGAGGCGAACATCCAACCGGGCAACGAGCCGTCCCGGCGGGTGGCCCGCAAGCTGGGTTTCCGGTTGGAGGGCTTCTCTCCGGACTACCTGTTCATCGACGGCGCCTGGCGCGACCACGAGCGCTGGGCGATCACCGCGCCGGCCCCCGCCTGACCGTCGGCCCGCCGCCCCGGGCCGACGGAGTACCGGAGCTTTCACCCGCAGCGGGTGATGACGCTCAGTTCCCCGCTTCCTACGGTGGGTGTCATGGCTGCCGTTCGCGCAACCCCTGCCCGCCCCTTCCCCAGTCTGTCCATCGACGAGTCGGACAACGGCGATCAGCGGGCGATCCCGCCGGAGCTGGGACCCGACTCCCTCGCGGTGCTCAGCGGGCCCACCTTCCTGTACTCCAACGCCCAGGGGGACGTGCCGCCGGGCAGCATCGGCGGGCTTGTCCACCTGGACACCCGCCTGCTCAGTGGCTGGAACCTGACCGTCAACGGCGGCGCGTTGTTGCTGTTGCGCGCCGAGACCATCGACCACTACTCGGCGCAGTACGTGCTCACCAATCCGGAGTTGCCCGGGCTGCCGCCGAACACTCTGGGCCTGCGGCGCCTGCGCTACGTCGGCGACGGCTTTCACGAGCGCGTGGAACTGGTCTCCTTCCGGCGGGAGCCGGTCCGGGTGGAGCTGCGACTGGCCGTCGCCGTCGACTTCGCCGACCTGTTCGAGGTCAAGTCGAGGGTCCGGGACCGCTCCGCCGAGATCAGCCGTGACCATGCCGACGACGGGTCTGAGCTGCGCTTCTCCTACCAGCGTGGTGGCTTCTCCGCGCAGACCCGGGTGTGCTGCGCGAAGCCAGCCGACCGCATCGAGGGCGACGACCTGGTCTGGGACCTGGAGCTGGGCCAGGGCGAGGAATGGAAGGTCGACCTGCACGTGCCGCTGCCGGACGGCATGGGGGTGGTCGAGCCGGTTCGGGGTGACATCGCCGACGTCATCCACGGCCGCGCCGACGACCCGCTGCGCCGGTGGACCGAGGAGCGCGCGGTGTTGCGCAGCGACAACGTGGCGTTGGAGCGCACCATACGCCAGTCCCGTGACGACCTGTCGGCGCTGCGGCTCGACCTGGAGGTCAAGGGCCAGCGGATCATGTTGCCCGGTGCAGGGCTGCCCTGGTTCCTCGCCGTCTTCGGCCGGGACACCCTGATCACCGCGTATCAGACGTTGGTCGCCGGGCCCGCGCTGGCCAAGGGCACGCTGCTCGCCCTGGCCCGGCTCCAGGGTGAGACGTGCGACGACTTCACCGACGAGGAGCCGGGCAAGATCCTGCACGAGGTTCGCAGCGGCGAGTTGACCCGCAGCGGCGAGAAACCGTTCGGACCGTACTACGGCAGCGCTGACGCCACCCAGCTCTGGCTGATCCTGCTCTCCGAGTACTGGCGCTGGACCGGCGACGACGAGACCGTCCGGCGCCTGCGGGACAACGCGCTGGCAGCGTTGCGCTGGATCGACGAGTACGGCGACCGGGACGGCGACGGCTACGTCGAGTACGCCACCCGCTCGCCCGAAGGGCTGGGTAACCAGTGCTGGCGAGACTCGCCGGACGGCGTCTGCTTCGCCGACGGACGGATCCCCGTGCTCCCGCTGGCCACCTGCGACCTTCAGGGCTACACCTACGACGCCAAGATGCGGCTGGCCGAACTGTTCGACGGGCCGTTGGGCAATCCCACGTTGGCGCGCCGGCTGCGTGACGATGCCAACACCCTGCACGAGCGGTTCAACCAGGACTTCTGGATCGAGGAACGGGGCGGCTACTACGCGGTCGCCCTGGACGGCGACAAGAACCGCGTCGACTCCAAGACCTCGAACATGGGTCACCTGCTGTGGAGCGGAATCGTTCCCCCGGAGCGCGCCGACGCGGTGGTGCGGCAACTCATGTCACCGGACATGTTCTCCGGTTGGGGCATCCGCACGCTGTCCCGGGAGGAACGGCTCTACAACGCCCTCGGCTACCACCTCGGCACGGTCTGGCCGCACGACAACTCGATCGCCGCGCTCGGCCTGGCCCGGTACGGCTACCGGGCCGAGTCGAACCGGATCAGTCTGGCGATGTTCGAGGCGGCCGAGGAGTTCGGTCACCGGCTGCCGGAGGCGCTCAGCGGGTTCGATCGGGAGCGGCTGCTCTTCGCCGTGCCATACCCGACCGCGTGCAGCCCGCAGGCGTGGGCGGCCGGCACGCCGCTGGCCCTGATCCGCCATGCTCGGCGTCAACCCGGTCAACGGCCGCCTGGTCCTCGACCCGGACGTCCCGGCGGAACTGGGCCGGATCATCGCCGAGCGGGTCCGGGCGTTCGGCCAACAGTGGGAGTTGGAGGCGGTGGGTCACAGCGGCCACGTCCGGCTCCAGCCGAGCTGAGCACGGCTGGCGCGTCCGACGTTTGTCGCGGCCTTCGACGGGAAACGGCCCGCAATGACGAAACCTCGTGTGGTGATCGTGGGGGCCGGGTTCGCCGGTTACCACGCGGCGAAGACGTTGAGCCGGATCGCCCGGGACCGGGCCGAGATCGTGGTGCTGAACTCCACCGACTACTTCCTGTACCTGCCGCTGCTGCCGGAGGTGGCGGCCGGGGTGGTCGAGCCCAAACGGATCGCCGTGCCGCTGACCGGCACGCTCAAAGGCGTACGGGTGGTGGTAGGCGAGGCGGACCACGTCGACCTGCAGAACCGCTGGGTCGGCTTCACCCAGGCCGAGGGGGAGAAGAACCGGTTGGCGTACGACCGGCTGGTGCTCGCCGTGGGCAGCGTGAACAAGCTGCTGCCCATCCCGGGGGTGACCGAGTACGCGCACGGCTTCCGTGGCCTCCCCGAGGCCGTCTACCTGCATGATCACATCGTCCGGCAGTTGGAGCTGGCCGAGCAGGCCGAGGACCCGGCCGAGCAACGGGCCCGCTCCACGTTCGTGGTGGTCGGTGCGGGCTACACCGGCACCGAGGTCGCGGCACACGGGCAACTGTTCACCGATGCGTTGCACGCCCAGCGGCCCCGGCTCACCGTCCGGCCCCGCTGGATGCTGCTCGACGTGGCGTCCCGGGTGCTGCCGGAGTTGGACAAGCGGATGTCGGACACCTCGCACAAGGTGCTCAACCGGCGCGGGGTGGACGTGCGGTTGGGTACCTCGGTGGCCGAGGCGACCTGCGACGGGGTGAAGCTCACCGACGGCGAGTACGTGCCGACCTGCACCCTGGTGTGGTGTGTGGGGGTGCGCCCCGACCCGTTCGTCAACGAGCTGGGATTGCGGACCGACCGGGGTCGACTGGTCACCGACGAGTTCCTCAACGTTCCCGGCTATCCGGAGGTGTACGCGTGCGGTGACGCCGCCGCGGTGCCCGACCTGGTCAATCCGGGCAAGGTGTGCGGGATGACCGCCCAGCACGCGCAGCGGCAGGGCAAGCGCGCGGCGTACAACATCGCCGCGTCGTACGGTTTCGGCCGCCGTAAGCCGTACAAGCACCACGACCTGGGCTGGGTCGTCGACCTGGGTGGCAAGGACGCGGCGGCGAACCCGTTGCAGGTCAACCTGGCCGGGTTGCCGGCGAAGGCGGTCACCCGGGCGTACCACCTGATGGCCATGCCGGGAAACCGCACGCGGGTGAGCGCCGACTGGGCGTTGGACGCCGCGTTGACCCGGTCCGCGGTCCAGTTGGGGCTGGTACCCGCCAACGCGGTGCCGTTGGAGAGCACCTCACCCGAGGTCGCGACCCGGGCCCGCTGAGCGGGCCCGGCCAGGTCGTCGCGGAGCAGGCCGGCCGCGACGGTCAGTCCGTGGGACCGTCGGGTCGCCCGGACCGCGCGGCCGGGCCGGCCGGCGGGGCGGGTCGCAGCCGGCGCGGGCCGTACTCGCGCAGCAGGGTCTGGACGATGCCGGCGGCGGGGATGGCGAGCAGTGCGCCGAGCAGACCGGCCAGCTCCGCCGCGAGCAGCAGGCTGACCAGCACGGTCAACGGGTTCAGCTGGACCGCGCGGGACAGGATGAGTGGTTGGAGCAGATGGTTCTCCAGCTGTTGGTAGACCACGAAGAAGACCAGCACCACCACCCCGGCGGTGGGGGAGTGCAGGAAGCCGGCGCCGGCCGCGATCACCGCGCCGAGTGTCGCCCCGACCAGCGGTATCAGGTCGGCGACCGCCACCAGCAGGGCGATCACGGCCGCGAAGGGCACTCCGGTGAGGGCCAGCACCGCGTAGGTCAACGCCCCGCAGATCACGCTGATCAGCAGGTTCCCGGTGAGGTAGCCGGTGACGGTGCGCGACACCTCCCGGCCCACCCGGCGTAGCCGCTCGCCCTGACCGTCCCCGGCCGCCGCGAGCAGGCCGCGGGTGATCCGCGGCGCCTCCAACACCATGAGGTACGCGAGCACGATGACCGTGACCAGCCCGGCGACCGACTCGACGACGCCGCGGAGCACACCGACCGCGGGTTGGCGCAGTCGGCCGCCGAGGTCGTGCAACTGCCCCGAGTGGTCGCTGACGTAGCGCCGCGCCCCGGTGCGCTCCAGTAGCTGCCCCACCGGGCCCCGCCCGGCGCGGGCCTCCCGCAGCAGCTCGGGTGCCCGGTCGGCGAAGCGGCCCAACTCCCCGAACAGCGGCACCAGGATGAGCGCTGCCAGGATCGTCAGCAGCACGAACGCGGCGAGGAACACCAGCAGGGTGGCCAGCGCCCGACGCCGGACGAAGCGGCGTTGCAGCCGGTCGACGAGGGGTTTGAGCGCGACGGCGAAGAACGCGGCGACGACCGCCCAGACCAGCACCCGCCGGGTCGCGTACACGAAGCCCAGCGCTAGCGCTGTTGCCAGCACCAGGCCGATCACGATCAGAGTTCGGCGGCCGGTCGCCCGATCGTCGACGTCGCTCATCCGGCGGGCCTTCCCCGCGCGCGCCGTCGGAAACCGGCATTGCGGGCACAACGGCGATCAGTGGCGGGAGTTGTCGTCCGTGTCGGTGACGGGATGGGCGCCAGCGACGAACGTGTCGAGCGCGGCGGCATGCAGCAGCCCGCCGGGCACCGGGTCGCGCAGGGCGGCCACCGCCAGCCGGGCCACCGGCAGCCCGCCGGGACGCGAGGTCGCGGCCAGCACCAGGTTGCCGTACCTGCGGCCGCGTAACATCCGCCGGTCGCCGACCACGCACACGTCGGTGAAGACCGCCCGCAAGGTGGCCACCTGCGCCCGGGTACCGACCAGCGGCGGCAGGTCGGTGACGTTGACCAGGTACAACCCGTCGGGGCGCAGGGCGCGGGCCACCTCGGCGGCGAACTCGACGGTGCGCACGTGCCGGGGCATCCGGGCCGCGCGGTAGATGTCGGCGATCACCAGGTCGTACCGGCGGTCCGGGGTGCCGGTCAGGGCGTCCCGGGCGTCGGCGACCTCCACCCGCACCTGCGGCGGCAGCGGCGGCAACTCCCTGGCCACCAGCTCGACCACCGCCGCGTCCCGCTCGACGACCCGTTGCGGGGAGCCGGGCCGGGTGGCGGCCAGCCAGCGGGGCAGCGTCAACGCGCCGCCACCGAGGTGCAGGACGTTCAGCGGGGCGCCGGCCGGGGCCGCCACCTCCACCGCCGAGGCGATCCGCCGGACGTACTCGAAGTGCAGGTGCCGGGGATCCTCGACATCCACGTACGACTGCTCGACCCCGGCGGACAGCAGCGTCCGCCCGGTCCGGCGGACCGGGTCGGCGACCAGCTCCAGCCGGTCGGCGGCGCGGTTCATGTCCGGCACGCTAGCCGAGCCACGGCCCACCCGGCACGGCGGACGGGCCGGCGGAGCGGGGTCGCCCCCGGTCCGCCGGCCCGACGGTGTCGTGGTGCCCGGTCAGCCGCCGGCCATCCCGGCCCCCACCTCGTCGATCGCGTCGTCGATCTGGCGGGCGAGGTCCACGTCGAGCGCGGTGACCCCGTTGGCCTGGCTGGTCCGCACTGTCAACACGGCGGCGGTGTCGCCCGGACGCCCGATGCTCGGGCCGCGGCCGTTGTCCTGGCGTAGCCGGTCGAGCCGGGCGAGCACCCGGTCCAGGTTGTCGGGCGGCAGCGCGACCACCCGGTAGAGGCCCTGGCTGTCGCCGGCCCAGTAGGGCAGGTCGGTCAGCGCAGCGCTGATCTCGTCGGCGTCCAGGGTGGGTGTGGTGGTGGAGGCGCCCACCAGGCCGCCGCCGGCCTCCGGCGGGTTCAGCAGGTCACGCAACCCGTCGGGTACGTGCAACGACTCGACCAGGTCGCCGTCCTGCTCGGCGAGCGCGGCGATCGTCGCCTCGGCCTGGTACCGGGCCTGCTCCGGGGTGTTGCCACTGATCCGCCCCACCTCGGCCAGGAAGCCGGGCAGGTCCTGGTGCCGTTCGATGCCGTCGACCGGCAGCACGTCGTGCAGCGACGCCGGCACCGCGGCGAGCAGCCGCTGCCGCTCGGCGGCCTCCAGGGCGAACGCGAGGACCAGCACGGTCGCCTCGGTGCCCACCTTGGCGGTCTTGAAGTCGACCCCGGCGCGACGCCGGACCTCGTCGACCAGGTCGTGGTAGCCCATGCTGTTCACACCGGCCGCGCCGCTCGGCGGGGACGGCTGCGGTCGCGGGTTGTCGGCGCTACCGACCGGCGGCGGTGCCGGCCCGCCGCGCGTACTGTCCGACTTGTGCGTTCCGGCCGCTGCTGGGCCGGCCCGCTTACCCGCATCGAGGCTCGTGAGCTGCTTGGACGCGCTCAGGCTGGCGCCGATCTCGCTGGGCTGGCGATTCTGCTCGCGGGCCTGCCGGGCCAGTGCCCGGCGCCTCTGGTTGTCGCCCTCCATCTGCTTGCGCATGGTGGCATCCCTTCCGCTGGGGATCGTGGCTGCGCCAGTCGCCTTCCCGCCGTCCCGGAGAAGGAAACGGAGGCCGCCGGCCGGGTCGGAGCGGCCCGCGCCACGCTTCATCCGGCGGGGGTGAGGGGTGCTCACCCGCACGGCCCGCACGATCGGGTCAGGACCGGAGTTCTTCCGAGGTACGCGGAAGGAAGGTCGTCATGAAGGAAGTTGTCGAGATCGTCCCCGCTCGACCCGGCTGGTACGCCCGCTGGCAGCTCACACCCGAGGTCACCAGGTGTTACCCGGTGAGCCTGTGGGCGTTGCTGGAGGAGGCTGACGGAACGGGCCGCGAGGTGATCGGAATGGACTGCATCGGTCAGTGGCCCGGCGCGGACGACAACGAGGCGGGTGGGCAGTTCGTCCGCTACCTGTACCAGACGCCCGATTCGGGGGAGCCCGCGGACGTGGACCCGGCCCCGATCGGCGAGCTGCGTGAGGACGGCCCCCGGCTCCAGCCGATGACGGCACCCTAGACATTCCTCCGGCCCCCGACCCCAGGTCCCAGGGTCGGGGGCCACCCCGTTTCGCTTTCCGGGGGTGGCCTACGGGTCAGCCGACGGCGCGCACGTCGTCATCGGCGTACGCCTCGGCGAGCAACTCACTGAGGCCCGTGCGGTCCAGCATCCGCTGAAGCTGGGGGCTGACCCCGGTCAGGCGGATCGCCCCGGCGGCCCGGTGCACCACCAGCAGCGCGCTGAGCCCGGAGGAGTCGCAGAGGGTCACCCCGGTCAGGTCGACCAGAACCGGGGCGTCGCCGTCGCCGCGCAGCTCGGCCGTCGCGGCGATCAGCTCGGGCGCGGTGTCGTAGTCGAGGTCGCCGGTCAGCCGGAGTCGGACGTTCCCGGCGGCGAGCCGGGTCGTCTCGATGGTCAACAGCTGGTCGGGCATCCCACCATTTTCCTTGTCGAGCGACGAAACGCAAAGCGGGGGCGGCGAAGCGCCCCCGTGTCCCTCGTCCAACGCCCCCGCCGTGGCGGTGCCCGTCACCTGCCGTGAGATGCCGCTTTCCGGGTTCCGGCGTAGGGTGGCGGGAAAGTTTTGACCATGCACGCCGGTTCCGGCACGGGCTCGGTGAACGAGAAGGAGTGAGGCTCAGCTGGTGACTGCTTCCGACGTCAGGGACTGGGACCCGGGCGACGGACGGCTCTCCACGCCGAGCACGACACGACCCTCGGCGTGGTCCGCCGACGTTCGCCGCCCCACCGTTGCCCTGCCGCCGCTGGCCCCCGACCGGGGGCCGGGCACGCCCGGCTGGTTAGAGGTCGTCGAGCACTTCCGGGAAGGCCTGGTGGTCTGCGACGCCGATGGCGTCGTGCGGCACGTCAGCCCGGTGGCTGAGCGCTTGCTGCCCGAGGTGACGTCCGGCGACCTGCTCAGCGCTGCCGGTGTGCCCGGGTTGAGCGAAGGCGTCCCCGGGAGCTTCACCCATCGCGGGCGCCGGCTCACCGCGCGCCAGGTGCCGCTCTCCGGTGACCGCTGCTGCTGGTACGTCGAGGACGTCACCGACAGCGTCAGCCGCGCCGACGCGTTGCTCGCCGAACGGGCCCGCTCGGCGTTCCTGGCCGTGGTCGGCGACAAGCTGGGCAACCCACTGCACCCCGACCGGGCGGCTGCCGCGGTCGTCCGACTCGCCGTGCCGACCCTGGCCGAGGTGGCGGTGCTGGTGGTCGCCCCGCGGGCCGGGCGCGCTCGCTGGTGGCGGGCCTCCCGCACCGACGACGAGGTGCCGACGGTGGACAGCGGCGTGCTGGCCGGCGGCGAGTTGCCGACCGCCATCGCCGACGGGTTGACCGGGGCCGAGCCGCACGCGGTGGACTGGCTGGTCGAGCAGGCGGTCGACGCCGGTTGGCTGCCGGGGCTGGCCGGCACCGAGAGCGCCGCCCGGGTCGTCCCGCTGCCGGGGCGTGACGCGCCGGTCGGTGTGCTGCTGGTGGCCCGTCGCGCCACCCGCTGGTACGACGAGGACGACGTGGAGCTGGTCCGCGCCTTCGCGGCCCGCGCCGGCGCGGCGTTGACCACCGCGCTGCTCTACCGCGACCAGGCGGAGGTGGCCGACACCCTCCAGGCCAGCCTGCTGCCGGTCGAACCGGTCGAGGCCGCCGGCGTGCAGTGGGGCACCGCGTACCGGCCCGCGCAGGCGGGGCTGCGCATCGGCGGCGACTTCTACGGTTCGCACCGGCTTCCCGACGGCGGCTCGGTGTTCTTCCTCGGCGACGTGTCGGGCAAGGGCGTCGAAGCGGCCGTCTTCACCGGCCAATTGCGCCAGTGCCTTCAGGCGCTGCACCGGTTGGAGTCGCACCCCGCGCGGTTGCTGCGGCTGCTCAACGACGCGCTGCTGGAGACCACCCAGGCGCACGGTCAGGGCCGCTTCGCCACGATCGTGCTCGGCGTGGCCCGCCCGGAGCGCGATGGTGGCCTCACCCTCGCCATGGCCGGCGGCGGGCACCTGCCACCACTGGTGCTGCGCGCTTCCGGCGAGGTGGAGACGGTGCCGTTGCGCGGCATGCTGATCGGGGTGGTGCCCGACCCCCGGGTCGGGGAGGTGACCGTGCGGCTGGCGCCGGGCGAGACCTGCCTGCTCTACAGCGACGGGGTGACCGAGGCCCGGGGCGGTCGGCGCGGCGACGAACACTTCGGCCCCGAGCGGCTGGTCGCCGCGCTGACCGGCTGCCAGCGGATGCCCGCGCCGGCCCTGGCCGAACGGGTCGAGCAGATCACCTGCGACTGGCTGGGGCAGGGCGACCACGACGACATCGCCGTGCTGGCGCTGCGGGCGGCCGGCCCGAGCGGGCGCGGGGTGCGGCACCTGCACTCGGTGCCCACCGGCACCGACCAGACAGAGGGAGCTGACGCGTGACCGCCGCCACGGCCACCACCGACCTCGGCGAGGCGTACTCCGGTTACCTGGACTGCCTCGCCGACGCCGACGAGTACGGCGCGACCGAGATGGCGATCGGCCTGCTCGACGCGGGCGTCCCAGCGGAGCGGGTGCTGCTCGACCTGGTCGCGCCCGCGCAGGCCGAGGTGGGCGAGCGGTGGGCGCGCAACGAGTGGAGCGTCGCCCAGGAGCACGCGGCCACCCACATCAGCGAGCAGGTGGTGGCGGCGGTGTCCGCGTACGCCAAACCGCGGCCGACCGGCGGGCGGGTCGTGGTCGCCTGCATGGACGGCGAGTGGCACGCGCTGCCGCCTCGGCTGGTGGCCGAGGTGCTGCGGTTACGCGGGTGGCAGGTGACCTTCCTGGGCGCCAGCGTGCCCGCGGCGCACCTCGTGTCGTACCTGCACCGCTACGACGCGCACGCGGTCGCGCTGGCGTGCGCGCTGCCGATGCGCCTGCCGTACGCCCATCGGATGATCGAGGCCTGCCGCCGGTCGGACGTGCCGGTGGTGGTCGGCGGGCGTGGGTTCGGCGCGGACGGCCGGTGGGCGCGCCGGCTCGGGGTGGCCTGGGCGCCGGACGCGCCCTCGGCGGCCGAGCTGATCGCCGACGAGCGGGCGCTGCGCGGGGCGCCGCCGGCCCGGCTGGCGCACCTGGCCGACGACGAGTACGCCAGCCTGGTGCGCCGTCGCGGTGAGCTGATCGACAGCGCGTTGGCGGAGTTGCGGGAGCGGGTGCCGGCGGCACGGGAGTACACCGCCGCTCAGCTCGACGCGACAGTGAGCGACCTGGGCCACATAGTGGATTTCCTGGCGGCGGCGGTCTACGTCGACGACGCCTCGTTGTTCACCGAGTTCGTGGAGTGGCTGTCGGGGATCCTGGGCAGTCGTGGGGTGCCCGCCGGGGCGGTCGTGCTGCCGCTGGAGCACTACGCCGCCGCGTTGCGGGACTTCCCCCGGGCGGCGCGGGCGCTGGCGCTGGGATGCGCGGCACTGCCAGCCACTGCCCGCTGACCGAGCTGCCGGTGGCATCCGGATTGATCACCGCGCTCGGAGGCGAACGTTTCAGCTCTGCGTATACTTGCCGCACTGCAAACGTCCCACCGAGGGTGGAGCGAGGGGGAGAACGGTGACGTTCAGCGTCAACTACGTCGAGCGCGACGGTGGTGGCGCCTGCCTGCGGCTCGCAGGCGAGCTGGACCTGAGCACCGCCCCCGAGTTGACCGCCGCGATCAACCGGCTCACTGCGGCGGGCGAGACCCGGATCCTGCTCGACCTGACCGACCTGACGTTCTGTGACTCCACCGGGATGGCCGTGTTCGTCCGGGGCGACAATCAGGCTGGGGCCGACGGGGGGTGGCTCCGGCTCACCGGCGCCCACGGGCGGGTCGAGCGGGTGCTGCGGGTGACCGGTCTCGCCGACGTCTTGCGCTACGAACCGGAGTCGGTCGACCCCGCGTCCCGCAGTGCGTCCTGATGGGCTAGATTTTCCCGCCAGCGCGGTGACCGTCAGGGTCCCGTCTTCGCCAACTCTGAGGCAGGTAGTGATGGGCGCAGACAGCCCGCAGCCGGTACGCATCCTGGTGGTCGACGACGACCCGGGTGACGTGCTGATGATCGAGGAGGCACTGGCGGACTCCGACGTCGACAAGATCATCGACGTCGTCAGTGACGGCGAGGAGGCGATGGAGTTTCTCCGCGCCGAGGGCCGACACGAGCAGGCCCGCCGCCCGGACGTGATCCTGCTGGACCTGAACATGCCGCGGATGGACGGTCGGCAGGTGCTCGGTGCGGTCAAGCAGGACGAGGATCTGCGGACAATCCCGATCGTCGTGCTGACCACCTCCAACGCCGACACCGACATCGTCGGCAGCTACACGTTGCAGGCCAACGCGTACGTCACCAAGCCGATCGACCTGGACGACTTCAACGACGTGGTGCGCCGCATTGACGAGTTCTTCGGCCGGGTCGTCGTGCTGCCCAAGCGCGCCTGACGCCCCGCGCCGCCTGCGCGCATGCTGAACAATTTTCCCGAACCCCCTCGGCGCGAGCGGTCGCGGCCGAGGATCCAGGTGGGGAAGTAACAGCAGCTGCCTGGGGGCGACAGTATGAGGTTCTCCGTCGTTGAGACCGGTTACGACCAGCGGCAGGTGGATTACTGCCTGGACGAGTTGGGGATCCGGTTGTCCCGGCTCGCGGCGCGGGCCGAGGGCGCGGCCGGGGCGGGCCGGGAGTGGGACGAGATCCGCCAGGAGGCAGCCTGGCTCAGTGGGCTCCTGCAGCGACTCGACCTGGGCGACGTCGGTGCCCCCCGGTACGCCGGGGACGCGGTGCGGCGCGAGGCCGCCGACATCCTGGCCCAGGCCCGCGCCGAGTTGGACGAGGCCCGCGAGGAGGCACGGCGGGTGCGGGAGCGGGCGTACGCGGAGGCCGTGCAGGCCCGGCGCGACTTCGAGGCGGCGCTGGACGCTCGCCGACGGCGCGAGGTGCGGGTGGACGAGATCCTCAGCCAGGTGACGGTCGACCAGGTGCCCGCCGACACCCCCACCGCAGCCGCCGCGGTGCCGGGCAGCCGGGTCGGGGGCCCGGAGGCGGGCGCGGAGCCACCGCCGGGCCGTCGCTGAGACTGCGCGGGTGTGGGTGCCCGGCTCAGGCGGTGAGCGCCGCCGCGACGGTGGTCGCCCGGTCCTCGTGCTGGGCGTACGCGTCGGGGTAGGCGGAGATCTGCACGGCCTGGGCGGCGGCGGTGACGCTCATGTCCTGCCAGCCGGGGATCTCGTTGAGCGCCGTGTAGAAGGCCCGCGCGGCGTACGACGGGCGCATCAGCTGGGCCACCGTGCCCCAGCCGCTGCTGGGCCGCTGCTGGAACAACCCGACCGAGTCGTGGTCGGAGCCACTGCCCTGGTTCGGGTACTCCGCCGACTCCGGGAGGACGTCGCTGGCCAGGTTGTAGAGGTTGCTCTCCTGCATCGCGGTGGACAGTGCCACCACCAGGGCGCGGCGCGGCATCTTCATCTCCAGGCCGACGTCCACGATGATCTTCGCATTGTCCATCTGTGCCTGGTCGAGGCCGGCGACCGGCCGGGGGCGGCGGGGCTTGACCGGCTTCTTGGGTGCCTTGCGGACTGCGGTGGGAGTGGGCGTGGGCTTCGCCGTCGGGCTGGGCAGGATCCGGGCGGGGGCGGCGTCGCGGTCCAGCGACCGGGAGGCGCGCTCGTTGGCGATGGCGGCGCGGTCGGCCACCGCCTCGGCGAGCGGCTCGACCGTACGGGGGGTGTCGTCGTTGCCTCGCGCGGTGGCGACCGCGACGAGGCTGAGGCAGCAGGTGACACCGGTGGCCAGCGCCACCCGCACCGGGGTCGAGCCCAGCAGGGCACGCCGCGACGGTTCGGAAGCGCGGTGACGGCCGATCGTCCGTTCGGTTGATGCGGCGTCGTCCGAGGGGGTGCTCGGGCGCGCGTCGGTCAGCTTCTGGGCGGAGGGGTCGTCGGGATGCACCTGACGAGGCTAAAGAGCTGAATGCCGGATGCCATCAGCCCGTACGGTGGCATGCGCCACAATTTGCCCTGATCATGCCGACTTTATCGGGCAAAACGCGAGTGGAGTAGATCAACCTCTCGGATGGCTCCAGACGGTTATTCCCGACTTGCCGGGTGAATGCGGTCGCCCCGTCACTTCGCCGGCTGCACCTCCGGCCACCTTCAGGGCTCAGCCGAACAACCGAGGCGCGCCTCCACCAACCGGCCCCCCGAGCGTGGAGTCAGTGTCGGCCGTTCTCGGCTGGGGTGACGGTCAGACGGTGCCGGCTGGCGTCGCCGCTGGAGAACGGCCAGAGCCGGTCGGCGTACTCGACCAGGTCGGCCAGCTGATCTCGGCTCAGCCCAGCCGAGGAGATCTCCGCGTGCACGTCGGCCCGGTACCGGCCGTCGTTGTCCCGCCCCAGCTTCGCCTCCGCCCGGACCTGCACGGTGTGCGCCTCGTCGGTGATCTCCCCGGCCACCTCCACCGCCGCGTGATGCAGGCAGGAGGCGAAGGCCGCGGCCAGTAACTGTTCCGGGGTCAACCCGGTGCAGTGCGGCGCCAGCGGTGAGGCCAGCGCGGTGGAGAGCCCGCCATCGTCGGTGCGTACGTGACCGCCCTCGGCGGTCGCTGTGGCCTCACGCAGCCAGGAACTCTGATCCGGCATCGCGTTTCTCCCGTCGCTCACCAGGCCGGCTACCCCTTCGCCGCCCGGCGAAACGCCGCGGGTCGTCCGGTCAGCGCCCGGCGGGCAGGTGCGGCTCGTCCATCAGCACCACAGCCTCGGTGGCTTCCGCAGCGGCCCGTTCGGTCCACGGCGACGTCGGGGCCGGCCGGCGGGTCGTCGCGATCGTCATCGGCACGTACACCCGGGCGTCCACCGCCTCGGCCAGCAGCAGCGCGGCGACCAGGCTGGTCGGACGCTGCTCGGGGTCGTCGGCGAGGCAGGAGTGGCACAGGTCGGCGACCTCCGGCGGGAGCCCGGCGATGTCGGGAAGCTGCTCCGGTGGCTGACGGCGGCGGACGAGCAGCAGTTCGCTGCCGGTCGCCGCACGGTAGGGCAGGCGGGCGGTGAGGCTGTAGTAGAGCAGCACGCCGAGGGCGTACATGTCGGCCGCGGGAGAGGCCGGCGCCTCGTCCAGCTGTTCGGGTGCCAGGTACGCCGGGGTGCCCAGCACCATCCCGGTCGGCATCGGGTCCGGCGCGCCGGCGGCGATGGCGATGCCGAAGTCGAGCACCTTCACCCCGGCCGGGGTGAGCATGACGTTGGCGGGCTTGACGTCCCGGTGCACGATGCCCTCGGCGTGCGCGGCGGCCAGCGCGGCGGCGACCTCCGCGCAGACCCGCACCGCGATCCGCCAGTCCAGCGGCCCGGCGCGCAGGTGCACGGCGAGCGTCTCACCCTCGGCCAGCTCCATGACGATGTAGGGCACCGGTTGGCCGGGCCACGTCGAGGAGGTGCCGAAGTCGTGCACGCTGGCCACGTTGGGGTGTTCCAGCCGGGCCGCCGACCGGGCCTCCGCCCGGATCCGGTCCACCGGGCCGTCCCGATCGTCACGGCCGGGCGAGAGGAGCTTCACCGCGACCGGCCGGTCCAGCACCTGGTCGTAGGCCCGCCACACCTCGGACATCCCGCCCACACCGATGCGCTGTTCGAGCCGGTACCGCCCGTCCAGCATCCGCATCGACCGCTCCTCGTCCTCGCCCCGCCGACGACGGGTGCACAGGTGCCGGTACCCGAGTGCCGAGCTGGGCAAACCGAGCCAGATTCCGTGCGGACGGCCCCGCGCACCTCGCTGCGCCACGGCGGCGGGTGCGGTAGCTTGCGAGCCAGAGCCGGTGTCACCGATTGTGCCGGCACGGTCACCCGAGGGGACGCCGCGATGAGCGAGGTCACCGTACGCTTCGTCGGTGGGCCCGCGGACGGCCTGGTCCGGCTGCTGCCGGCTGGGTCGGACGGCGCCCCGCCCCAGCGTTGGATCATGCGTCACCCGGACGGCACGGGCCCGGTGCAGCCCGGCCCCGACCACCTCTACGAGCGTGACCGGCCCGACGAGGCCGGCGGCTGGAGCATGCGGTTCGTGCGCACGGACGCGTACGGGGTGTCCGAGTGACCACGAGGCGGGGCTGACCGGTGGCGTCGCCGGCGTCGCGTCGGCCCGCCCGCACAGCTCGCGCACAGCTTCCGCAGGGGCGCGGCACAGGCGTGGCGGCCACCATGGGGCCCATGGTCATGAACGGGCAGGCCGCGCCGAGCCGGATCGAGCTGCGTCGCCCCGACGGTGAGCCCGTCCGGGTGCTGGTGGTCGACGACGAACCCACGCTCACCGACCTGCTCTCGATGGCCCTGCGCTACGAGGGCTGGCAGGTCCGCACCGCCGGCAACGGCATGGCGGCGTTGAGCACCGCCCGACAGTTCCAGCCGGACGCCGTGGTGCTCGACGTGATGCTGCCCGACCTGGACGGCTTCCAGGTGCTGCGCCGGCTGCGCGAGCACGCTCCGACCGTGCCGGTGCTCTTCCTGACCGCCCGCGACGCGGTCGAGGAACGCATCGCCGGGTTGACCGTCGGCGGCGACGACTACGTCACCAAACCGTTCAGCCTGGAGGAGGTGATCGCCCGGCTGCGCGCGCTGCTGCGCCGCTCCGGGCTGGCGATCGCCGCCCGGGAGGAGGCGGTGCTGACCGTCGGTGACCTCAGCCTCGACGAGGACAGCCACGAGGTCCGGCGGGCCGGCCAACTCGTCACCCTGACCGCGACCGAGTTCGAGCTCCTGCGTTACCTGATGCGCAACCCGCGTCGGGTGCTCAGCAAGGCGCAGATCCTCGACCGGGTCTGGAACTACGACTTCGGTGGCCAGGCCAACGTGGTGGAGCTGTACATCTCGTACCTGCGCAAGAAGATCGACGCCGGCCGGGCACCGATGATCCACACGCTGCGCGGCGCGGGCTATGTCCTCAAACCCGCCGAGTAGGCGCCACCCGCTGCGCGTCGCCCGCGGGTGGCTGGCCGGGCGCTCCCTGCGTACCCGACTGGTGTTCGCCCTGCTCGCGCTGCTGGCGTTGGTCAGCGTCGCCATCGGTGGCCTGACCACTGTGGCGCTGCGGCACTTCCTGATCGACCGGCTCGACGCCCAGTTGGCCCCCGCCACGGCCATGCGGGGCGACCGTCCAGGTCGGCCGGCGTTTCCCGGCAACGGGCCGGGCATCCCGCCCGGGTTGCCGTCCGGCGCGGTCGTCGCCGAGATCACCGACGGCCGCGTGACCAGCGCCCGGACCCTGACCAACAGCGTCTCCAGCGCCGATCCGTTCCCCGACGAGCAGACCGTCGCAGTGGGGGAGGTCGCCGTGCTGGCGGACCTGCCGGTCGACGCCCGACCGCGCACCGTCGACCTCGGCGAGCGCGGTGACTACCGGGCCGTGGCCCGGCAGTACTGGGACGGCCGCGTACGCGTCGTCGCAATCCCCCTCTCCGGCGTCCAGGAGACCATCTGGGCGCTGGTCGCCGCACAGGCCGGGGTGGCCGCGGTCGGGCTGCTGCTCGCCGGTGTGGCGGGCGCGCTGATCGTGCGGGCGACCCTGCGACCGCTCAACCGGGTGGCCGCCACCGCCACCCGCGTCACCGAGCTGCCCCTGGACCGGGGGGAGGTGGCGCTCGCCGTCCGGGTCCCGGCCGCCGACACCGACCCGCGCACCGAGGTCGGTCAGGTCGGCGCGGCGCTGAACCGGATGCTGGGCCACGTCGCCGACGCGCTCTCCGCCCGGCAGGCCAGCGAGACCCGGGTACGCCAGTTCGTCGCCGACGCCAGCCACGAGTTGCGGACGCCTCTCGCGGCGATCCGCGGCTACGCCGAGGTGGCCCGGCGTGGCCGCGACGAGGTCCCCGCCGACGTGGCGCACGCGCTGCGCCGGGTGGAGTCGGAGAGCACCCGGATGACAAGCCTCGTCGATGACCTGCTGCTGCTGGCGCGCCTCGACACCGGCCGGCCGCTCGCTGTCGAACCGGTGGACCTGACCGCCCTGGTGGTGGACGCGGTCAGTGACGCGCACGTCGCCGGCCCCGAACACCGCTGGCAGCTCGAACTGCCCGAGGTGGCGATCCGGGTGCCCGGCGACGCGGCCCGGCTGCACCAGGTGGTGGCGAACCTGCTCACCAACGCCCGGGTGCACACCCCGCCCGGCAGCACTGTCACCACCACGCTGGCCGTCGACGCCGCCAGTGCCGTGCTCACCGTCGCCGACGACGGGCCGGGGGTGCCGCAGGAGCTGCAACCGGAGATGTTCGAGCGGTTCGCCCGGGGCGACAGCTCCCGGTCCCGCGCGCACGGCAGCACCGGCCTCGGCCTCGCGATCGTCGCGGCGGTGGTGGAGGCCCACCACGGCGCGGTCGGGGTGGACAGCCGTCCAGGTCGGACAGTGTTCACCGTCCGGTTGCCGAATCCCACAGCTGACGCATAGTCGGCGCACGGGGTCGCGCCAGCCCCGCCGTCGAGGCTGGCCGCATGGACAGAACAGAGACCCTGCCGACGGCATCCGCCGCACCCGAGCCGCCGACGGTCACCCGCCCCGACGAGCACTCGCCGCCGACACGCCGCTCGCCGGCCTGGGCCCGGCCCGCGCTGGCGGTCCTGCTGCTCGCCACCGGCCTGCTCTACCTGTGGGGCCTGGGAGCTTCCGGCTGGGCGAACTCGTTCTACGCGGCGGCCGTGCAGGCCGGCTCGGTGAACTGGAAGGCGTTCCTCTACGGCTCGTCGGACGCCGCCAACTCCATCACCGTCGACAAGACACCCGCGTCGCTGTGGCTGATGGCCCTGTCCGTGCGCGTCTTCGGGCTGAACAGTTGGGCGATGCTCGTGCCGCAGGCGCTCTGCGGGGTCGCCTCGGTCGGCGTGCTCCACGCGACGGTGAAGCGCTGGTACGGGCCGGCCGCCGGTCTGATCGCCGGCGCGGTCCTCGCGGTCACCCCGGTGGCGACGCTGATGTTCCGGTTCAACAACCCGGACGCGCTGCTGGTCCTGCTGCTGGTCGCCGGGGCGTACGCCACCGTGCGTGCGCTGGAGACGGCCAGCACCCGGTGGATGGTGCTGGTCGGTGTGCTGGTCGGCTTCGGCTTCCTCACCAAGATGTTGCAGGCGTTCCTGGTGGTGCCGGTCTTCGCCGGCGTCTACCTGCTGGCCGCGCCGACCGGGCTGTGGCGGCGGGTCCGGCAGCTGCTGCTGGCCGGGCTGGCGGTGGTGGTCTCCGCCGGCTGGTGGGTGGCGCTGGTCGAGCTGATTCCGGCCAGCGCCCGCCCGTACATCGGCGGGTCGCAGGGCAACAGCATCCTGGAGCTGACCCTCGGCTACAACGGCCTTGGCCGGATCACCGGCGACGAGGTGGGCAGCGTCGGCGGCGGTGGCGCGCGGCCGGGCGGCGGGGGCGGCCCGTTTTCCGGGCAGACCGGCGTGCTGCGGATGTTCGGCGGCGAGATCGGTGGTCAGGTCTCCTGGCTGCTGCCGGCCGCGCTGATCCTGCTGGTCGCCGGCCTGCTGTTGACCGGGCGGGCGGCGCGCACCGACCGCACCCGGGCCGGGCTGCTGCTCTGGGGCGGCTGGCTGCTGGTCACCGGCCTGATCTTCAGCTTCATGTCCGGGATCTTCCACGCCTACTACACGGTGGCGCTCGCACCGGCGATCGGCGCGCTGGTCGGCATCGGCGTGACGCTGCTCTGGCGCGAGCGGCGACTGGCCGTGGCTCCGGCTCCGGCTGCGGTCGCCGGGACCTCAGCGGGTGATCCGTTGCCCGCGTCCGCCGACGGTGCCGCTGCCGGCACACGCTGGCAGCGATGGCGTCCGTTGGCCGCCACGACGACGCTCGCCGGCACTCTCGCGGTCACCGTGTGGTGGGCGTGGGTGCTGCTCGGACGCAGCCCCGACTGGTACCCGTGGCTGCGGACCACGGTGCTCGTCGCCGGCCTGGTCGGGGCGGTGCTGCTTCTGCTGGTCACCCGACTGCCCCGCCGGTTGGTGCCGGTCGTGCTGGGCCTTGGCGCGGCGGCGGTCCTCGCCGGCCCGGTGGCGTACGCGGTGCAGACCGCCGCCACCCCGCACACCGGGTCGATCCCCAGCGCCGGCCCGTTCGTGGCGGGCGGGCTCGGTCGTGGCGGTTTCCCCGGAGGGCGACCGCCCGCCGGCATGGAACCACCGGCCGGCGGTCAACTTCCGGGTGGCGGCCAGTTCCCCGGTGGCGGTCAGAACGGCGGTCCGGGGCCCGGCTTCCCGGGCGGTGGTCGTACCGGCGCGCCCGGCTTCCCAGGTGGCGGCCAGTTCCCCGGTGCCGACGGCGGCCAGGGGCGCTCGGCCGGCGGGGGAATGGGCGGGCTGCTGGACGCCCGTGAGCCCAGCGCCGCCCTGCGCCAGCTGTTGGAGCGCGACAGCGCCGACTACACCTGGGTGGCGGCGACGGTCGGCTCGAACAACGCCTCCGGCTATCAGCTTGCCACCGGCCAACCGGTGATGGCGATCGGCGGCTTCAACGGCAGTGACCCGTCACCGACGCTCGCGCAGTTCCAGCGGTACGTGGCCGACGGGAAAATCCATTACTTCGTCGGTGCTGGTGGCTTCCGGGCCAACGGCGGCAGCTCGGCCTCCCAGGAGATCGCCGCCTGGGTCGCGGAGACGTTCCCGGCGCAGACCGTCGACGGGGTCACCGTCTACGACCTCAGCGCCGGTACGGAGGCGTCGTGACCGCGCTGGGTGAACCACGGGCCGCCGTCCAGGCCCGACCCACCGCCGCCGTGCTGGACGTGGTGATCCCGGTCCACAACGAGGAGGTTGACCTCGGACCGTGCGTACGGCGGCTGCACGCCCACCTGAGCGCGCACTTCCCGTACCCGTTCCGGATCACCGTCGCCGACAACGCCAGCGTCGACGACACCCTGAAGGTGGCCGACGGCCTCGCCGCTGAGCTGCCCGGCGTCGAGGTGCTGCACCTGGACGCGAAGGGGCGGGGAAGGGCGCTCTCCGCTGCCTGGTCGGCGTCGTCCGCGCCGGTGCTGGCGTACATGGACGTGGACCTCTCCACCGACCTGGCGGCTTTGCTGCCACTGGTCGCGCCGCTCATCTCCGGCCACTCCGACCTGGCTATCGGCACCCGGTTGGCGCGTACCTCGCGGGTGGTGCGCGGCACGAAACGGGAGGTGATCTCGCGGGCCTACAACCTGTTGCTGCGCGGCGCGTTGGCGGCGCGGTTCTCCGACGCGCAGTGCGGGTTCAAGGCGATCCGCGCCGACGTGGCCGTGGAGCTGCTGCCGTTGGTGCGGGACACGGGCTGGTTCTTCGACACCGAGCTGCTGGTGCTGGCCCAGCGGGCCGGGCTGCGCATCCACGAGGTGCCGGTGGACTGGGTCGACGACCCGGACAGCCGCGTCGACATCGTCGCCACCGCCCTGGCCGACCTGCGGGGCGTGGGTCGGCTGGGCCGGGCGCTGCTGACCGGCGCGCTGCCCCTGGCCGACCTGCGCGCACAGCTCGGCCGGGCACCGCTGACCCTGTCGCCTGCGCAGCCGGCCGGAACGCCGCTGACCGCGCCGCCCGCACGGCCCGGCCAGGCGCTGCCGGGGTACCTGCCGGTCGGGCTGCCGCGGCAGCTGGTCCGGTTCGCGGCGGTGGGGGTGGCGAGCACCCTCGCGTACCTGCTGCTGTTCGTGGCGACCCGGGGCGTGCTCGGCGCGCAGCCGGCGAACCTGCTGGCGCTGCTGGTGACCGCGGTGGCGAACACGGCAGCGAACCGTCGGCTCACGTTCGGCATCAGCGGACGCCAGCACGCCGCCCGGCATCACGCGCAGGGGTTGCTGGCCTTCGCCCTCGGTCTGGCGTTGACCAGTGGCGCGTTGGCCGTGCTGCACGTCGTATCCGCCATGCCGGCCCGGCCGGTGGAGTTGGCCGTGCTGGTGGCGGCGAACCTGGCCGCTACGGTGCTGCGGTTCGTGCTGCTGCGCCTGGGCATGCACCACCGCCGTACCTGAGTCACCGATCAGCGGCGGCGGCCTCGCGGACCAGCCGGCGGGCCTCGTCCCGGGGCACGCCGGTGGCCCGGAGCAGGTCGTTGGCGGCGGTACGCAGTTGGGCGACCACGATCGTTCCGGAGAAGCCGAGACCCTGCCGGCAGGCCCCGCCCGCCTCGCTGACGGCGCGCAGCGCCCGTGCGCGGGCCTGCACGGGCTCCTGGGCGGCGAGGAACTCCCGGTTCAGCAGCCGGACCGCCTCGCCCAGGTGCTCGACCGCCGCCGGCAGGCCCGCCGGCACCGGTTCCCCGTCGCGCAGCGTGGTGACGATCCGCCGGACCAGACCGCGGCTGTTCCGGAAGGCGCGCTCCATGTGTGCCGCCCCGGCCCGGTACGCGCGGATCACTCGACGACGCCGCCACCGGACCGGGGACAGCCGGACGACCTCTTCGGCGGCTGTCGTCACCTCGGTGAGTTGTTGGAGTTGCGGGTCGGCGTCGCGCATCCGGTCCAGCACCGCCTTCGCGCGCTCACTGTCCGCCTCGGCGAGCGCCTGTGCCGACGCGGTCATCTCCCGCGCGAACAGGTCCAGGGCGGGTTCGGCGGTGCGGCGAATCGTCCGTATGGGGTTAATGGGCAGCAGGACGAGCATCACGAACAGTCCCGCCACCCCGCCGACCAGGGCGTTGATTGTTCGAGGCAGCTCCAGGTCCGGTGCGGTCGGGGTGAGGGTCGCGACGAGCACCGCGGTACCGCCGGCCTGGGCCATCAGCGCGCCGACGCCACGGATCAGCACCGCCGCCGCGGTCGCCAGGAAGACGATCACTCCGGTCTGCCACGGGCCGGTGCCGAAGAGGCTGATCAGCAGGTCACCCGCGCCGATGCCGAGGACCACCCCGGCGACCAACTCCACCGCGCGGGGCGCGCGGTTGCCGAGCGAAGCCGCGATGACGGCGACGGCCGCGGCCGGCGCGAAGGTCGGTTCGTGGTTGCCGAGGACCTCGCGGGCCACCAGCCAGGCCAGCGCGGCGGCCACGCCCGCCTGCAGGGCCACGATGAGGTACGTCCGCAGGCGGCCGTGACCGGCCCGGGCGGCCTCGGCGACCCGGTCCCGGAGGGCGCCGGACGCGGTCTGCCCGCCGGTCGCCCCGGCCGTCGTTTTCATGGTGGCGGTTACCCGGTGACCGTCGAATGAACCTGAGTGCGCTGTCACGCCGGATAGGCCATGGTGGCGGCCAGTGCCACCACCCCCGGCAGTCGGGTGTCCTGGCGCAGGAACTGCACCACCACCGGGACGGGGGAGCGCAGCAGACAGCCGTACGGTCGGTCGAGTCGTACGGCCTCCGGGTCGATCAGGTCGTTGAGCCGAACGTGTCGCACCCGGCGGGCGTCGACGGTGATGGCGTACGGGCCGACCGGCTCGGTGTCCTCGTAGTAGAGGCTCAGTTCGACGTCGGCGCGGGTGTCGGTGGCGTTGAGGACGCAGAGCTGGTCGAAGCTGGTGAACGCCGGTTCCGGACCGTTGCCGGGGAACGGGATGTGCCCGCCCGGCACGACCCACAGGCGGGCGCCGATCTCGGTCATCGGGTCTCCTGCAGCAGCCGGGCGAGGTCGGGGCTGAGGAACACGCCGTCCGGGTCGAGTCGGCGGCGGGCGTCCTGGAAGTCGTCCCAGCGCGGATAGAGGGGCCGCAGGTCACGGGCGGTCAACCAGTGCTTCTTGCCCCAGTGCGGGCGGCCACCGTACTGGCGGAACACCGCCTCCATGTCCCGGAAGTAGTCCTCGTACGGCAGGGAGGTGTTCTGGAGGCAGGCGATGGTGGTGGTGGGCCGCCCGTACGCGTTGCTCAGCCAGATGTCGTCGGCGGCGATGCTGCGCACCAGTACCCGCCAGCCGACAACCGTGCGGTGCCGTTGCAGGATCCGCCGACGGACCTCGGCGAAGCAGGCCGGGAACGCCTCCGACGGGAGCATGTACTCGATCTCCTCGAACCGCAGGTCCCGTTCCCGGGGGATGGTGCGGTGCGCCGGGCCGGACCGGATCTCGTGGGGCGCGCCCCAGGGCCCGGAGTCCGGGACCCGCGGCGCGGCCCACACCCGCTGGCCGGACGCCTGGTCGGCGCGGTTCATGGTGCGGATCTGCGTCTGGTCGCTGCGCGGGTACCAGTAGAAGTCCATGTTGCGGTTGGTGTGTTGCAGCTCGGCCAGGTGGTCGAGGGTCCACTCGAGGTGCGCGCACCACGCCCGGCGGCGCAGCTCATACTGGGGTTGCACCTGCAACGTGACCTGGGTGACGACGCCGAGCGCGCCCAGCGACAGCCGGGCCGCCGGCACCAGGTGCGCGTTCTCGTCGGCCGAGATCTCCAGCACGTCACCGGTGCCGGTGACCAGGCGAACACCGGTCACCTGGGTGCACAGGTTGCCGAAACCGATGCCGGTGCCGTGCGTGCCGGTGGCGGTCGCGCCGGCGATCGACTGGTAATCCACGTCGCCGAGGTTGTCCATGGCCAGCCCGGCGTCGTACAACCCCTCACCGAGGGCCTTGAGCTTGGTGCCCGCCCACACCCGCGCCCGATCGGCGTCCTCGGTGATGACACCCGCGAGCCGATCCACGCTGAGCAGGATGTCGTCGGTGCGCACCAACGGGCTCGACGAGTGGCCGGACCCCACCGGGCGAATCGTCCTGCCGTCCTGGCGTGCCCGCACCACCAGCTCCCGTACCGCGTCCTCGTCGGCCGGCTCGGCGAACTCCCCCGGGGTGAACGAAAGGCTGCCGGACCAGTTGACGAACTGTCGCATCCGGCCGACTACCCGTCGCCGCGACCGGTAGTCGCGTTTCCGTGCCGGACCGCCGGGTAAGGAGCCGCGTGCCGGCCTTCGGCTTCCCGACCACGCCGCCGATCGACTCGTACGCGTTCCTCTCCGACACCCACACCGGGGCGCTGATCGGCGTGGACGGCGCGGTCGACTGGTTCTGCGTGCCGCACTTCGAGGGTGACGCTGTCTTCGCGCGGCTGCTGGACCGTCGCGTCGGGGGCGCGTTCACGTTCTCCGTCGCCACTGACGCCGCGCCGGTCCGCCGGTACCTGCCCGGCACCCTGGTCCTGGAGAGCGCGTACCACGCTGGCGGTGGCAGCGCCGTCGGTCAGGACTTCCTCGCCGTACGGGCCGGCGACGCCGCACAGCCGTTCCGCGCGGACATGCTGCTGGTACGCCGCCTCCTCGTACGGGAGGGGTCGGTGCGGGTGCGGGCCGAGGTGACGCCACGCCCCGGGTACGGTGCCCGCCCGGCGCTCTGGCACCGGGACGCCGACCACTGGGTGGCGGCCGAGGCCGGGCTGCGGCTCCGCTCCGGGTTGCCGTTCCGCGTCGACGGCGCGGCGCTGCGGGCCGAGGCGGTGCTGCACGAGGGTCAGACGGTCGACGTGCTCCTCGGCTACGGCCCGGGCGACATCGACGAGTTGGACCCGGCCGACCTGCTGGAACGCACCTGCCGCACCTGGCGGGAGTGGTCCGACCGCGCCGACTACACCGGCCAGGGCAGCGACGAGGTGCGGCACAGCGCCGCCGTGCTGCGGGGCCTGTCGTTCGACGAGACCGGGGCGTTGCTCGCCGCACCCACCGCCTCGCTTCCCGAGGAGATCGGCGGGGTCCGCAACTGGGACTACCGCTTCACCTGGCACCGCGACGCCGCGCTGCTGCTGCTCGCCCTGTTCCGACTGGGCCACGCCGAGGAGGGCCGTCGCTACCTGCGCTTCCTGCTCAGCACGTGCGGCGGGGCGAGCGACGTCCTCAGCCCACTCGTCGGGATCCACGGGGTGACCCGCGAGGAGGAGATCCTCGATCACCTCGACGGGTACGCGGGCTCGCGGCCGGTGCGCATCGGCAACGATGCCGCCCAGCAACTCCAGTTCGACACGTACGGGCACGTGCTCGACGCCGCGCTGTTGTACCAGCAGCTCACCGGAGAGTTGACCGGCGCGCAGTGGCAGGTGCTGCGCCGGCACGTCGACACGATGGCCGCCCGGTGGCGGGAGCCGGACCATGGCATCTGGGAGATCCGCGGGCCACTGCGGCACTACGTCAACTCGAAGATGATGGCCTGGGTCTGCCTCGACCGGGGTGTCCGCCTCGCCGACCTGGTCGGGGACCACGACGCACCGACGCAGCGGTGGCGCGCGGAACGCGACGCCATCCACTCCGAGGTGATCGAGCGTGGCTTCGACAGCCGCGTCGGCAGCTTCGTGCTGGCGTACGACTCGACCGAACTCGACGCGTCGTTGCTCCGGATGCCCCTGGTCGGGTTCCTTGCCGGTGGCGACCCGCTGGTGGTGGCGACCATCGACCGTATCCGGCGGGACCTCGCCATCGCCCCGGCGCTCATCCGGCGGTACGCGGCCGACGACGGGTTGCCCGGCGAGGAGGGCGCGTTCCTGCTCTGCTCGTTCGAGCTGGTCTCCGCCTTGGTCCTGGCCGGGCGCCGAGAGGAGGCCGCCGAGGTGTTCGACCAGCTCCGCGCGTACGCCGGGCCGCTCGGCCTGTACGCCGAACAGCTCGACGCCGACGGCACCGCGCTGGGCAACTACCCGCAGGCCTTCACCCACCTCGCGTTGATCGAGGCGGCGCTGAACCTCGACGGCGCCGGCGACCGCGACGCGTTGCACGCCTGGGCGGAGCGCACCACCCGGCCGGGAACGGCCGACGGCTGACCGGTCAGCCGACCAGCATCTCGGTGAGGACCTCGACGACGCGTCGGGTGTGCCGCCCGTCGGGGTCCTCGTCAGTGTTCAGGTCGGTCACACTCATCCCGAGCAGCCGGTCGGCGCGGGCCAACGGTGTGACCAGCGCGATCAGGTCCGCCCAGCGGGGCCCGTCCGGCTCGGGGTAGGTCACCGCGGGCAGGTCGCGCGGGTCCACCACGTCCAGGTCGAGGTGCAGCCAGGCCGGCCCGTCGCCGTCGGTGGCCAGGCCGGTTCCGACCGTCGCCGCGCCCCGGCGCCGCAACTCGGCGGCGTTGACCTGGTGGATCGCCGGGTCGATCCGGGCCGCCTCGACCCGGCTGCTCTCGTCGGTGGCCGGGCGGTGCCCAATCAGATGGACGCGGCTCGGCTCGATCAGCGCGCCGTCCGGGCCGACGGCGGCGGCGGGGCCGTGCCCGGTGACCACCGAGAGGTCCATGTCGGCGGCCTCACCGGTCGGTGAGGTCGTGCCGTCGAGGAAGTCCGGGTGGGCGTCGACGAACCATAGGTCGGTCGCCGGGGGCAGGGCCCGGCAGACGCCGGGCAGGATCGCGCAGTCGCCGCCGAGCACCAGTGGTCGGTGGCCGTCCGCGATGAGCGCGCCGATCCGCGCGGCGATGGCGCCACCGGCGCGGACCAGCCCGGCCGCTCCGATCACCCCGCTGGCCGGGTCGCGGTTCGGGTCGCGCAACCGCGCCTCGTCGATCTGTCCGTCGTCGTCGGCGGCGAGGGCCTCGCGCAGGCCGGCGCGGCGCAGCGCCGCCGGGGCCCGCTCCTCGCCGCGCCCGGCTCCGGAGGAGTCCAGCGGCGCGTCCACGATCATCCAGCGCACGTCCGCAGCGTACCGGCGCGGCCGGCCGTCACGGCCGCATTCTGTGGTGAGGCTGGGAGTACGCCGATGTGGCCGCGACGGCGACAGCGACCGGCGTACGGTGATGGACAAGTCCGGCTTTCTGGGTCAAAAGCCTCATCGGTGTACGCCCTGGGACGCCGGTGTCGAGGCGGCGAGGCAAGGAGCGATCGGTGGAACATCTGGCCTACCTGGACGCGGGGTCCGGCAGCCTGATCGTGCAGGCGGTCGTCGGTGGGGTGGCTGGCGCCGCGGTCGCCGCAAAACTCTACTGGCGACGGCTGGTCGACCGGTTCCGCCGGCAACCCACCGACCAGCGCTGAGCGGGCCAGCCCCGACGATGGCGATCTCACCCACCGAGGTACGGCCCGAGCCGGCCTCCTTCCGCGACCCCGCCAACCGGGTCTTCCACGTCGGCGACGAGGTGCTGCGCGGGCTGGACCCCCAGGCCGCCGAGCACTGGCGGGCACTGACCGGCAGCACGTTCTTCCCGGCGCTCGTCGCCGCGCGCAAGGTATGCGCCACCGAGGACGCCCCGCCCACCCTGCTGCCGGCCGCGACCGGAACGCCGTGGGCGGCCGTGCTGCGCCACGAGCGCATCCCGTTCGTCTCCCACCCGTACGAGTGGTCGTTCAGCATGCTGCGCGACGCCGCCCTGCTGCACCTGGAGATCCTGACCGCCGCGCTCGGCGAGGGTTTCACCACGAAGGACGGGTCGGCGTACAACCTCCAGTGGCGCGGCGCCCAACCGGTCTTCATCGACATCGGCTCCTTCGAGCCGGTCCGCGACGGCGAAGCCTGGGCCGGCTACCGGCAGTTCTGCCAGACCGTGCTCTACCCGCTGATGCTCACCGCCCACCTGGGCGTCGACTTCCAACCGTGGCTGCGCGCCCGGGTCGACGGCATCGAGGCCGACGAGCTGCGCCCGCTCTTCGGCGGGGCCCGCCGGCTGCGCCCCGGCGTGCTGACCCACCTGCACCTGCACGGGGCCATGCAGCAACGCAACGCCACCGCCAGCACCACCGAGGTACGCGACCAACTGCGGGCCGCCGGCTTCTCCCGGGAGCTGCTGCTCGCCACCGTACGCGGCATCGAGAAACTGGTCCGCAAACTGGACCGCCGCCCGCCCGAGAGCCACTGGTCGGACTACCAACGCACCTGCGGCTACTCGGCCCGCGACCGGGTGGCGAAGGAGCAGTTCGTGGCCGCCGCGGTCGCCGCCGGCACCCGCCCCCGCCTCGTGCTCGACCTCGGTGCCAACGACGGCCGGTACTCCCGGCTGGCAGCCGGGCACGCCGACTACGTGGTCGCCGTCGAGCAGGACCCCACGGTCGTCGACGAGTTGTACCGACAGCTGCGCTCCGAGGGGCAGCGCCGCATCCTGCCGCTGGTGCTCGACCTGGCCGACCCCTCGCCGGGTGGCGGCTGGCGGGGCGTCGAGCGGGCCGGCTTCGCCGAGCGGGCGTCCGCCGACGTGGTGCTCGCCCTGGCCGTGGTGCACCACCTGGCGATCGGGCGCAACGTACCGCTGCCGGAGGTCATCGACTGGCTGGCCGGGATGACCGCGCCCGGCGGCGCGGTGGTGGTGGAGTTCGTCCACCCGGAGGACCCGATGGCGACCCGGCTGCTGGCCAACAAGCCCGCCGGTCTGTTCCCGGACTACCGACGCGACACCTTCGAGACGTTGCTCGCCGCCCGAGGGCGGATCACCGACCGGCTGGAACTGCCCTCGGGCACCCGCACGCTCTACCGGACGGTGATGGGTGGCTGAACCGCTGTGGGACAAGGGCTGGCGAGGGGAGCTGGGTCGGCTGCTGGAGATCGTCGCGCTGGTCGGTCTCGTGGTCACCCAGCCACTGCTGGACGTGCTCGGCCGCAGCCCCGACTTCTTCCTCTTCCACCGCGCCGACCCGGCCCAGATTCTGCTGCTGCTCGCCCTGGTGACGGTGCTCCCCACGGCTGCGGTGGCGCTGCTCGGCGCGCTCAGCCGACTGGCCGGCCGGACCACCCGCGCCCTCACCCACACCGGGCTGGTCGGGCTGCTGGTCGCCGCCCTCGCCGTGCAGGTCGGCCGACACGTCACGCCACTTCGGGGCGTACCGCTGCTGCTGGTGGCCGTGCTGGCCGGAGCCGCCGGCGCGGCCGCGCACCGACGGTGGCGGGCGCCGGGCCGGGTGCTGCGACTGGCCGCCGCCGGGCCGGTGGCCTTCGTGGCGCTCTTCCTGCTCGCCTCGCCCACCTCGGCGGTGGTCCTGCCGCGCGGCGACGGCGGTGCGGCCGGCACCGCGCAGGGCTCGGCCGTGCACCCGCCGGTGGTCATGCTGATCCTCGACGAGCTGCCACTGGTCAGCCTGCTCGGCGCGGACGGGAAGATCGACGCCGGGCGGTACCCGCACTTCGCCGAGCTGGCCGGCGGCTCCACCTGGTACCGCAACTCCACCGGGGTCAGCGGGTGGACGCCCAACGCGCTCCCGGCGATGCTCACCGGCCGCTACCCGGCCAAGCCGGTCGCCCCGCACTACTCGCAGTACCCGGACAACATCTTCACCGCCTTCGGCGGCCTGTACGACATCCGCGCCGAGGAGAGCATCACCCGGCTCTGCCCACCCAGCCGCTGCGAGCAGCCGGTCACCCCGGAACAGGGGCTCGGCGTACTGGTCCGGGAGACCGGCAAGCTGCTCGGCCGGGTCGCCGGGCCGACGGAGAGCGCTGTCGACCCGGAGGACTCCTACCGCGAGCAGACCCGCGCCGAAGCCGGCCTGGACGCCGCCGAACCGGTGCCGGCCGACCCGAAGTTCCGCTGGGACAGCCTGGACGACAACCAACCGGCCCGGTTCACCAGCTTCCTGGCCGGGCTGAAGCCGACAACCCGGCCCACCCTGCACTTCCTGCACCTGCTGATGCCGCACTCACCGTGGGCGTACCTGCCGTCCGGGGCGCGCTACGACGCCCCCGAGGACCTGCCCAACGACGGCGCCGGGTGGGTCGACCTGGCCCGGCAGCGGCACCTCGCCCAGCTCGGCTACACCGACCGGCTGATCGGCGAGACGTTGCGGACGCTGCGCGCCAACGGCCTCTACGACCAGGCCCTCGTCGTGGTGACCGCCGACCACGGGGTCAGCTTCCGCCCCGGCGCGCAGGGCCGAGGCATGGACGCCATCAAAGCCGCCGCCGGGGAGGTCGCCTGGGTGCCGACGTTCGTCAAGGAACCCCGGCAGCAGGCCGGCCGGGTGGACGACCGCAACTGGGAACACGTCGACCTGCTGCCGACCGTGGCCGACGAGGCCGGCGTCCGGTTGCCCTGGCGGGTCGACGGGCGCTCCGCCCGGCAGGCCCCCCGCACCGACGGTACGAAGCACTTCTACGACCGCCCCGGCGAACCGGTCACCTTCCCCGGTGGCGTGCCCGCACCGCCACCCCTGCCGACACCCCACCCCCTGGTCGGCACCGAGGTACGCGCCGGCCCGGCCGCCGGCAGCGCCCGGGTCGCCGACCTGGCGGCGTTCACCGCCACGGACCCGGACACCGGCGCCCTCCCGGCACTGGTCTGGGGCGACGTCCCGGACCGGATCCCGGACGGCACCCTCCTCGCCGTCGCCGTCAACGGCCGCATCGGGGCCGTCGTCCCGGTGGTGCCGGCCGACCCCGGCGGACGCCGGTTCGCCGCGCTGCTCGCCGACGACAAGCTGTTCCACGCCGGCACCAACCAGCTCGCCGTCTTCCAGGTCGCGACGGACGGTACGCTGCGACGCCTCAGCCTGTCGTGACCTGGCTTCCGGGTCGGTCCGGCCCGGCTTCCGGGGTCGTCAGGTCTGGCTTCCCCGGGTCGGTCCGGTCCGGTCCCGGGGTTGGTCCGGCCTGGCTCCCGGGGTCGGTGCGGTCCGGTCCCGTCTGGCGGGATACCGGGTTTCCCGGCCGCCCGGTCGGGAATCGGGTGACGCATACCTCACCGCCGAACCACGGCGGGCGTTGTCCCCCGAGCCGCAATTACGGTAGAAGCGAAGGCAATTCAACGTAGATCTGCCGGCGAAGCGAGGAACCACATGACGGAAGTCAAGCTCGATCACCCCGGTGGGCAGCTGTCGATGCCGGTGCATCCTGCGGTCGAGGGCCCCGCCGGTGTCGGGGTGAGCAAGCTGCTGAAGGAAACCGGGATGACCACGTACGACCCCGGTTTCGTCAACACCGCCGCTGCCTCATCCGCGATCACCTACATCGACGGCGACGCGGGCATCCTGCGTTACCGGGGGTACCCGATCGAGCAGCTGGCCGAGAAGTCCTCCTTCCTGGAGGTCTCCTACCTGCTCATCTACGGTGAGCTGCCGACCGAGCAGCAGCTGACCGAGTTCACCGAGTGGATTCGGCGGCACTCGCTGCTGCACGAGGAGATGCGTCGCTTCTTCGACGGCTTCCCCCGGGACGCCCACCCGATGGCGGTGCTCTCGTCCGCGGTGAGCGCCCTGTCCACCTTCTACCAGGACAGCCTGGACCCGTTCGACTCCGAGCACGTGGAGATCTCCACGGTCCGGCTGATGGCGAAGGTCCCCACCATCGCCTCGTACGCGTACAAGAAGTCCATCGGTCAGCCGCTGCTGTACCCGGACAACTCGCTGGGGTACGTGGACAACCTGCTGCGGATGACGTTCGGCGTGCCGGCGGAGCCGTACGAGGTCGACCCGGTGATGTCGAAGGTGCTGGACATGCTCTTCGTCCTGCACGCCGACCACGAGCAGAACTGCTCCACGTCGACCGTCCGCCTGGTCGGCTCCAGCAACGCCAACCTGTTCGCCTCGGTCTCGGCCGGCGTGAACGCGCTGTTCGGCCCCCTGCACGGTGGCGCGAACCAGGCGGTGCTGGAGATGCTCCAGCAGATCCACGCCGGCGACGGCGACGTCCGGTCCTTCGTCCGCAAGGTCAAGGACAAGCAGGACGGCGTCAAGCTGATGGGCTTCGGCCACCGGGTCTACAAGAACTACGACCCGCGGGCGGCGATCGTCAAGAAGGCCGCGCAGGACGTGCTGGGCCGGATGGCCAAGCCGGACCCGCTGCTGGACATCGCCATGGAGCTGGAGGAGATCGCCCTCGCGGACGACTTCTTCGTCTCCCGTCGGCTCTACCCGAACGTGGACTTCTACACCGGCCTGATCTACAAGGCCATGGGTTTCCCGACCAAGATGTTCACCGTGCTCTTCGCGCTCGGCCGGCTCCCCGGCTGGATCGCCCAGTGGCGCGAGATGATCAACGACCCGGAGACCAAGATCGGCCGTCCGCGGCAGGTCTACGTCGGCTCCGCCGAGCGGGACTACGTCCCCTTCGGCGAGCGCTGACCCGCTCCTCGCTACGCCAGCAGGCCGTCGACCCCTCCGGGGTCGGCGGCCTGCCGCGTTTCCGCGCTCCGAGCTGCCCCGTCACGCCCGTGATCGACTCGAGTTCCTTGAAGGCGCGGTGTTCCTCGTGCCAGGACACCCCGACTTTCAGAAAGCCGAGTCGATCACGGGCGGGGTGACGCCGGGGGCAGGCCCCCAGCCTTGGGCGTCAGGAGGCCCCGGGTGGCGGGCCCCGGGCCCCGGGTGGTCGGCGACCGGGGCGGGCGGTCAGAAGGCGGAGATGTTCCGGGATCGCTCGCTGCGACTCAGTGCGCTGATCAGCGCGGACTGGCCGTTACGACGCACGGCCAGGCGGACCAGCAGGTCGCGTACGGGGTCGAAGACGTCGGCCGGGAACTCCGGCGTGGGCACGCCGACGCTCACCGCGAGGTCGTCGGAGTGGACCACGATCTCCAGCTGACGGGTGAGCAGGAACTCGCTGCGCGGAAGGGCCCAGCCCTGCCAGGGAATCGGCACGATGTCACGGGCGGCACCCCGGGAGAGCAGGTCGCCGACCTCTTCCAGCGCCTGGGCGGAACGGGCGTGCAGGTCGGCCGGTCCGCGTACGGCGTCGGCCTCGTCGGGGCCGGAGGCGACGGAGTCCTTGTCCGGGGAACCCTCGGTGACCCAGGCGGCCCGCTCGTAGTGGTTGTCGGCCGACTTCAGGGTGGGCAGATCGCTCGGCGCCGGCAGCAGTTCCGCGGCACGGACCGCCTGTCGTCCCAGGTGACACGCCAGCCCACCCACCGACAGGTGTGGCAGGGCGCTCGGGCTCGACCACTGCTCGGTCACCTCGGGGCGTCGGATCAGGTCCAGCGCGATCGAGGCGGCGATCGGAAAGCTGGCATCCAGGGCGTCGACAGGACGAGACATCCGCACATTCTGACAGCCCCGGCCGACCGGCGCCGAGCTGCGCGGCCCCGGCCCCGACGGCCCGAGACTGGTGCGCCGAGGGCGGGCTGAGCGGCCCTGGCCCGACGGCCCGAGACTGGTGCGCCGAGGGCGGGCTGAGCGGCCCTGGCCCGACGGCCCGAGACTGGTGCGCCGAGGGCGGGCTGAGAGGCCCTGGCCCGACGGCCCGAGACTGGTGCGCCGAGGGCGGGCTGAGCGGCCCTGGCCCGACGGCCCGAGACTGGTGCGCCGAGGGCGGGCTGAGCGGCCCCGGCCCGACGGCCCCGACATTGAGCGGCGCGGCCGGGCCCAGCGGCGAGCTACCCGGCCGGCGCCCCGGCGCCTCGCGCCCGGCAGCGTAGCCCGGCGTCCCACCGCTGAGCTGTGCGGTGCGCTCCTCACGTCATGATCGACTCGGCTTTCAGGAAGTCGGGGGGTCTCCGGCGCCGGGACACCCCGACTTCAAGAAGGCCGAGTCGATCAACCGCAAGTCGGGTGGTCCGCAGCACCGGGATACCCCGACTTCAAGAAGGCCGAGTCGATCAACCGCAAGCGGGCCGGACGGCGAGGGTCAGCGCAGGCCGGCGGCGGCGAGCAGGTTGCCCTCGGGCAGCGCCGGGAGGGCCCGACCCTGCGACATCCGCTGCTCGGCGCGCTCGGCGGTGAACGCGGCGTCGTGGTGGATGGCAGCGGCGTAGCTGGCGGCGGTGCGCTGGGCGATCGCGGCCCAGCCGTACTGGTCGTGGACCATCCGGCGGGCACGGCGGGCCATGACGCGGGAACGGTCAGGGTCCGACAGCAGCGCGTCAACGGCGTCGGTCAGGCTGTCCGGGTCGTGCGGACGGAAGGTCATCCCGGTGACGCCCGGCTCGATGATCTCGCCGAGGCCACCGGTGGCGGCGACGGCGAGCGGAGCGCCGGCCGCGGCGCCTTCCAGGGCCACCATGCCGAACGGCTCGTAGATGCTCGGCACCGCGAAGCAGTCGGACGCGGCCATCAGCGCCGGCAGGTCGGTGCCGCCCAGGAAGCCCGGCATGGTGACCATGCCGCCCAGGCCGCGGCGGTGCACCTCGGCCTCCAACTCGGCGCGGTACGGGCCGTCACCCGCGATCACGGCACGCAGCCCGGGGTGCCGCTCGCGCAGCCGGGGGAGCGCGGCGATCAGGTGCTGGACGCCCTTCTCGTACACCAGGCGGCCGGCGAAGGTGACCAGCGGGCCGTTCCCGGCGAAGCGGGCGCGGGCGGCGGCCACGGCACGCGCGGGCACCCGCCAGCGGCGCGGCTCCACGCCGTTGGCGACCACGTCGACCCGCCCGGCGGGTACGCCGAACAGCGCGTTCACCTCGTCGCGCATGTACCCGGAGCAGACGATCACCCGGTTGGACTCGCTGCTGAGCCACTGCTCGACGCCGTGGATGGTGCGGTTCATCTCCTCCGGCAGCCAGCCCTGGTGCCGCCCGGCCTCGGTGGCGTGGATCGTGGTGACCAGCGGGATGTCCAGGTGGTCGCGCAACGTCATCGCGGTGTGCGCGACGAGCCAGTCGTGGGCGTGGATGACGTCGTAGGAGCCGGCCTGGGTGGCGCGCAGGGCGGTGCGGGTGAGGGTGTGGTTGAAGGCCATGGTCCAGGCCAGCAGTGAGCCGGTGGCGAGGGGGAAGGCCACCGGGTCTTCGGGGGCGCGCAGGATGCGCACGCCGTCGGCGTACTCCTCCAGGGGCGCGCCCTCGGAGTGGCGGGTGACGACGGTGACCTCGTGGCCGGCGGCGGCCAACGCCACCGACAGCGCGTGCACGTGTCGACCGAGACCGCCGACGAGCACCGGCGGGTACTCCCAGGACAGCATGAGGATGCGGCGGGTCTGCGGGGGCACCCCGGGGCCGGACTGCGCCGGCACGGGCGTGCCGGGCTGCGCGGTGGGACCGGACTGCGCGGGGGGCCGGGAGGTCACGGTGGGCCGGTGGGCCCGGTCCTTGGTGGCAGCGAGCTGCTCGTCGACCCGCAGGGTCGTCACATCAATCTCCGTCCATGCATGGTGGTACGCGCCGGCGTCAGTGGCGGCGGAGCGAGAGGTGTAAGGGGTGGCCGAGGGCCTGGCGGGCACGCGCGGACGCTTGTCCCCGATCAAGGAAAGTCCATCGGCCCCAAGAACGCACCTTCAAAAGGGTGATCGTGACGGAGGACACCTGAGGTGCAAAGCGCGCATCAGACAGGTGTTTTCCGGGCAGCGCCTGGAAGGATGGATTGGTGCGCCTGGGCCGGGGGCACTACCTGCATGCGTGCGGGCAGCGATCGGCCGGTGCGCACATAACCATGGGTTGAAGGAGCGAGATGCAGGTCTGGCCGGGCGAGCGGTATCCCCTGGGCGCCACCTACGACGGGATGGGCACCAACTTCGCCATCTTCTCCGAGGTAGCCGAGCGGATCGAGCTGTGCCTCTTCGACGAGTGGGACACCGGCGCGGAGCGCCGCGTCGAGCTGCGCGAGGTGGACGCCTACGTGTGGCACGCGTACCTGCCGGGCATCGAGCCGGGCCAGCGCTACGGCTACCGGGTGTACGGCCCGTACGACCAGGCGAACGGGCTGCGCTGCAACCCGCACAAGCTGCTGCTCGACCCGTACGCCAAGGCCATCGACGGTGACGTGGAGTGGGACCCGGCGGTCTACGACTACGACATGGACGAGCCGGAGCGGATGAGCGAGACCGACTCGGCGCCGTTCATGCCGAAGTCGGTGGTGGTCAACCCGTACTTCGACTGGGGCAACGACAAGCCGCCGCGCACCCCTTACCACCACTCGGTGATCTACGAGGCGCACGTGCGCGGGCTGACCATGCGCCACCCGGACATCCCGGAGGAGCTGCGCGGCACGTACGCGGGCATCGCCTCCCCGCCGATGATCGACTATCTGACCCGGCTCGGGGTGACGGCGATCGAGCTGATGCCGGTGCACCAGTTCATCCACGACAACCGCCTCGTCGATCTGGGGCTGCGCAACTACTGGGGTTACAACACCATCGGCTTCTTCGCCCCGCACCACGGCTACTCGGCGCTGGGCCGACTCGGCCAGCAGGTGCAGGAGTTCCGGGGCATGGTCAAGGCGCTGCACGCCGCCGGCATCGAGGTCATCCTCGACGTGGTCTACAACCACACCGCCGAGGGCAACCACCTCGGGCCGACGCTGAGCTTCAAGGGCGTGGACGCCCCGAGCTACTACCGGCTCAGCGAGGAGGACCGCCGCTACTTCGTCGACTACACCGGCACGGGCAACAGCCTCAACGTGCGTAGCCCGCACTCGCTGCAACTGATCATGGATTCGCTGCGCTACTGGGTGACCGAGATGCACGTCGACGGCTTCCGGTTCGACCTGGCCGCCACCCTGGCCCGCGAGTTCTACGAGGTGGACCGGCTCTCCACCTTCTTCGAGGTGGTGCAGCAGGACCCGGTGGTCAGCCAGGTGAAGCTCATCGCCGAACCGTGGGACGTCGGCCCCGGCGGCTACCAGGTGGGCAACTTCCCGCCGTTGTGGACGGAGTGGAACGGCAAGTACCGCGACACCGTGCGGGACTTCTGGCGCGGCGAGCCGGCCACCCTCGCCGAGTTCGCGTCCCGGATCTCCGGCTCCGCCGACCTCTACCAGGACGACGGCCGCCGGCCGTTCCACAGCATCAACTTCGTCACCGTGCACGACGGGTTCACCCTCAACGACCTGGTGTCGTACAACGACAAGCACAACGAGGCCAACGGTGAGGACAACCGGGACGGCGAGAGCCACAACCGGTCCTGGAACTGCGGGGTCGAGGGCGACACCGACGACGAGGCGGTCCTCGCCCTGCGGGCCAAGCAGCGGCGGAACTTCCTGGCCACCGTGATGCTGTCGCAGGGTGTGCCGATGATCGGTCATGGTGACGAGCTGGGCCGCACCCAGCACGGCAACAACAACGTCTACTGCCAGGACAGCGAGTTGGCCTGGGTCGACTGGGACAACGTCGACGAGCAGCTGCTGGAGTTCGTGCAGACGCTCACCGCGTTCCGCAAGCGGCACCAGGTGTTCCGGCGTCGCCGCTTCTTCACCGGCCTGCCGGTGAACGGGCGCGGCATCGACGAGCCGCTGCCCGACCTGGCCTGGCACACCCCGGACGGGCGGGAGATGACCGGCGAGGACTGGGGCAACGACTTCGGCCGTTCGGTGGCGCTCTTCGTCAACGGTGAGGGCATCCGCGAGCGCGGCCAGTACGGCCAGAAGCACCACGACGCGTCGTTCCTGCTCTGCTTCAACGCCCACGACGCGCCACTGGACTTCACCATGCCCGGCAGCGAGTACGGCCAGAAGTGGGAACGGGTCATCAGCACCGCCGAACCCGAGCCGGACGACGCCGCCGTGATCAGCGCGGGCGGCACCATCCGGGTGCCGGACCGCTCCCTCGTCGTGCTGGAGAGGACGATCTGACATGCCGGCCACCCCTCCCAAGGCCACCTACCGCATCCAGGTCCGCCCCGGCTTCGACCTGGACGCCACCGCCGCGATCGTCGACTACCTGGACGACCTCGGCGTCAGCCACCTCTACAGCGCCCCGCTGCTGACCGCCACCCCCGGCTCCCAGCACGGCTACGACGTGGTCGACCACCGGGCCGTCAACCCGGAGCTGGGCGGGGAGGCCGCCCGGCAGCGGCTGCTGGCCGCCCTGCGCGACAAGCAGCTCGGCCTGGTCGTCGACATCGTGCCCAACCACGCCGGGGTCGCCGTACCGGCCGCCAACCCCGCCTGGTGGGACGTGCTGCGCCGGGGGCGCGACTCGTCGTACGCCGACTGGTTCGACATCGACTGGGACCGGGGCCGGCTGCTGCTGCCGGTGCTGGGCGACGACCCGGCCGCCCTGGACGACCTCAAGCTGGTCGACGGGGAGCTGCGCTACCACGAGCACCGCTTCCCGGTCGCCGACGGCACCGGCGACGGCAGCGCCCGGGAGGTGCACGACCGGCAGCACTACGAGCTGGTCTCCTGGCGGCGCGGTGACGCCGAGCTGACGTACCGCCGATTTTTCGCCATCGCGGGCCTGGCGGGTCTGCGCGTGGAGGACCCGGCGGTCTTCGCCGCCACCCACGAGCTGATCCTGCGCTGGGCCGCCGCCGGGGAGGTCGACGGCATCCGCGTCGACCACCCGGACGGCCTGCGCGACCCGGCCGGCTACCTGGCCCGGCTGCGGGAGGCCGCGCCGGACACCTGGCTCGTGGTGGAGAAGATCCTGGAGTACGGCGAGGAGCTGCCGGACTGGCCGGTGGACGGCACCACCGGCTACGACGCCCTGGCCATGGTCGGTGGGCTCTTCATCGACATCGACGCCGAGGGCGACTTCACCGTGCTGGACACTCACGTGACCGGCCGGCACACCTCCTGGGAGGACCTGACCCACGCCACCAAACTGGCCGCCGCCACCCGGCTGCTCGCCGCCGAGCTGACCCGGCTGGCCGCCCTCGCCCCCGAGGTTCCGCCCGAGCAGGCCCGCGCGGCGCTCGCCGAGCTGGCCGCCGCGTTCGCCGTCTACCGGGGCTACCCGCCGCACGGCGCCCGGCTGCTCGCCGCCGCCCGCTCCGAGGCGGGTCGCCGCCGCCCCGACCTGGCCGGCGCCCTGGACGCGGTGACCCGCCGGCTGCGCAACCCCGACGACGAGCTGGGCATGCGGTTCCCGCAGCTCACCGGCGCGGTGATGGCCAAGGGCGTGGAGGACACCGCCTTCTACCGGTGGACCCGGTTCGTGGCGCTCAACGAAGTTGGCGACAGCCCGGTCCGCTTCGGCGTGCCACCCGCGGAGTTCCACCGCTTCGCCACCGCCCAACAGGTCCGCTGGCCGGCCAGCATGACCACCCTCTCCACCCACGACACCAAACGCGGCGAGGACGTCCGCGCCCGCCTCGCCGTGCTCAGCGAACTGCCGGCCCGCTGGGCCGAGCAGGTCAAGGCATGGATGGAGTACGCGCCGCTGCCCGACCCGGCCTTCGCCCACCTGCTCTGGCAGACCGCCGTCGGCGCGTGGCCGATCGAGCGGGAACGGCTGCACGCGTACGCCGAGAAGGCCGCCCGGGAGGCCGGGGCCTCGACCAGTTGGGCGGACCCCGACCCGGCCTTCGAGCAGGCCCTGCACACCCTGGTCGACCTGATGTACGACGACCCGAGCCTGCACGACGAGCTGAGCGAACTCGCCGCCGCGATCACCCCCGCCGGCTGGTCCAACTCGCTGGGGCAGAAGCTCATCCAACTCACCATGCCCGGGGTGCCGGACACCTACCAGGGCACCGAGCTGTGGGACAACTCCCTCGTCGACCCGGACAACCGCCGCCCGGTCGACTTCGACGTACGCCGAGAAATGCTGGCACGCATCGACGGCGGCTGGCGTCCCCCAGTCGACACCGACGGAGCGGCGAAGCTGCTCGTCGTGTCGCGGACCCTGCGGTTGCGGCGGGCGCACCCGGAGCTGTTCACCACCTACCGGCCGGTGCCCGCGCAGGGGCCGGTGAGCCGGCACGCGGTGTCCTTCGACCGGGGCGGGGTGATCGCCGTGGCGACCCGGCTCCCGCTGGAACTGGCACGTGTCGGTGGGTGGTGCGACACAGCCCTGTCACTTCCCGTTCACGAGATGAAGGACCTGTTCACCGGGCGGGTCTACAGTGGCGGAGAGACGCCGCTGGACACCCTCCTGGCCGATTACCCCGTCGCTCTGCTGGCTCCTCCCACCGCTGCCGAGGAGGCCGTTTCATGACCGAATTCTCCGTCTGGGCACCGGACGCCACCCGGGTGCGGCTGCGTCTGGCCGGCGACACCGACCACGAGATGCGCGCCGCCACCGACGGCTGGTGGAAGGTCGACGTGCCCGACGCCGGCGCCGACTACTCCTTTCTGCTGAACGACGACGAAACCCCACTGCCCGACCCCCGGTCACCGTGGCAGCCTGCGGGAGTGCACGGGCCGAGCCGCCGCTACGACCATCTTGCGTTCCAGTGGACCGATTCCTCCTGGACGGGCCGGCAGCTGCCCGGCAGCATCCTCTACGAGCTGCACATCGGCACCTTCACCCCGGAAGGCACCTTCGACGCGGCCATCGACCGCCTCGACCACCTCGTGTCGCTCGGTGTCGACCTGATCGAACTGCTCCCGGTGAACGCCTTCAACGGCGAACACAACTGGGGGTACGACGGCGTCTGCTGGTACGCCCCCCACGAGCCCTACGGCGGCCCCGACGGCCTGAAACGGTTCGTCGACGCCGCCCACGAGCGCGGGTTGGGGGTGATCCTCGACGTTGTCTACAACCATTTCGGGCCCTCCGGGGCCTACGCGCCGCAGTTCGGTCCGTACCTCGCCGAGCAGAGCAACAGTTGGGGCCGCTCGATCAACCTGGACGGCCCGCACTCCGACGAGGTACGCCGCTACATCATCGACAGCGTGCTCATGTGGCTGCGCGACTACCACGTCGACGGGCTGCGGTTGGATGCGGTGCACGCGCTGCCGGACACCCGGGCGGTGCCTCTGCTCGAAGAGTTGGCCATCGAGGTCGAGTCGCTGTCGACGCACCTGGGTCGGCCGCTGTCGCTGATCGCCGAATCGGATCTCAACGACCCGCGGCTCATCACGCCCCGGGAGGCGGGTGGGTTCGGGCTGCACGCGCAGTGGAACGACGACGCGCACCACGCGCTGCACACGTTGCTGACGGGGGAGCGGCACGGCTACTACGGCGACTTCGGCTCCCTCGAAACGCTGTCGGACGTGCTGACGGGTGGGTTCTTCCACGCGGGGACCTGGTCCAGCTTCCGTAACCGGCACCATGGGCGACCTCTGGATTCGCGGGTGCCTGGGCATCGGCTGGTGGCCTACCTACAGAACCACGACCAGATCGGGAACCGGGCTACCGGGGATCGGATCTCGGCTTCTCTCTCACCCTCGCTGCTGCGGGTTGGCGCTGTGTTGCTGCTGACCGCGCCCTTTACTCCGATGCTGTTCATGGGGGAGGAGTGGGCTGCTTCTACGCCGTGGCAGTTCTTCACCTCGCACCCGGAGCCGGAATTGGCCTCTGCGGTGCGCACCGGGCGGCGGCGGGAGTTCGCGTCGCACGGGTGGCCGGAGGGGGACGTGCCCGATCCGCAGGACCCGGAGACGTTCGTACGGTCGCGGTTGGACTGGGCGGAGCTGGACAAGCCTGAGCATGCTTCGATGCTGTCGTTCTACCAGCGGTTGATCGCCCTGCGTCGGTCTTCTCCGGACCTGTCGGATCCTCGGATGCACGAGGTGTCTGTGCAGCACGGGGACCAGTTCCTGGTGATGCGGCGGGGGGACACGCTTGTCG